>NZ_CP036276.1:440000-740000 GCF_007747995.1 Symmachiella dynata | reverse complement strand
TCAATTTGGGAGTCATTCCGTACTACCTACACCAACTCGACCGCGTGAGCGGCGCGGCTCACTTTGAAGTTCCGGAACAAACCGGGCGCGGCATCATAGCGGAATTGCGCAAACGACTGCCCGGTTACGCGGTGCCGCAATTCGTCCGTGAAATCGCCGGCGAGTTACACAAGACGCCGTTGTAAAGAAGTTCGCAGCGCGACGGAGCCGCAGTCAAACGTAGCCGTGATTTTCTTAGCCACAGATTGAACACAGATCAAACACAGATTTCTGAGCGAGATTCTCACCAATCCCAAACCGACCGCTTGCGGTCGCATTGTGCGCTCCGTGACAGACGACGCGCGAGTGTGATTCGCGAAACGATGCCAATGGGATTCGAGCTGGCGGGTGATTGACCAACGCGTGTGATTCCGCGAGGTTCAACGGAAGCCCCTGCATAAAATTCGCTTACGCCGCGCAAACCTAGACTGCCTGCAGTGCAGCCACGACTGCGTTCATGTCTTTCCAAACGGCCATGGTTTGCCGCAGTCGGGACAGAAATCGGCGATGCGGGCAATCGCGCGGCTGCAGCCGGGGCATTTTTGTTTTTCCAGCTCGCGGGATGGATTGAAGATCCGCTGTACGACGAGCACAACCAGCAACAGCGCAAAACCGCCGGCAAAGAGCCAGATGGTAAAATTTCCCACAACGAAACTGAGCGACATTTGCTGAGCGTCTCCCACAGGCCTTGCGCTAACTTGCGCGAAAACGAGGACCTACTCCACTTCTAACTCCAGCAGTCGTGAATCAGGAATCCAACCGTCGCGATCCCAACCACGCCCCAGATTATACGCCGCCACCAATTCACTCAACTGTTTGGGTGATAAATTCGCACCGCCGCTCGGACCGGAATCCTCCGGAAGCGGATCGGTTAGAAACCGCGCGGGCAGCGTATCTTCGGCGGGTGTCCAGCCTTGTTTGATGTTGTACAGTTTCTTGGCCGTCACAATCCGCTGCGCCGTCGTCCGCAATTCATCAGCCGTGACACCGAATCCGGTGATCAAATTCAACATCTCGGCCAACTCCTCATGATAATCAACGAGAACGCCCCGCAGAAATTTACAGAGGATCAAAGAATCCATCAGCGCAGCACGGTCTTCGGTTTCAATCGCCGGAGCGACGACCTCCGGACCGGCATGCAGGCGGTCAAACTGCGCGCTGAAATCAACTTCATAGGCCCCCGATCGATTATGATCCGCGCCGCGCGTCCCGACGGCAAAACCCAACGCCATCGTTTGTAGCGCCCGCGGTTCATAACCGGGCAACTCGAGTCCCTTCACGTGCGGTGCAAAGTCCGACGTGTTTTGTCCGATCTGCGCCGCAGCAATCCGCGACCCTTCGGCCAACAGATCCCCCAACTCTTGCCGAGCTCCGATTTGCCTGAGCATCGACAACACGGCGGCGCTATTTCCAAAACGCAGGTCCGCAGCTTTTAAGAAACCCCGTTCAGCGCACTCCATGGCGAAAGCGATCGTGGCGCCGGCGCTGATCGTGTCCATGCCCAGTTCATCACACAGCGCCGACGCGGCCAATACCGCTTCAGGATCGGCGATGCCGCACAGCGGTCCCAAGGCGAACAGGTTTTCATATTCCATCCGCACGCCGGCCTGGTTGTCGTGGCGATGATAAATGTGCTCACAACCGATGGTACAAGCGGCACACGACGCGCGGGTTCGTTCGTGCGAGACCGCCATCGCCTCCGGCGCCAGCGTGGCTGCGCCCTCGAACGTGGATGTCTGAAAGTTGCGCGTCGGTAATACCGCCAGCCGGTTGAACGCCAACAAGTTTCCCGCTGTCCCCAATTCACGGTACTTGGCTGTCGCCGGGCCGAATGATTTTTTCGACAGCGTTTTACTCAGCGCAACGAGCCCCTCCGCATCATGAAACGGAGTGAGCCGATCACCGCGCACCGCAACCGCCTTGAGTTGCTTAGCCCCCATCACCGCCCCCATGCCGCCGCGTCCCGCGTGCCGACCGTCATGCGAAATCGTGGCATACCGCACCAGGTTTTCACCGGCTGGTCCGATCGCAGCAAAACGAAAGCCCTGGCCGAGTTGTTGGCTCAAGGTTTCCGAGGCAGCGCTACTGCTCTGGCCCCACGCCGCCTGGGCAGGCTCATAACGCACACTTTCCGGCTCAATCACCAAGCAAGTCGGTTGTTCGGCTTCGCCCACAATCACTAGTGCGTCGTAACCCGTTTTTTTCCCCGCGATCGCAAAGTGCGACGACGAGAGCGAATCGTTGATCCGCTGTGTGAGCGGCGACTTGCCCATCACCACGAACTTGGCCGACGTCGTCAGCGGACTCCCCACCAACGGGCTGAACACAAACAACAACGGCGCCTCAGCCGCCAACGGGTCGAACCCATCGCTGCTTTCCTGCAGCAAGATCCAAGTCCCCAGCCCGCTCCCCCCCACAAACCGCCGCAAAACCTCCCCCGGAATCGGCACCGCAACCGCCGTACGCGCAGACAAATCCACACGCAAATAGCGACCATGATAACCGGGCGGTGTGGAGGGCATGATTTCTTCTTTTACGCGTATTTTATTAGAACTCTTGGCCACAGATTGAACACAGATCAAACACAGATCTGTGCATCCGCTGCCTTGTGGTCGGGATTTGCCAACATGCATTGGCAGACATTTATCAACTAGACGTCTATAGCTTTTATCTTTTTCTTTTATCTGTGTTTGATCTGTGTTCAATCTGTGGCTAAATAAATCGCATCGCCTCGAGTTCTACCCCCCTGCGTCGGCGGAGAGGATGAGGACGTTGTCGCCGTCGGTTAGTGGGGTTTCGGCGGCGGTGACGAAGGCGCGGCCGTTGATGTTTGCCAGATAGCCCGATTTGAGGCGACCGTCGTGGTCCAGGCAAACATCAAGTAATTGCGGAAGTTCGCGACCGATGGCCAATAACAGCGATTGCAAATCACCGGCCGTAACGTCCAATTCCTTCACACCGGCGCGTTGTCGCGGAATTCCAAATAACTCCACATGAATCGGCATACAATCCCCTCACCTCCCGAACCACTCTCGGTCGTTACGTGTCGACAACGATTGCCACACCATCTGTCCTATCGGTTGTGCTGCCGCTTTGCAATTCCACCGCGGGATCTGATTGTTTACCTTGCGCTGCTTCGCTAACATATCGCACGTCTACGGCCCCGTTTTTTGCAATAATCAATTCGATGTCCTCCGCGCCCCCCGAACCTTCACTGGCCGCTCTTGAACGGCAAATCCAGCATGCCCTGGCGGCGGATCGGCATCGCTTGCGCCGTCGCGCACGGTCCATTCGCCAAGCCCAACAGCGCAAACAGCCGTTTGATAAAAATCTGGCCCGGCTGGCGGACGAGGTCCAGCAGAGCGTGCAGCTGAGGAAATCGCGGCTCGCAGGCCGTCCGACGGTGACTTTTGATGAAGAACTGCCAATCTTCGCTAAGCGGCAGGAAATCGCCGATGCGATTGCCAACCATCAAGTTGTGGTTGTCAGCGGCGAGACCGGATCGGGTAAATCGACGCAATTGCCTAAAATCTGCCTCGACATGGGACGCGGTATCGATGGCATGATCGGGCATACCCAACCGCGGCGCATCGCCGCCCGTTCCGTCGCCGCCCGCGTCGCCGAAGAATTGGGCAGCACGGTCGGCCAGTCGGTGGGCTTTAAAATTCGTTTCACCGATGCGACCAGCCCCCGCACGTATGTCAAACTGATGACCGACGGCATCTTGTTGGCCGAATCGCAGGGGGACACATTTCTTAATCAGTACGACACGATCATTATCGACGAAGCACACGAACGGTCGTTGAATATCGACTTTCTGCTGGGCTTCGTCAAACGGTTGTTGCCCAAACGCCCGGAACTACGATTGATCATCACGTCAGCCACGATCGATGCCCAGCGATTCAGCGAACATTTTGCCACGGCGACGGGACCGGCGCCGGTGATCGAAGTTTCGGGACGGACCTATCCCGTCGAAGTCCGTTATCGCCCGCTCGAAGGAGACAATGACAGCGACGAGGCCGATCTGCAGCGGGGCGTACTGAATGCGGTCGAGGAGCTAACCGCCGAAGATGATGGCGACGTGTTGATCTTCATGCCGACCGAACGCGACATCCGCGAAACGGCACAAGCATTGCGCGGACGACAAATCGCCGGCAGCCGGATGGGGAAAGGGACCGAGATCCTTCCGCTCTACGGTCGCTTATCGACTGCTGAGCAAAACCGCGTTTTTCAATCTCACAACCATCGCCGTATTGTGATCGCGACCAATGTCGCTGAGTCTTCGTTGACCGTGCCGGGGATTCGTTCCGTGATCGATGCGGGAACTGCGCGCATCAGCCGGTACTCCGCCCGGTCAAAGGTTCAACGTCTGCCGATCGAACCGATTTCCCGCGCGTCGGCCGACCAGCGTAAAGGCCGTTGCGGCCGCTTGGGACCGGGGATTTGTATTCGTCTCTACAGCGAGCAAGATTACCTGACGCGCGATGAATTCACCTCGCCGGAGATTCAACGGACCAACCTGGCAGCGGTCATTTTGCAGACGTTGTCGCTGAAACTGGGCGCCATCGAAGAATACCCATTCCTCGATCCGCCCAAACCCATTGCCATTCGCGAAGGCTATAGCACGCTGTTTGAGTTGGGTGCGATTGACGACCGCGATCAACTGACCGACATCGGCCGCAAACTGAGCCGTCTGCCTGTCGATCCTCGCGTGGGGCGGATGGTCTTGGCCGCTCACGAAGAAAACTGTTTGCGGGAAGTGCTGATCATCGCCGCCGCATTGGAACTGCAAGACCCCCGCGAACGCCCCGTCGATAAACAACAGGCGGCCGACACGTGCCATGAACAATTTGTCCACGAAGAATCGGACTTTCTGGGCTACTTGAAACTGTGGGATTTCTACGAAGGTCTCAAACATGACCTTTCGCGGAATCGGTTGCGCAAGGCCTGCCAGCAGAATTTTCTCTCCTACAACCGCATGCGGGAATGGCAGGAAATTCACCGACAACTGTTGCAAATCGTCGAGCAGAACAAACTCAAGCAACAGCCCCGCCGTGATGACTACGATGCCATTCATCGCTCCCTGCTGACCGGATTATTATCCGGGATCGCGAACCGGACCGACACCTATGAATACACCGGTGCCGGTGGACAAAAGCTAAACCTGTGGCCCGGGTCGGCGACGTTTGAGAAAAAACCAAAGTGGGTTGTCGCTGCCGAATTGGTCGAAACCACACGGCGCTACGCCCGCGTTGTTGCCCGCATCAATCCGAATTGGATTGAACCGCTGGCCGGTCACCTCGTCGTCCGCACGCACAGCGAACCGCATTGGGTTCCTGAAACCGGATCGGTAATGGCGTATGAAAAAGTGACGCTCTTTGGCCTGCCGATCATTCCGCGCCGGCGGATTCCCTACGGCAGCGTCAATGCGCCGGTGGCGCGAGAGATGTTTATTCAACATGGACTGGTCGAAGGCGACTGGCAGACCCCGGTCAAGTTTTTCGCGCACAACCAGCAACTCATCGAACAACTCGAAGAGATGGCCGCCAAGTCGCGCCGCCGCGATTTTTTGTTGGGCGAGGAAGCCCGCTACGAATTTTACGACAGCCGCATCCCTCCGCATGCCTATGATGGAGCACGATTGCGGAAGTGGCTCCGTAAAGTTGAGCAGACCACGCCAAACATCTTGCACATGACGCAAGCGGATCTGTTGGTCGACCATTCCGAAGCTGTCACCGATACCGATTTCCCCGATGCGATCACCATCGACACAATGCAATTACCGCTCGAGTACCATCTCGAGCCGGGCAGCGACGAAGATGGCGTAACGTTGACGATTCCGCAGGCCGGCCTGAATCAATTGCAGCCGCACCGGTTGGAATGGCTTGTGCCGGGATTGATTGAAGAGAAGATTCTGGCGCTCATTAAATCGCTGCCCAAATCCTCGCGGCGAAGTTTGAATCCCTTGGCCGAGACAGCTCGCAAGGTGGCGGCGGAAATTACCTTTGGGGAAGGCGATTTCGCAACGGCGGTGGCGGACAAGTTGGCGGAGATCGCCGGCACCCGTTGTGCTGCGTCGGAGTTTCAACAGGTGCAATTGCCCAATCATCTGCGGATGAACGTCCGCGTGATCGACTCCGAAGGCGAAGCGCTTGGCGAGGGGCGGGACCTGACGAAAATCCGCAAGAGCCTAGGCGCGGCCGCGGCCGCGAATTTCTCCGCCATCGACGATCCCACTTGGAACCGCGACGGCATCGTGACGTGGGACTTCGGCGAGCTTCCCAAACGGGTCGACATTCAGCATGGTGGCTTAGCGCTCAATGGGTATCCCGCGCTGATCGATACCGGCGAAGCAGTGAATCTACGGTTGTTGGATTGTCCGCTCAAGGCGACCTTCGAAACCCGTGGCGGATTGCGGCGGTTGTTTTATCTAGCGGAGCGCCGCGAATTGAAAGCGCAGGCCGATTGGCTACCGAACATCGATCGCATCTTGCTCAACGCAGCAACGCTGCCAGATTCTGCGATATTCCGGCAGTGCATCGCCGAATTACTCACTGACCGCGCCTTTTTACCGACGAATGTCATCCCCCGTTCGGCCGAAGAATTTGAACAGCAGCAACGCACTGGTAGCGAGCGGATTGGACGGGCCGTGCAAGAGGTAGCCGGTCTATTAGAACCGATGCTCACCGCCTATCAAAAGGCTCTCGTTGCTGTGGAATCGGCCGCCGGCAAGGGATGGGATGCGGCTGTTGCGGACATGCGATTGCAGTTGCAGGAATTGACCACAGCCGGTTTTTTAACGCGCACCCAGTGGAACTGGTTGCAACAATACCCGCGCTATTTCGAAGGCATTCGCCGACGCCTCCACAAACTCGCCCAGGGTGGCGCCCCGCGTGACAAAGAGCAGCACGCCATCATTCAACCCCGCTGGAACGCCTACCGCACCCGCGCCGCCGAACATCACCAGCGCGGCGTCTACGATCCAGAACTGATCCAATACCGCTGGATGCTCGAAGAGCTCCGCGTTTCATTGTTCGTCCAAGAACTCGGCACCAGCATCACGATCTCGCCACAACGGTTGGATAAGCAAGGGGCAAAGGTGCGGGCGTGATGGCGGTAGAAGAAAATTGCAAAAACTATGGCATTCGATGAACCTAGTGCCCGTCAGATTCGTCTCAATGGTATTCGGAAGGTAGCCGGATCCGGTTGGCCGGATCGCACTGCTAATGTGCGTGCACTAATGGGCGTATAATTTCGCATCCCGTTCCTTCCGCTAAGGAATTGACGTTTTCTGTGGTCCTTGATATTAGGCTCCCTTGTAAATCGGGATGATGACCTAATTAGGTGATTGAGATGCAAAAAGTGCAATTACTCGGTGACTCTGTTTTTGTGATTCAGAATTTTCTTTCGCACACTGAATGCAAAGAACTCATCCGAATGAGTGAAATCCGAGGATTCAATGATGCCCCGATCACCACGTCGTCAGGATTCGAAATGCGGAAGGACGTCCGAAATAACAGTCGTGTGATGGTTGATGATGTTGCGTTAGCGGAGGACCTCTGGTCACGTGCCGAACAGCATATGGTACCGACTTGGTCCTATCGTAAGCCTGTCGGATTCAACGAAAGATTCCGATTCTACCGCTATGAAGTTGGACAAACGTTCAAACCGCATTTCGACGGTTCTTTTGCCCGCACCAATGGACAACGCAGCGAGTTTACGTTCCTGGTCTATTTGAACGATGACTTTGATGGCGGTGAAACGAGATTCTTTGAACCAGAATTGATCTGTGTAAAACCTAAAACGGGATTAGCCCTCGTGTTTCATCATCCACAGCTACACGAAGGAGCCGTTGTTGAGAAAGGGAAGAAATACGTGCTACGCACAGATGTGATGTATGGCGGAGACAATTATCCGAGCCTCGAAGAATTCCGCGTCTCACTGTTCGTCCAAGAACTCGGCACAAGCATCACCATCTCCCCACAACGCCTGGATAAACAAGGTGCGAAGTTGCGGGCGTGATGGCGGCGAACGTAGATGGCCTCGAAATTCTCATGAGCCGTCCGCGAAAATGATAATCACTTTAGGCAAATACGATTGAAAGTTGGGGGAGATCTGTCACTATGGAATGTACTGGATGGAAGCTCATCGTCTCGTCCGTTTCCTTGACCATCTCAATGACGCCGGAAGACACGATATGTGCCAAATCGACAAAGCAAGGGCGATCGAGGTTGGACGTGAGTTTTTGGAAAATGATGGACACACAGTGATCGAATGCGCGCACATAGCGCATGCGACTAAGGAAATGTATCAAGAGGAGCTTGGAGAACCGCACGAGCACGGCAACTTCGTTCTAGAGCTTGTAGTCGTAACGCCACCGGATCCAAATTACGTTGTAAAAGACCCGAGAGGGGATATCCGTGCAGTGTGTGTCAACGACCTGACTGGCGAAGCTAAGTATATTAGCGTTTTAGATTAACACGTGCTGCAACGTCCTGTCGCTGCGCCACCCGGCCAATTCTGACTAGGTCACCCACGAAAACGCTTCTCAGCGAAGAGTGATCTGATCACTTCTTTTTTTTAACGCCAATGCTTCCAGGACAATGAATCGTCCAATTTGCCAGTCTGTAGAAAGACCGCACACGCTTTCTTTGCCCATTCCTTGCAGACCACGGCTTGGCTGGGAAAATCGGGTGGGTCAACGAGCGAAAGTGCGATTGGGTCTTTTGCAATTGGATCGGACGCTTCGTCAGCGCATCCGACGAGAAGTGGTATGGCGAATGCGATAAGGATTGAGAGATTCTGCATTGTTAGACAACGTAACGCATTGTGCGGACCACGGTTCCCATGCAACAGTTCGCTCTCCCGCTATATCACATGTTGGGTGGATCATCGAAGGGAACGACGAATCGGGTGCCACCACAGTGTTGGCAATCAAGTGGCGGCTGGGCCAGCCAGTTTGCCGAGAGCAGCATTGGTTTATTGTGACGCGGGCACTCCAAATCTAGCTGGGGAATTGAAATCACAGAGTACTTCCGTGCTGGATCAAAAAATGCGTAGAGCCGATCCGCGACCGTGTGGTAGTACGGATCAACAAAGCTACTGGAAGATTGCGGCGGCTTTTGAATGTGCTCCAGAACTTGGCCATCGATCTTCTGATCGATGCGAACTTGCAGTCCGCAGATCGGACAGTAGTAACAGTACGAAGAGCTATTGACGTTGTGGTTTGAGATGCTTGGGAAGTGAAGAGTCTCGTAGCATGACGTACCGACCTCTCCACAGTTGGTGCAAATCGTGTTGTATGTCATGTCGATCATACACGGGTCACTGGTCTGTCTGACGGTCTATCGTGCGGGTGACCTCGAAAGATTCTTTCAAGGCAGCACAGCCGCTGGGGTTTGTAAATTGTCGGCCCGCCGATCAAATCGCCCCAGAGCACATCGACCTCACTGGGCCAGCCTCATCTTATCAGGACCGCTCGCCTCCCGCTTCAATCTCCGTCACCAAAAAACCACGGCTGCTCGAAACCCTTCTCATCAACAACCGTATGCTTCATATCCGCGTAGTAGTAATAGAAAAGGTGACGCACGCCAGCATCGTCGAACTTGATATCTCCATTCTTTTCGGCCTGCTCGAACAATCGACGGCGGCCGTCAAGCGCCTCAAGGCCCGCCTGCTGAAAGATCACACGACCGCCGTACATGCGGTGTAGCTCACGTTCGGTCTTCCAAGCAACTATGAAGTGTCTCGCAATACTGTTGGGCTTATCGGCCTTAGGAAGTTCGCGAATGGAGGCCACGATCGTCTCGTACATGGCCTGCTCCTTCTTCAGTTTCGCCTTGTTTTCGTTTGACAGGTTGGGCGCGGCAAGCTCTTTCTGCAATTCCAGCAATCGGGCCTCCCACTGGCGCAGACTTCGCTCGTTAAACTTTTGTAAATTGAGTTCAAATTTTTCTATTTCAGCGGCCGTTGCATTGATTTTCTGCTTTTTGACAAACCGCTCGACGACGGGAACACCGAAGGCCGTTATGATTCGCCCCATCAATTTCCACCGAGCGGTGTCGCGTGCGTCGAATTGAACGGTGGGATCGATCGGCGCGGTGAGGCCAATGTCTGCCGCCGTGACAGCCTTACCGTAGACGCTGCCCACGGTCGGACTTGGCGGTACTTTCGGAGGTTCATCCGCACTGAGCAATTCGAGAGGACTGTAAACGGCCAGTGCAAGAACCAACAATGCCCGTATGCTCATAAGCCCGTCTCCTCATTCGATCCAGTCCTCAGAGTCTTAAGACAGCAAACTACCGCTCACCACTTGCAGGCCACTTGCGGCCTTAGAATCTACCCAAGCGGCCCGCAAATCCTTTTCAATCCGTGTTTTATCCGTGTTCCATCTGTGGCTAAATTAAAATTCCCAAAACGAACAATCACCCCGCCGCCGACGCCAGCGCCTGGTCCAGATCCGCCAGAATATCATTAATGTGCTCAATCCCCACCGACAGTCGCACCATTTCTGGGGTGATGCCGGCGGCGCGTTGTTGGTCTTCGGTGAGTTGTGAATGCGTGGTGGTTGCCGGGTGGATCGCTAGGCTCTTGGCGTCGCCGACGTTGGCGAGGTGGGAGAACATTTTGAGGCTTTCGATGAATTTCGTTCCCGCAGCGCCGCCCCCTTTGATGCCGAACACGACCATTGCTCCGCCCTTGCCGCCCAGCAAGCGTTGCACCTTTTCGTAGTTTGGATTCGATTCCAAGCCGGGATATGTCACCCATTCGACGGAGTCGTGATGCGATAGATGGCTAGCGACCGCTACGGCGTTTTCGCAGTGACGTTCCATCCGTAGCGGCAACGTTTCGATGCCCTGCAGGAACATCCACGCGTTATCCGGGGAAATACAGGCGCCCAGGTTCCGCAGCGGCACGACCCGCATCCGCAACAGGTAGGCCATCGGTGTTAAATCACCCAGGTCGGTGGCCCAGCGGATGTTGTGATAGCTCGCATCGGGTTCGGACATCAGCGGGAATTTTCCCGATGCCCAATCAAACTTGCCGCCATCCACCACAATGCCGCCAATCCCCGTGCCGTGACCACCCAGCCACTTGGTCAGTGAGTGCACCACAATGTCCGCCCCCTGCTGCAAAGGACGCTGCAAGGCGGGCGTTGAAAACGTTCCATCCACAATCAGCGGCAGTCCGTGATCGTGGGCGATGCGGCTGATGGCTTCGATGTCCGTCACATCCAGACCGGGATTGCCGATCGTTTCACAAAACAGAAGTTTTGTCTTGTCGGTGATCGCTCCACGAAAATTCTCCGGATCGCGAGGATCGACAAAGTTTGTTTTGATGCCAAACTGCGGCAAGATGTCGTTGAACTGTGTGAAGGTTCCGCCGTACAGATTGTTGGCGGCCACAATTTCATCGCCCATGCCGCAAAGGTTGATCACACTGTAAAAAATTGCGCTCGTCCCCGAAGCAACCGCCAACCCGGCGACGCCCCCTTCAAGCTCCGCCACCCGCTTTTCGAGCACGTCATGTGTGGGATTCATGATCCGCGAATAAACGTTCCCCAACTCCCGCAGCGCAAACAAGTCCGCTGCGTGTTCGGTATCGCGAAACACATAAGAACTCGTCCGATGCACCGGCACGCCGCGCGACATCGTCGAAGGATCGGGCTCGGTTCCGGCATGTAAGCATTGGGTTTCGATATTCATTATGGTGGTCTCGTGATCGTGGGCGGATTAGAAACGGCGATGAGGTGGTCGCCGAAATGGAATCATTGTAATGCAGTCGCAATCCTAGCCGGTAGATCAAACCGCGACAACAAAGGAGAGCAGCGGTCATAGAAGCCAAGCAGTCATCGGCGTATTCATCAAATCGTTGGTTGGTTTAGAAAAAAGTTTCGCGCAGAGACGCGAAGACGCAGAGAGAATGTTGGATGCCGGAGGCTTCGTGGCATTCCCGATACAAGACTGTAACTCTTTGCGTCTCTGCGTCTCTGCGCGAGGCCATTACTTCGCAGGCAACGTCCGCACAAACTTCACCGCTTGGTCAACCCAATCGAGCAGATCCGCTTCCACTTCAACGCCGGCCGGTTCGACCATCACCCAGCCCCGCATGGCCCGGCCGGTGATGTCGAATTCGCGTGTGTCGGGATCGCTCAACGCCGTTTCGTAGTTCTCCAACCCCAGCCGCAGAATCAAACACTCTTTCCACACGCCGACGCACATGTTGCCGGACAGCAAAAACCCCACGCCGCCGAACATCTTCTTCTCCGAAAACCCTTTGCGCCGCCGCATCAACGGACGCACCCGCTCGGCAAGTTGTTCGTCATAGGCCATTACTAACGTTCTCCGCTGAGTCCCGATTTCGTGTTGCTACAGCCCCGGTTGAAAGCGGGTGTCGTGGGCCATTTTAGTGGGGAAGCGGTTTTTTGAACAACAAACAGTGACCCGCGGAAGCCTGACCGCCACATTTTGGGGTATTGACCCTGTATGCATCAATGCATACTATTGCGCCGGAGGAAAATTATGTCACGTAAATCTCGACAGGCGCGGCCGCGGAGCCGCGCGGATCGTCAGACAGAGCCGTCCGCTTACGACCGGACCACGATTACCATTCCTCGCCAACTCAAGGCGCGCATGAAAGCCGCCGGGGAGCGGGTGAATTGGTCAGCGGTGGCGTCCGAAGCATTTGAAGCTTGGCTCTCAGAACATGCCAACAAGGAGCAACCGATGCCCGAACTTCCCGACAAAGACGACGCGATCGAACGGTTGCGGCGCCTGCAGAATGAACCTGAGGCCCGACACGCCGGAACCACCGGCCGCGCTTATGTGCTGGGCCAGCATTGGGCGATGGCCGATGCGCATCCTGTGGAACTACAACGACTGGAAGAGTTCTGTGCCGGTCCGTTGCTCGACGGGACGTGGGAAGACTTGAAGACGCGATTTTCCGATCGACGCAAAATCAAAAAGCTATTCCGCGATTTCACAGCCTGGGTGCTTGGCCACAAAGATCGATTGCATAGCACCGAGGAAGCGAAATTGTATCCCGCCGACGTCGAACAAGTGCGGCGGCAAGTGAAGCCGTTTTGGGAAGAACGTGTCGGCGTGGAGGTGATTCCGGGCAAAGACTACGGGCCGGAGTTCTTAAGCGACTTCTCCGCAGGCGCCCTCGCCTTCTGGGACGAAGCCAAAGACAAACTCTAAGCCGAGCGGAGGGTGCGTCGCGACGCACCTTTCTAGGCGGGCGAATGAGGTTCCCCACAAAATATATTTTCCCAAATACGCCCTCAGGGTGCTTGTTCTCTGAATACGGGATTTTTTTATTGCGGGCCAGCAGTGTCCTGGTTAGCATGAAGCTCCTGTCACATCTCTCTCACTCTGCGTGCATGGACGCTCGTCTAATGTGGCGTTCGAAGTTTCGGAAGACTTTGATGCGAAAAGACCTGGATCCATTTCCAGAAAACTTCAAAGCACGACTGGCTGACCTTTCTCATTGATTCTGTAAGCGCTTTTGTCTGGCAATTTCATAGCAGTGGAATTCATGATTCCAACTCGACTGCTGCTGAATCGACCTGTGTGCATTTAAAAAACGCTTGGAGATGACAATGAAACGACGAGATATGTTCCTGGGGATGTTTGCCTTGCTGGTGCTCTCCGCCCTGAGTGCCACGGTCGCCATGGCCCAAAAAGCTCAGGTCGACCGTACCGAACTTCCTCTCAAGGGACCGTGGTATCCCCCCATCACAACACTTGATGCACGGGATGCTAAGGCGCCGCCAGTTTTCGAAGTCAAAGCGCCCAAGGATGCTCCGAATGTTGTGATCATCCTGCTTGATGACCTTGGCTTCGGCGGCACGGGCGCGACGGGAAGCGTCTTGCCAACACCGCACTTCGACAAGCTCGCCAGGAACGGGCTGTTGTATAACCAGTTCCACACCACGGCGCTTTGCTCGCCGACGCGGCAAGCATTGATCACCGGTCGCAACCACCACTCCTGCAACCAAGCCAAGATCACGGAAGTCGCGACTTCCTTTCCGGGCGCGACAGGTATGTTGCCGAACGACATCGCCACAATCGCCGAGACGCTCAGGCTCAACGGTTACAGCACAGCGGCATATGGCAAGCACCATGAAACAGCCGTTTGGGAAATCAGTCCGTCTGGACCATTTACGCGCTGGCCCAACTTTGTCGGATTCGATGAGTTCTATGGATTCATGGGCGGTGAAACCAATCAATGGTCGCCGGCGGTCTATCACAATCTGAATCGCGTGGAGACGCCGGACGATCCTGACTACCACTTCATGAACGACATGGCAACGAAGTCCATTGAATGGATGCGTTTCCAACAGGCACTCACACCCGACAAACCGTTCTTTGTTTACTTCGCTCCAGGGGCCGTGCATGCACCGCATCACGTGCCAAAATCGTATATCGAAAAACAGAAGGGACGCTTCGATGAAGGTTGGGACGTGATCCGTGAACGGATCTTTGAGCAACAGAAAAAACTGGGGGTCATCCCAGCCGATACGAAGCTTGCCAAAAAGCCCGATGATATCAAGGACTGGTCCGAGCTCTCAGACAAAGAGAAAAAACTCTACGCCCGTCAGGCCGAAGTCTTCTCCGCGTTCCTGGACATGACCGACCATGAAACGGGTCGTGTCATTCAAGCGATTGAAGACATGGGCGAACTTGATAACACGTTGATCTTTTATATCGCCGGCGACAACGGCACCAGCGCCGAAGGCGGGATGTCTGGGCTGTACAATGAGATGACGTACTTCAATGCTGAACCGCAAGGTTCGGACATTGACGTGATGCTGAAGCACTATGACAACTGGGGCGATCCATCCACCTATCCGCATATGGCGGCCGGTTGGGCGGTCGCATTCGATTCGCCGTTTACGTGGACGAAGCAGATCGCGTCCAATTATGGCGGCACGCGCAACGCGATGGTGGTGCATTGGCCGGAACGCATTCAAGCGAAAGGCGAGATCCGCTCGCAGTGGCACCATGTGATCGACGTTGCGCCGACCATTCTTGAAGCCATCGGACTGCCGCAACCGCGTATCGTGAACGGCGTGCCGCAGCGGCCGATCGAAGGGACTAGTATGGCCTACACTTGGGACTATCCAAATGCGCCAAGTCAACATACGATCCAGTACTTCGAGATGTTCGGTAACCGTGGCATCTACTTCGACGGCTGGTTTGCCGGCACGGTTCACGTCAAGCCTTGGGCAAATCCTGAAAACCGGTTCCCGGAAGATACATGGGAACTCTACCACGTCGCCGAAGACTTCAGCATGTCGACGGATCTTGCCAAGCAGCATCCCGACATCCTCGCCAAGCTGCAGCAAGTATTTCTCGGCGAGGCGGTCAAGTACAAAGTGCTGCCACTGGACGACCGCCGACAGGAACTATTCAACCCCAAACTGGCCGGACGCCCAGACCTGATGTTTGGTCGCAAAGAACTAACGTTGTACGAAGGGATGGACGGATTACTCGAAAATGATTTCATCAACGTCAAGAACACGTCGTTTGAAATCGTTGCCGAGATTGACAGTGGAGACAAACCGGTCAACGGAGTCATTGTCGCTCAAGGTGGTCGCTTCGGCGGTTGGTCACTGCATGTCAAAGACGGCATTCCAAGATACACCTACAACTATCTGGGCCTGGAGCATTCTGTCGCCGCTGGCAAGACCAAACTACCCAACGGTAAATCCACCGTAAAAATGGACTTTGCCTATGAGGGCGGAAAGAAACCAGGAGCTGGCGGCACAGCCACCCTCTACGTAAACGGTAAGTCAGTCGCGTCGACCAAAATCCCCAAAACGGAGTTCTCTGTCTTTTCAGCGGACGAATCAGCTGGGGTGGGCATCGACATGGAAACGCCTGTGTCGGAAGAGTACGACCGCTCCGGCAGCAAGTTCACGGGCAAGATTGACAAGGTGACAATCACGCTGAAGTGAAGCCCCAGAATTCACCACGCACGCGGTTGGGGCAGAGTGCCTCGGCCGCGTGATGGTTTACTGCAACCGTTTGCGAGTTGCAGTTGTCGGGCAGACCCCCGCCTGCCATGCTCCGCACCAGACGTGCATCACGATGGCAGGCAGGAGCCTGCCCTACAGGACTTTAAGCAGAGCGTAGGGTGCGTCGCGACGCACCTTTCTAGGTAGGTCGATAGATTGCCCCAACACACCAATACGCCGCATACGTGTGAACAAAAGGAATTAGCCACAGAGCACACCGAGGTCACAGAGAAAGTAACGTAAGCCAGGAAATGGAGTCCACCGCAACCACCAATTACCGCCTATGTCATCGAGGGCGTACGCGGAATCGCATACAACGCCACGCACGAACCGATGATCGGCACGAGCCAAATAAAGAGCAGCCAAAGAATGAGCGCTACATCACGCTGTCCCGCACGCACACAACGCACCGTGGCAACAACGGCAAGAACTAGGCTGATGAGAGGCAATAACGCAACAAGGGTTTTTATAATTCTATGCCCTTGGACCTGGCTATGTAATTATCAAAAACGTAGGTCAGCCAGTTTGTTAATATGTTCTTATTCAGTTGGGGCTCTCAGATCGCCGGAAACGCGTACTTCTGAGTTCTCTATCAATATGCTGTCGCCTTGATTTAGTCGTCCATAAGACTGCCCGTCGACGGTCAGTTCATCCTTCTTGATGGACACCTCTGTTTGGCCAACTGTAAAAGTATCCACCCCCAATATCTGAGTCGTCGAGGTGATGGACGAGCCAGGTCGCACGGTCACGTCATAACCTGCCAGCTTCTCAGTAGACTCCTGAACTGGTGCGGCGGCCAGAATCTCATCATTGGACATGGGAGTACTACTGCGTTCCTGATTCTCAACCAACACTTTACCGTTGTCGATCAAGACAGAATCACCTGGGTTGAGCTTGCCATAATACGCATTGTTCACAATGAGTTCATCATTGTCGATCGTGATTGTAAAATCGCCGCAGGTATATTGGTGCGTTTCAGTATTCCCTACGGACGATGAAGAACTACTCGTGAAGGTGCTGCCAGGCTTCACCACAACATGGTGAGACCCCATATCCGTCTCGCTCTTGTCATTCACCGCCATCTTGAAAGAACACCCCACGGCAAGAGTGAGCGGTGCCAAGATGAAAATCGCGAGCTTTAAATTATTCATGGTCAGCATTCCTTCTGATGGGAGATAATATCCACGATAATCGAGTCACGGAATCGTCGGCCAGACAGCCGCCCGACGCCTCCCGCCATTCAACCTGCGGGCGCTTGTGAAGTCAATTTGAATTTGCAAACCCTGTCTGGCAACGTCAAACGCACTGCCCGTCAGGCGGGAGCCTGACCTACGGTACTCTCTGCATTTTCTCTTCGGCCTCTGCGCTGAGTTTTGTCAGCAAATCGTCACAGGGTTGATCATGTTCACCACGGCGTTATCAATTTTTTCTATTGAGTCGCGATATATCCGCGTTGCGATTTCGTCAACGTTATTGTCGTGGGAAATCGTCTCCATTTCACCGCATAGCACTCAAATCAGGCCACACCGTTGTGGGCTCGACGGTCCGACGGAGAATCATGGATGCATCAGTTATTTGAATTGCCACTCAATTTCGTCTCGTTGAACGCACTGGGGGGCATCGCTGCATTTTTCGTATGCCTGAGCTTTGGCACCCTCGTCTATACAGTGGTTCAACTCAGCAGACGCCCGGTTCGACTCCCTTCGTTTGCCGTATATCTCTTCTCTCTGTTGCTCGCAACGATAATCGGCGGCGAGATGTTTTTTGACGAAGCTGGAGCGGTTTACTTCGTCGCATGGCTTTGGGCGTGGAGTTTCCTATGCTTCTTGGAAGCCTTGATAAGAGAATATGAGCCGATAGATTTCTTAGCCCCCCTATGCACCATTTTTCTTACGCTTGCATATTGGACGCTCTATTTGTTTGTGCTCATTTTGATCAGCTTGTAACTGCATTTTTGAATTCCACGACTTCCTACTATTCTTCGCCCTCATTCACAAACCCATCCAAATCCGCCAACCGTATCTTCAACACCTCCACACTTTGCTTCCCGCCTGAAAATGCGACCAGCAGATGGCCGTCTTGTTCGATGACGTGGGGGTAGTCGATGCGGCGGCCGCCGATGAGGTAGCCCATGCGGTTGAAGACCAGGCCGTCGTCGCTGATCGAGAGGACCAGCGGGTCGCGTTTTTTGGGGTTGGCGTTGGAGACCAGGACGTAGCGGCCATCTTTAAGGCGCAGACCGTTGATCTTGGAGGTGGCGTCGGGGAAATCGGTCTTGGTCGGCCTGCTCCAGGTCCGGCCGTTGTCGACTGAAAACGAACGGTACAAAAATCCGCTACGGCGATTGTCGCGGAACAGCGCCATCAAATTGCCGTCGGGCAATTGCCACCAGAAGGGTTCCTCCGCCGAGAGTTCGCTACTCGAACCGAGCACCGGAAACGATTCCCACTGGTCGATGCCTTTCACGCCGCCGACGAGAAACTGCACGCCTGCTTTTTTGTAATTGTACGGGCGGCGCGACATCATCCATTGACCAGTTGGGATTTTCTGGGGGGGAAAGTTGTTGATTGCATTGTCATACATGACGCCTTGGTCCTCCCAGGTTTCGTCGTCGGGATTGAGGCGAAAGGCGTGTAGTTCCAGTCCGGGTCCGAAGAACCCCGCGGCTTCATCCAGCGAGGCCAGCGCCAATAATTCGCCGTCGCGCTGCCAGAACCCGCGCGAAATCCATCGCCACCCCTTAGTGGTCCGCGTGTTGTAATGCTCCGAATCGGGACCGGAGTTGGGCGGAATCGGCGTGAGGAACTTCGGCTCGCTCCATGTCAATCCGTCGGGACTAGTGGCGAATTTCACCCGCTGCCCAACACGGTCTTCGACACCCGGTCCGTCACTCCACATTGCCCAATACTTGCCACCGTGATGCACCAGGTAGTTGTGTTGATTGACGCCTTTCGATTTGCGCACGTCATTGACCACGGTATGCTGGCTTTTGATGCGGGGTAGTTTGGCGAAATCGATCGTGTGCGGATCGTCCGGGACCCAATCGGCTTTGAGCATCACCGGCGAGAGGGGATTATCTTTGGGGTGCGGCGCCGTGGCAGTGGTGTGCCGCAAGACTTGGCCTTGCTGTGCCAAACGATCTTGCAGTTGTTCAACGGGAACAGCGCGGGGTGCGACGTTTTTCTCGACGGCAAGGTCAGCAGCGGCGCCGGCGGCTTGGCCGAGCGCCATCCAGGTTGGTTCCATGCGAATCGACGAAAACCCGACGTGCGTCGTCGAAGCGGCGACCGGCACGATCAAACCGTCGATCGTTTGGGGAATCATAATGCGATACGGAATTTCATACGGTCGCGTGATGTGATCCAGCATGCCGAGATAACCTTCGAGCACGATCGTGTCTCCCGGTTGTCGTTTACGGCAGGGGAAACTATCGATGGGAAACTCGCCGACGGCGATGCTGTCGTCGTGATGACGCGGCGTGTTGTCTTGGCCGTCGCCGGTGATGTCGTGTTCGGTCAGCGTGTACTCACCGATCAACCGCCGAGCTTCACGGACGTAAAGCTGAAACGGGAAATGCCCGTTGTCCGCGAATTCATCCTTGGCCAGATGCAGTTGGTTGGCCAGCTTGCGATGTGCGGCCGGGACTTCGTCGTCGTTTTGTAAAAACCACAATAGCCCCAATGCCAAATTGCGGTGCCGCGCACGGATCCGCTGTCGGGTTTCGTCGTCGCCTTCTACATAGCCCGCATTTTCCTCGGGAAAAGGAAATCCCAACGGGCGGGGATTGATGTTTACGTCGGATTTATTGTTGGGAATCTCCGTGACCGATAGCGCTCGCACCAGCGTGCCAAAGTGCGCCGGGTTGTAACCGCGGCCCGGTTTATACGATTTCGGTGCGTCCAACCGTCCCGCTTTGAGGTCGTCGAAATATCCCAGATAATTCGCGCGATCATAGTCGGCCGGCGGCTCGGTGAGCGGATGGGCGTTTTCAGGATCGGTCGTTAAGCAGAGGCGGTAGGTGTAGGCGGGCAACCGGTCGTCCGCCGCGCCGGTCGTGCCGGGCAGGATGGTTTTGTTCTGGTAGTCGAAATAAATCACCCCCGCATGCGGCTCATTGAATTCCTCGCGCGATTCGCGGCCGATGCGGAACTTTGCCCCGGCAGCAGCATACAGGTCGCCTTCATAGGTCGAATCGATGAAGACCTTTGCCTCTAATGTCCGCAATTCATCCGATTTGCGATTCACGATTTCGACAGCGACCAGGCGGTTGTTGGTGACGGTCGCCGACTTAAGCCTCCAGCCTTTGAGTACAGTGATCGTGGGAACTTCGCGCAACATCTTTTCGAGCACGGCTTCCGCGACCGAAGGTTCGTAGTAATAACCGTCGCGGCATTTTTTCACGTTTTCATGATCGCGGCCGTAGGTGCGGATGTAGTGTTCGCGAACGCGCGCAATGTATTCGGTGAAGATTCCGCCGACCATCTCACGGTGTTCGATGTCGCTCTTGCCCAGCCCTCCGGTCATCATGCCGCCGACGTGGTCGTGGTATTCAACAAGCGTCACATTGCGCCCTGCCCTCCCGGCAGCAATCGCCGCTGTGATCCCCCCCGGCGTGCCGCCGATAACGACGACATCGGGTTTAGCGGCGTGGAGTGTTGTAGTGGAGAGCAGGCAGATCAAAGTGGCGAGAAACAGGAGTTGTCGGCGGAGCATGTTTGGGTATCCCTGAGGTTTCGTGCGGTTAAGCGTTGTTTGTTTGGTGTTAGCAGTGGGTCTGCCCATGATACGCATTTGGCATGGTAATCGCGAACGGAGGGGTGCGGGAGACCAGCGCACCGAGGTGGGGGCCGTAGCATTGAGAACCGCCGGTAACGGGGTGGGATTCCGTGTGAATTTTGGACAAGCAGACCCACCGCAAACGACGGGCCTAATACCCGCTTTCAGCGGGGGAAGCCCCGTAATCGGGACTCGTGAAATAGGGTGCGCAAATGATCTCTTGCGACATCATAGTTCCTCGTCCTGGTCCTCGTCCTCCGGTGGAATCTCGATGGCATCGAGAAACTCTTCCTGCAATTCAAATAGTCGCTGGCCGACGTTTTGCCAGGGATGCAACTGAAAGCGTTCCCGGAGTTTTTCTAAAAGCCACTGTGCTTGTTTCACCCGTTCTCGGGCAGTTTCGTTCGCAGAATCCCGATCGGGGTCTCCTTCCAAGTACTTCACCATCTCAGACGGCCTATGAGCCATCGCGGCGACACAAGCAAAACCGTGCACACAGCCTAAACACAAGAACTCATAGAACGATTCACCGACGACCACGTAGGGATTCTCAAAAGCATCAGGTGCGACCAGGATAACCGGTTGCACATCAGTCTCCGTGTCCAACAAACTGAAGTGGGCTCCATCCATTGACGTATTTGCAAACGGAATCGCATTGAGTGGACAGCACCAATAGAAATGATATCCATCACGGCTTTCCTTGGTGACGGGTGACAACGCAATATCGTAAAGTAGATAATGTAGTGCATCATCGTCCGACGGGTCACCTGTCAAATCACGGCAGAAGCCCCAGAACTCTTCCACGGTTAATGACATGCGCGATTCCCCTCTCCGGCATTCCCTCGAACGCCAGACTCAGACCAAACTGTGGTCATATTCTGTATGATCGGCAAGCAGTCCGATTCTCACCCCGCTTCAGCCGGTTCGATCTCGTCCTCAGCCAAGCAAATCATCAGGTGGTACAACTGTTTCTGTTCGCAGAATTGCAGATATTCGGCCGGCATTCCGTCGAGGGTTTTTTGGTCCCATTCGACCATATATTTGCGGGGCGGTTTTTTCTTGGCGACCTCGGCGATTGCGCCGGTCCAGCCCGCCAAGGGGAAGTCGGGCATGTCGGGAGACGTGACGCCCTCCTTAACGCGTACGGGCGTCCCGACTGCGATACCGGAAGAACTTGCTGCGCGTTTTTTTGCCATTCTGCCGCGTCCATCATTTTTCTTGAAGGGACATTTGGACGATGCGCCAACACAGACAACGAGCAACGCTGGAACCTGTTCGCGCTTTCCTAATCCGGGCCGGTCATTGGACTATCAGGTTACAAAAATTCGCCCGTCTCGTCCAACCGGTCGTTTTAAGATACCCACAACCCGGCTGTCGATGGCAAACGTTTGGTGTTCGCGCACGGGGGGGGAATTTGGTATCACATATCTCCTTCATCAAACATTCATCTGTCTAAAAACGACGGGCCGCTATTATGAAATGTCCGCTATACGAGCCAAAACAAGCCGTGCGACGCCGCGAGGTGCATTGTGTTGCGCTTTGAAGAGACCGCGTTTTGGGTATTGCATCGCGGTAAAGAATACGGCCCCTTTGACTACCAATGGAGCAAGGATCTACACGGAATTGAATTGATGTTCGACGGCGATAAATTCGGAGAATTCATCGGCCAACACCAATTACACGCCGATCTTTCCTATTATCAACTCCCACGAAAAGTCGCCACAGTCGCCTCCATTGTCCTGGGCAGTGTGGTCTACGGCATTCGCCAAGGCTGGAATCACGAACGCCGCATCCAGTTTGCCCACGAAAACCTACGCAATAAACCGAGCAGCTTGTAATTGGTGTCGGTTCGCTGATTGACGCCGCGCGATTTTGACGACGGTGCCGGGGATCTGGTAGAGTGTGCGTTGTCATCAACAGCCACACTCCCCTCCACTCGACCTCAAGATCGCCCTGCCATGCTACCGGTCACCTATGAAGACGTGCTCGCCGCCGTTCCCCGCGTCCGGAAGGACCTTTCCCCCACGCCGCTCTTGGAATGGCCGGGGTTATCGCAATTGCTGGGGCTACGATTTTTTCTGAAACATGAAAACCATCAGCCGGTCGGCGCTTTTAAGGTTCGCGGCGGGGTCAACCTCGTCAGTCAATTGTCCGCTGCGGAACGACAAGCGGGCATTATCGGCAGTTCGACCGGCAATCACGGTCAGTCGTTGGCGTTCGCCGCGCGTCGGCATGACATTCCTTGCACGATTGTCGCTCCAGCCCGTAACAATGCCGACAAGGTGCGCTCGATGCGGCAACGGGGCGCGACCGTGATCGAACATGGCCGTGATTTTGACGAGGCTCGCGAGGAGACGGAACGGTTGGCAAAAGTCGAAGGCTATCGCTACGTGCATTCGGCGAATGAACCGCTGTTGATAGCGGGTGTGGGGACGATGGCGCACGAGATTTTTGAAACGCTGCCTGCACCGGATGTTATTTTTGTGCCAATCGGACTGGGCAGCGGCGTATGCGGAACGGCCATCGTCGCCAAACATCTGCGGCCAGCGACGAAAGTCATCGGCGTCCAATCCGAGCGGGCGGCGGCGGTTGCAAACTCCTGGCAGGCAGGCGCAATTCAACCCGCCCCCTCAGCCGAGACCTGGGCCGAGGGAATGGCGACGCGCGTCCCCGCCACGATGACCTTCGAGATCATGCGGCAACTGATGGATGATGTGGTGTTGGTCAGCGAAGAGGAGTTGCGTCAAGCCGCTTTGGAGATCCTGCGGCAGACACACAACCTCGCCGAAGGCGCCGGCGCCGCCACATTGGCCGCCGCTTGGAAACTCCGCGAACAACTCGCACAACAAACGGTCGTCGGCATACTCTCGGGAGGCAATCTTGACCTACGGGAACTCCCCGCGATTCTTGCATCGGGCGGTTTGGGCGGCGTAGGATGAGCAAGTGAGCGCCAAACGTGGTGCGCCCCTCACCCCGACCCTCTCCCAGAGGGAGAGGGAGTTACTGATTCGCAATGTCACTATCGCATTTTTCTCCCCTCTCCCCCTGGGAGAGGGGCCGGGGGTGAGGGCCCGCCAACCGGATAATGAACCCAATGCTGGCAACCTCACCGGCAAGCAAGAAGCCGCAATTTCCACGTTCTTAAGCAAGCAGAACTTCTTCGGCACGGACAACTGAAACTGCTGCGTCTTGTGCCTACGGCACACCGATTGCCGTTGGCAATCGCTGCCACCCGATGAGAGTTTCCTTACGGCGAAATGCAGTATGTTTCAGAGGGAGTTACTGATTCGCAATGTCACCATTGCATTTTTCTCCCCTCTCCCTCTGGGAGAGGGGCCGGGGGTGAGGGCCCGCCGACCGGATAATGAACCTAATGCTGGAAACGTCACCGACAGACTGCCCATGCCGCCCGCCTGTTTGAAACGCCAACATTTCCATTCCCACAAAAACCGAGTGGCTGAATTCATGAGACCATTGATTCCCATTGTCGCCATCGTCATCTGCGGCAGCCTGCTCACAACGGTGTCCGTCGCCGCCGGTCCGCTGCCGAATTATCCCGAACATCAGGACCTCTCCTACTACCTCGATGCGGAAAGGAAACGACATCCCATTCGCACGCCGGACGATTGGGCGATCCGTCGTCGGCAGATTTTGGCAGCCATGCAAACCGTGATGGGGCCGGTTCCGGGGGATGACAAACGTGTTCCGCTCAATGTTGAGGTGCTGGAAGAAACAGTCCTCGACGATGGTCTTGTGCGACGCAAGATCGCTTATGATACGGAGAAAACGACGCGCGTACGGGCTTACCTGTTTTTGCCGAAAACCGAGCAAGCAAAATCGTCGGCGGTGTTGTGCTTGCATCAGACAACCCGTCCCGGCAAACGCGAACCGGCGGGCCTCGAAGGCAAACCCAACCTGCATTATGCGCTACATCTTGCCCAGCGGGGCTACGTGACGTTGTCGCCCGATTATCCTTCGTTCGGTGAATACGAATATGACTTTGATCGCGAAAAAACCGGCTTTCGTAGCGGAACGATGAAGGCGATCTGGGATAACATGCGCGCGATCGATTTGCTGCAAGCTTTGGATGAAGTTGATGGGGAGCGGATCGGTTGCATCGGGCATTCGCTGGGGGGACACAACACGATGTTCACCGCCGCGTTCGATGAGCGGATCAAGTGCTTGGTCTCCAATTGCGGCTTCACCCGATTTCACAAGTATTACGACGGCAAACTAGTCGGATGGACAAGCCCGCGTTATATGCCGGCAATCAATGATGACTACAAAAACGACCCCGACAAAGTGCCGTTTGACTTCCCGGAAATCATAGCCCTGTTTGCCCCGCGGCCGTTTTTGGCCAGTGCCCCGGTACGTGACAGCAATTTCGAAGTCTCCGGCGTCAAGGAGAGCATCGCCGCTGCCCGACCGATTTACAAATTGCTTGGAGCGGCAGACAATCTGCAGGCGAACTATCCCGACAGTGCGCACGACTTCCCGCCCGCAGCACGGCAGGTGGCCTACGAGTTTTTTGACCGGCATCTGCGACGATGACCTTAGACACGCCAGCCTGATTCTATCGATCGCAACTTGCGTTCCCGGGGATGAGTTCGGATACTGATGAAGTCCGTTTCGCGCGGGCAGCCATTCATTTTTTCATTTTCTCCCATCTTGTCGCTGTCGTATCGTCGGGTCGAGAAGCGCCGCTGCACTTCACGATCGATAACGGCCCCATTCACGAGGTACACGATGCATCGAAATGACTTCTTGAAATTGATCGGCGCGGTCTCCAATGACGCAGAATACTTACCAGTCGCTGGTTCGCTGCGTAATGGCAACGGGTTTGTGGGGCACTACAATGCGACAATGAACACCGGTTTGGCTGAGACTTGCGTGCTGGTCAATGCGCGGATCATCGAATTCAAAGAAGCACGTTCCGGCGGAGGACGCGGCTCGATCCAGGACTTCAATGATTTCTTGGAAGAAGTGGTCGCCCGCGTCACGGCCGACGGTGAACAAGATCCCTTGGCGATCGATAACGACGATTTCGGCAAAGCCATCCCGCTGACAGCGATCACGATGGATGAAATCTCAATCATCTATCCCGTGTCGCACATCCGTTCGTTGCTCGAACGAGCTTCCCAGGCGCAAAGTGGCACAGCTCAACAAGCCACCACCGGTAATACCCCGGAGGAAATCCCCTCGTTTCTCGACTTCGAGCAAAGCCCGGTGTTGAAGGTGTTGCGGACGAAACTTTGGTAGGCGGGCCGAACCTCCGCACTGCAATGCCACAATGTCAATTTGGTCAATCACGGGTCTTCCGATCCTCGCCCCTAGGACCTCATTTGAAAGCAGTAACAATGCGCGTTCCACTATTATTGCTACTTCTGACCTTTATCTGCCTCGCTTCGTCGGTTGCCGTTGCGGATGACGGTTCGGAGGTGGACAAGACAATTGCGAAGATCAAACTGCTGGGCGGCAAAGTCACGAGAGATGATAAATTGCCGGGTCGTCCTGTAATTGGAATCGATTTTGACGAGAACAAACGGATCAACGACAGATTTTTGATACTGCTAAAGGATTTCACGAGCTTGCAGTCGCTCAGCCTGAGAGACACGCAGATTACGGACGTGGGGCTGAAGAAACTCGGGCACCTTAAAAATCTCAAGCACCTGGACCTCTACCGCACTCAGATCACAGATGTCGGTTTGAAGGAACTCAAGAAACTTACAAGTCTGTCATCGCTCTGTCTCTGGAGTACTGAAATCACCGATGTCGGCGTCAAAGAATTGGCTGGGCTGAAGGATTTGACGGAGCTAAACCTGTCGTCCACAAAGATTACCGATGACTGTTTGCCGGATATCAATAAGCACACCAACTTGACGACGCTGAACCTTAGTGGAATCAAGTTTCAGAAAATGGGTGCGAGATTAAGTGAACTTCATGGTCTCAAGAACCTCAAGACTCTTAGCTTCGTGGGCAGCGGGATCGGAGATGACGGCTTAAAAAGCATCAAGCAACATGAAAATCTCACGACGCTTTTGCTTAGCGGCTCGTTGATTAGCGATGCAGGCGTACCGGAACTGAAGGGACTTAAGAATCTGATCACGCTCGATTTGGGAGCCACCCACTTATCGGGTATTGGTTTGAACGAACTCAACAATCTTGCGAACCTGACGACACTCGACCTCAGTCGTTCAAGACTCACGGATATGGGCATGAAGGAACTCGGCGAATTGAAAAGCCTGACAAATCTCGACCTTTCAGATACCAAGATCACGGACATGGGTTTAGCCGAAATCAGCGAACTCAAACATTTAAAGATCTTGAAACTCGAATCCACACTCATCACGGATGGAGGCTTGAAAGAACTCAAGGAATTGAAAAATTTGACCTACCTCAACCTCGTCGGGACCAATACCACAGTTACAGAAATGATCGAAGTTCGGAAATCTCTGCCGAACGTAGTTTTCAGTTACTAGCGTAACTTCCACGAACTCAACTTTGCGGCTGGGGTGCTGACAAATTACAGTTGCTCAAAGAGTGGAGAACTCTGGCTTTCGTGATAAATGATCCCGAATTCATTTTTCCCATGACAAACGTGCCCTATCTGCCTGAACGGCTCTCCTTTGAAGATTGCCAAAGCGGTGCACGACGTGGAAATCCCCTCGTTTCTCGACTTCGAGCAAAGCCCGGTGTTGAAGGTGTTGCGGACGAAACTTTGGTAGGCGGGCTGTCGCCGAAAAGCTGTCGTTCGACAATCTTCGGCCAAAAAGCTGTGCTCGCCCCACGGACAGAGATGCCTCAGTCACCACTGCCGTCATAACCGCTGTCACCGGTACCCTTTTCCATGCTAAGATAACCATAGCGGACTCCAGCTTCGTATTTTCTCCCGTTTCACAGAGGGGGGAAACGTTCTGGTTTTCGTCGTACCGACTAAAACGGAGTGCGGTACGTCCTTTGATGGATGTTGACACCCGGATTCCCCTGCCAGTGAGTCGGTTATCTTATGGCTGTTGTTGATGAACAAGCACTAACCACCGCCGAATCCCTCCCTCGCTACGTCAATCGTGACGTCAGTTGGTTGGAATTTAACGGCCGCGTGCTCGAAGAAGCTGAGGATGAGACCAATCCGTTGTTGGAACGGGTGAAATTCCTGAGTATTGTCAGCAGTAACCTGGACGAATTCATGATGGTTCGCGTCTCGGGGATTCGCTCGCAATTGAGCGGTGCTGAGCAACCGGTCGACGAGACGCTGGATGGATCGTCGCCGCAGTATTTGTTCAAACGCATCCACGAGCGGAATCATGAGTTGGTCGGTCGGCAATATGCCTGTCTGCAACAAGCGGTGTTGCCGGCGATCGCCGAGCATGGCATTCGCCTGTTGGGACCGGAGCAGCTTTCCAAGACGCAACAACAATACGTCGAAGACTATTTCGAGCAAACGGTGTTCCCCGTGCTCACGCCGATGGCGATTGACCCCAGCCATCCCACGCCGCACCTGCAAAATCGCGGGCTGTATTTGGCAGCGATGGTCCAACCGGTGCAGCGACGTCGCGGAGGGCCCAAACGTCTCTTGTCCGTGGTGCAAATTCCCACCGTATTGCCGCGGATGGTCGAACTGCCGGGAGTGGGAAGCGATTTTATTCTGTTGGAGCAATTGGTCGCATCTCGCCTGGACCGGCTGTTCGGTGGCTCGACCATTAACTCTTGGACCACCATTCGTGTGACGCGCGACGCGGATCTCGACATCGATGGCGACGAGGTGATGCACGATTTGTCGCAGGCGATTGAAGAAGGTCTGCGGGCGTTGAAACATCGCGATCCCGTCCGCTTGGAAGTCACTGCGGGAGTTGATGAAAAACTGGTAGCCACGGTCGCGGAGCAAATGCAGTTGGGCCCGGAAGAGATCTATCATGTGGATGGCCCATTGGATTTGACGGCGCTCATGTCTTGGCAAAGTTTGCCGGGATACGATCATTTGCGCGATGCCGCATTCACGCCGCGACGACCGGCGGAATTCCCGGAGGATGCGGATGTCTTTGCTGCCATTCGGAAACGGGATATTCTCATGCACCATCCCTATCAGTCCTTCGGCTGCGTCGTTGATTTTCTCGAACAGGCGGCCGAAGATCCCAACGTATTGGCCATCAAACAGACATTGTACCGGTCAGGGAGTGAAAGCCCGATCGTGCGGGCGTTGATGAGCGCGGCTGAGACCGGTAAGAACGTCACAGCCGTTGTGGAGCTTAAGGCGCGTTTCGACGAGCGGGCCAATGTGAGCTGGGCGCGGCAAATGGAGCGTGCCGGTGTGCACGTCGTGTTTGGATTTCTGGATCTGAAAACGCACTGCAAAACGACTCTCGTCGTCCGTCGCGAAGGAAACCGATTGCGGCGGTACGTGCACTTGGGAACGGGCAACTACAACGCCACGACAGCAAAGATCTATACCGACTTGGGCCTGTTTACGTGCCGGCAAAAATTCGGCGAAGATGTGAGCGCCCTGTTCAACATGCTCACCGGGTATTCATTGGGACACCCGTGGAAGCGACTAGTTATCGCCCCGCACGACCTGCAAGTCAAAACCTTGGAGCTGATTCACCGAGAAACAAAGCGAGCGTCCGAAGGGCAACCGGCGCGGATCTTCGGCAAGCTCAATTCGCTGGTCGATGGCGACGTCATTGAAGCGCTGTACGAGGCGTCTCAAGCCGGCGTGGAGATCGATCTGATTTGTCGCGGCAGTTGTTGTTTGGTCCCCGGAGTTCCCGGGCTGTCGGACAATATTCGCGTGCGGAGCATCATTGACCGCTTCTTAGAGCACAGCCGGATTTACATCTTTGGCGCGGATTCAAATGCCGATGTGTACCTCTCCAGTGCCGATTGGATGCCGCGTAACTTCCGCCGCCGCGTGGAAGCCATGTTCCCGATTCTCGAACCGACGCTCAAAAAACGAATCATCGAGTCCATCGTCCCCACGCTGCAAGCTGACAACGTCAAAGCCCGTGAGATGCAGCCCGACGGGTCGTACCGCCGCGTCAAACCCGGCAAAGGGACGCCAACCATGCGGTCACAAGTTCGGTTCCTGGAAGAAATCGCCGCCCACGAAGTGGATGACGACGACGTCTAAAAGGCCCGATTATTCCGGCCCGGTCATTCATCCCCAGCGGGACGGACTGCTGCTTGGAATTCCTGGAATGTGACCCACTTCAAGTCGGGTTTAGCCAAGAACCGTTGCCAGAAGACGATGGCGGCTCTGTCCTGGTCGGTGAGCTTCCATCGAATCTGATGCCGCGATTGCAAATGCAGGCTGTTCTTGCCGGGGTGCTTAAGCGAAACAGTCAATGGCATCGCGCCGCGTTTGCGCAGCACTTGATTCACGAGCAACCGCGGAGCGGGGAAAATCGACGCCGGATCCAACAGTGCATTGTACTGTTTCGTCCAATCCGCATATCGCAAATAAGACCCGACAATCTGCGGCTGCAGGTTCGGTTCGGTTTTGACAACGTAGGAATAATATTCACTCGTCATCGACAGCTCGTTTTTCTTCGCATCGAAGTTTTCTTGAAACTCGGGCAGCAATTGAAATTTCAACTCCGCCGCCTTTTGCAGTGTTTCGCGCGACCCGCGGCGTTCCAACTGTTCGACATGGCTGAGGATTTGACGATCGAATTCGCGTTGGTTGGCAACGATATCATTAAACGAAATCGTCGTCGCCAAATTTCGCGCCGCGCTAAAGATGGTGAATTGTTGCCGCCCCGGTTGATAGATCGTAATTTCTCCCAACCCGGTGACTTGATCATACGCCTCGCCCGCGTGGAAAATCGTCCGACTGCGTCCGACAATCTTGCCAGAATTGACGTGTTCGGTCTCAGTAATCACCGTGAAGTCTTGCGCGCGAACCGACGAACCACCAAAGATTAATAATAGGTTGATGCAAACGAGGCATGCAATTTTCAACGCCATCAGCTTGTCCTTCGATTGATCGTCTAATTCAAGGAAACCGCACGGCCGTCGGCGGTCTCGCTGCTTAATGTGGCTTCGATGAAGGCCACCGTTTCCAACATCACATCCGTGGTCAGTCCGGCAGCCCCGGTTTCAAAAGTGCGGACGATTTCGCGGCACAAATTTCGATAGGCATAGCGCGCGGAAACATGAATCGGCACCACCGCCCGTTCACAAAAAGCAATCGCACCATACCGTGTCGCCCCTTGCAGCATTCCTCGCAGGGTGCCCACACGATCATCGCGCCAATGCCCCGTCACCACTTCGGCCGTCTTCGTACGCAAACTCGTGACTTCGTCGCAACCCGGCCCCATGACGGCGAACAACAATTCCGTAGGATGAATGCCGTAATGAAACAGCCCCGGATTGCCCGTCATCCGGTAGGCGGGGCCATAACTCACCGCCCCCACAACCGGACCATAGTCCGCGGTGCGGCGCTGGAATTCCAACACCTCTTCCGCAAACCGCATTGCAGAGGCGCTGAATACCGAGACGCTGTTTTCGTCCGCTAGACGCACGATTTCCCGAGCTGCTGACAACGAACACGAAAAGGGTTTGTCGACATAAGCCGGAACGCCCGCCGTTAAGAACGGACGGACCCGCTCTAAGTGAACGTCGCCGCACAAGGAGAGCACCAGCACGCCATCGATTTCGCCGATCATGTCGGTCGGCTCGTCGACGAGCGTCACGCCGTAATCCTGTAGTTGTTGGGAGTGCGGCGAGATTCGTTCCGGGGACATCGTCGACGTGCCGGGACAGCCGCTCACCACGCGCGCACCGTCGACGCATTGGTCGCTGTCCACGCCCACGTGGTTGAATCGTTTCGTGAACTCAACCGCGTGGGACGAATCGAAATCGACGATTCCCAATCGGATCATGCGCATCGACCACAGCATTTTCGCAGGGACTGCCAATCAGTCCCCACAAACCGTGGCCTCTTTTGAGAGGAGAGAAGAGTTGAGAGAGTATGTAGAAGTGGCGGGAGAATAGCGACGCGCCCCATTCCCAACAAGGCGAGTCCCGACCAAAGAACCGGCAGATTTTGCCGGTCAGGGAAAAGATCGCGACACGCCCGATTTCAAGATACAACCTCCCCACGGTTGTCCCCTCCCAGCCGCATCCATTAAGCTGCCGCGCATTGAACTCAAAACAATTCCCCACACCTTTCCCGCTGCGAGAGGTCGCACCATTTCTCCCTCTCCCCCTGGGAGAGGGCCGGGGTGAGGGTTTTCGCACAACAAATAAACACCCACTCACCACCCAGCGCAAAAAAGGAACAAAGCATGACCGGCAAACTCGACGGACGCATCGCACTCATCACCGGAGCAGGACGGGGAATCGGACGCGCCATCGCACTCGATTTTGCTGCTCAAGGCGCCCACGTCGCCGCCGCCGCCCGTTCACAAGACCAGCTCGACAGCCTCGTCAAAGAAATCACCGCTGCCGGGGGAACTGCGACAGCCTTCTCCGCAGATCTATTCAACCGCTCCGCCGCTGCGGAATTGGTCGCGGAGGTGAAGGCTAAAATGGGGGCAGTGGAAATCCTGGTGAACAATGCCGGCATCGGTAGCAGCGCCAAGCCCGCCCCGGTCGCTGAATTTGACGACGACTTTTGGGATAGCACGCTGCAGTTGAACCTCACCGCGCCGTTTCTGCTCTGCAAAGCGGTGTTGCCCGATATGGTCGCCGCTGGCTGGGGACGCATTATTACCGTCGCGTCGATCAATAGCCGCATCCCCAGTGTTCATGCCGCCGCCTACAACGCCAGCAAACATGGCGTGATGGGCCTGGCCCGTACGGTGGCCGTCGAATATGCCCGCGCGGGCATCACCTCGAATTGCATTTGCCCCGGCCCGGTCAAGACGGTGATGAACAACGCCCGTGTTCAATATGACGCTCAGCGCAAAGGTGTCGACCACGACGAATACGAAGCAGGGCTGACGCCGATCGGCGGACGGCTGGTCCCCGAAGACATTTCGCCGCTTGCGGTTTACTTGGCCAGCGACGATGCAAAAATGGTTACCGGACAATCCTATAACGTAGACGGCGGGATCGTGATGTCATGAGTACAGAAGAACACACAGAGCAACATCCAGAGCAGCAAGACAAGCAAAAAGATTGGGACCAGCGGTATCGCAACGACGACACGCCCTGGGACAGCGGCCTCCCCTCGGCCGAATTGCGCCGCGTGCTGGCCGAACAAAACATCGCCCCCTGCCGCGTGTTGGAAATCGGTTGCGGCACCGGCAGCAGCGCCATTTATTTAGCCGGCCAAGGCTTCACCGTCACAGCGATCGACATCTCACCCACCGCCATCGAAACGGCTCGCGCGCGTGCTACGGAGGCCGGTGTCGAGGTGAATATTGTGGTCACGCACATCGGCGGTTACGAATCTCCCGCCGAGCCGTTCGATTTCATTTTCGACCGCGGCGCGTTCCACTGCATCCGCAAGGTCTATTTGCAGGGCCTGCTGGTCCTCCTCAAGCGCGTCACCCACCCCGGCACGCGGTACTTAACACTGACCGGCAACAGCGACGAACTCAGCACCGACAACATGCCCCGCCTCCGCGCCGCCGACCTCTGCAGCGACCTGGAGGAGCTATTCAAAATCGATCAACTGCGAGCATTTTACTTCGAAGACGCCCCCGACCTACGCGGCCCGTTGGGCTGGTCGTGTTTGATGACGCGGCGCGGTGGGTGAGGATAAACTCCATGAAATAACGGTTTGGCGTTCACTATTAATGGGAAGGATTGAGCAACAATGAAACGTAATTATCTCGCATTCGATATTGAAACGGCCAAGATTCTCCCCAAGGATGTTCATGATCTGAAGGCTCATCGGCCGTTGGGAATTGCGTGCGCAGCGACGTTATCCAGCTTGGATGACCAACCCCGGCTCTGGCACAGCAAGTCAGATGAAGATACTCCCGCCGATCGGATGAGCCGAGAGGACGCTGGTGACTTGGTTCGTTTTCTCACAGAATCAACGAAAAATGGACTGACTGTCCTGACATGGAACGGTCTGAATTTTGATTTTGACATTCTCGCCGAAGAATCGGGAATGTTCGATGAATGCAAACAGCTCGCAATTGGGCACGTGGATATGATGTATCATGCCTTCTGCCAACTTGGGTACCCCATTGGTCTCGATCCCGCTGCGCGAGGTATGGGCTTGTCTGGAAAATCGTCATCCGTTCCTCAAAACCTGTCTCCACAGTTTTGGGCTGATAGAAAATTCAATGAGGTTTTCGACTACGTGTCACAGGATGTACGAACGACCTTGGAACTTGCTCGAGCGTGCGAAAAAAAACGCGTATTTCGATGGGTAACCCGAAAGGGAAGTGTACGTGATATGCGATTCGCTTCTGGATGGATGAATGTTGAATCCGCGATGAGTCTACCCGAACCGGATACCTCTTGGATGGACAATCCCAAACCACGATCCAAGTTCATGGATTGGATGTAGCAAGATTAGGCCCGGTTGTACCGGCCGTTGCGAATTGGATTTCAACTGACCGCGGTTTCGTCCGGCACAGCCGGACGTACTGGACTGGAGTTTCGGAGCGGATTGCTTGGCAAAACTTCAACAGCGAACTGATGGCCATTGGACAATTTCACATGAGTAGTCGTTTCAAGAAAACCCTTGGCATCTTAGCATTCCTGGTTGTGATCATTGCCTTATTCCAATGTCCACTTCCTCGGCGACTCAAGGTTTCTACACAGAAACCGGTTGAGATCGTCGTCTGCAAGAATGATGGAACACAAAACGTTTTTAATTTATGCGATAGCACACCAAAAGATAATCAGTGCGAAACTGTTCGGAGATGGATAGATTACAATGGAAAAGTACACTGGTGGCAGGCATCTTACAACACGTATGCCCCATCCATTTTAATAAGAACAAATGGAACGTCCCTGAATTGCTTGCCCTCAACAATCGTTTACAATGGCTCCAATGGGGCACAGTACATCCGAAAGACAACTGACGTCGACATTGCATTCTTGCATACACTCAGTGAGCAATAATAAGCCTTGTCGCTGCCCGTCCCTTCGGTCGTTTTTGACAACGCAGCAAGGCAGGGCCGGTTGTACCGGGCGTTGCGAATTGGATTTCAACTGACCGCGGTTTCGTCCGGCACAGCCGGACTTCTGAACTAGCAGGTGCTGTTCCCAGCTGATCTTAACGCTGACAATGTTTTGCGCATGATTGATGAGGTACCACTTAGTTGAGAAAATCAATTTACAAAACATTGGGACAAATCATTGATCTCTTGGATGAAAGCGACTGGGAGGGCGCGGCACATTGGTCATCATGGTATAAAAATAAAAGTGCTGCTTTAAGCCGAGCAAAACGAGGATCTGACGCTTTCGTCGCAATTCTAAAAGAGTTGCAAGTAACTGTTAGTGCCAAGGGTTTATTGGGAGATATCTACTTAACGCCAAAATGTGACCGAATGACAGATATTGAATTCCACCAATTGCAATGGAAGTTGCGAGAGGAACTATATGAGACCATACAAGAGTTATTGCCTGGAAGATAAATACACTCTCTTATGTATGCGTCAACACTAATGACGTAGATGGCTCCTATAGATTCACCCGAGCAAGGTAGCGACTGCCAATCACACCACCGGTCCCCTACCCTACCCAATCAATCTCCCGCAATAACTTAGACAACCGCTCCCCCTTGGCCGGGTTGATCATCCGCACAAACGCGACCTTGCCCGTTAGGTGACTTCGTAATTGTTCGAGCGTCGCTTCTGTCGGGGGTTCGTTGGGTTGTGGGAGGCACCCGGTGAGTTGGGAGCGGGGGCCGTGGTGGGCGCAGTTGTATAGTATCGCTTTGAGGCGGTCGAATTCTTTGCGGTTGAGATTGGGGTGTTCATTGACCACAATCCCGGCGACCTGTTGGCGTCCGCCGGCGGGCATGACTGCGGTTTTGCGGTGGCGGATGCTAAAGCCTTCGTCGAGTACGATCGCCAACAGCAATGTGCGGAATCGTGGGAGGCAGCGTTCCAACGCGCGTCCCCCGGAAAAGACAAGGTCGTCGGCATAGCGTGTGTAGTCGCCACCGACGGCGGTCGCCAGACCGGACAAACGGCCATCCAACCGCCTAGCTGCTAGATTGGCCAATGCGGGCGACGTCGGCGCGCCTTGTGGAAGATGCGCCGCCGCGTAAAGTCGCTCGACAGGTTGGCGCTCATTGGTGGCGAATTGTTGTTCAGCCACGCCCAGGATGTCGTCCGGCACCGAATTCGTACACAGCCCGCACAACAGCCGGGCGACCGCTTCGGGATAACCCACGGTCCGAAACAGACTCTTAATCCGCGATGGTTGTACCGACGGAAAGAAGTGTCGTAGGTCGATCCGCAATACGACTCGCTTTGCACTGTGCGGCTGGGCAAATGAGGCAATCGAACGCCCCCGGCGGAATGCGTGTGCGGCGGCGTGCGGCTCGATGCGGCCCAGAATCCACTGCAGAATCGTGCGTTGCAGGTCTTTGAGTCGTTGCTTGGGAATCTCCAACAATCGTCGCCCGCCGGTCCGCTTGGGAATCCAACGATAACGGTAATGCCGCAAGGCCTCGCGCGCTCGCTGCCGTTCCCGGCCATGGCAATCGGCAAACCATTCAAGTTCCGGCGACGAAAGCCCCAACCAATCGGCCAATGCTCCCGGCGTGAGAATCGTCGGCAGTTGCCAGTCGCTGGGAATCGCCGGCGCGGGTGCCATTACCGGCGGTGGCAAGTGGGCCAGGTTCAGCCGTCTGGGATAGCCGTCCTCTTCGGCGATGTATTTGTGAAAAACGGGGTCGCTGAGGATCAGTTTGGTGAGCTTGTGCAGTGTCGGCGGCGGCGGTTGCTCGCCACAGGCGCGAAGAATGCGGCCGACCAGCAGATCGACCGCCCGCGATTTGACGCGTTGTTCGAGAGCGGTCTGCACGCGCTGCGTGATGCCGGCCCGCGTCCATTCGCCCGAGAGAAACACCGTCGCCAATCCACGGGCTACCGCACGAACATCAGTCATGAGAAGGGGAGCGACACCTCACCGAGTCTCGTGCGGCGCGAGCGGATGTACGTGATGAGCGTACTCAAGCTCGCGCGACGAAATGCCAACGTTTGCTAAAAATCCCCGGGGTGACCCCGAAGAGACGAACGGCCGGAACCGCAGTTCCGCATTCGCCAAACTGAAGTGCCGCCCCCCGCAATTCAGACTACGCGGCATCTCCGCGCGTGTCAACAGGCAGCAATCAGCACAATTGTATTTGAACTCACGGCGCAGGATGGTCTACCAGCGGCGGACGGGTTGTGTTATTTTTTCCGCCGAACGCCTCGCTAGTCTCTTCAAGGAACCCAGCGCATGACCACCGATTATGATCCGATTGCCGAGCAATACCAACTCTCCAAACAGCAACCTTGGCGGAGGTATATCGAGTCGTACGGCTTGCTCGACTTGGCGGGCGACTTAGCGGGCAAGGCGGTTGTTGACTTGGCTTGCGGGGAGGGGTTTTATTCGCGGTTGTTGAAACATGGCGGCGCGCAGCGGGTGCTGGGAGTCGATTCGTCGCAAGGCATGATCGACCTGGCCCGTAAGCAGGAAGTCGAGCAGCAGGCCGGGATCGAATACCAGTTGAGCGATGTTCGTGAAATGGGACATGCCGGCGAATTTGATCTGGCCGTGGCCGCTTGGCTGCTGAATTACGCGTCGACGACTGAGCAACTCGAGGCGATGTGCCAAGCCGTCTCCGGTTGCCTCAAACCGGGCGGACGGTTTGTCACGATCAATTCCAGCCCGCTGATCGATTGGCTGACAATCCCGTCCTATCGAAAGTACGGTTTCGAGGCATTGTTCGGCAACGAAATGCGTCCCGGCGCGCCGATCACGTGGAAGTTTTATCTAGAAAACGAAACGTTCGACATCGAAAATTATTACCTCTCGCAATCAGCGCACGAAGAGGCGCTGCGCGGCGCCGGATTTAGCGAAATCAATTGGCGCCCCTTGCGAGTCTCTGCGGAGGGAACAGCCGCCTACGAGGCGGGTTATTGGGACACGTTTTTGACGGTGCAGCCGGTGGTATTTATTGAGTGTGTGAAAGGGTGAGCTGTGGCGAGGTGTTGGAGTGTCAGAAATTCATTCTTCCGGGTTCTCTAACCGTTCGATTGCCTTTTTGGCCATATTGCGAACGCGTTCTGCATCATCCTCAAGTAATGGTCGCAATTGAGGAACTTGCGACTTATCGCCCTCATTAGCAATCACGATGCAGGCCTTGAAACGCAACTCCTCGTCAGCACTCTTTAGCAAAGGCAAGGCGCCTTCAACAGCAACCTTGCCTAACCGTTCATAAATGACATTCCAGCGAATTCTGGTGTCTTCAGGGCGTCCCTTCAGTAGAATTGGCACCACTTGTGGATCGCCGGATGCCCCTAAAATTTTAAAGACCTGCCAACGATTTTGCTCGTAGGGGTCGTCGAATAGCGGTTCAACCTGCTTCCAATCCAGTTTGCCGCGTTTAGCCCACTTGGCCAACACTTCTAAAACCCACCCCCTGAGGTTTGGGTCGTTTGTTTTGACGAGCGGCAAGAGTCCGTCGACGACTTTTTTTGCATCGCTTCGCTTTAATTTAAGATCATAGTCTGTCAGGCGGTTCAAAGCAGCACGTTTTTCGTCTCGCATGCCGTCTTGTACGACCTCCAATAAAAGATCGGGATCTCCAGCTTTGCGTTGTTTGGGTTCGACGGTGTGTGATCCAGAGCGTTTCCACCAAATGCTTTCCACATCGAATTGTCCGCCATCATCAAACAAAGCTATGTGACGAATCATTTCATCATCGGTTTCCGGTTTTAATTCCACGCGTTGCCCATTGAACAGGACTCCCAATGCTTCGCCCGGTCTCAGACCATTGTGGGGCTGATCGTGATCAAATTCGAAATCTTCCGGCTTGGTCCAAATGACGGGTTCCTGTGTTTCAATGAACGCCAAGGTATTGGGCAGTCCATCGGTGATTTGCTCGAACTTTTCAATACCTTCCCCAAACACTGTCCCCGGCCCCGTCACGGCCTGGAGATGGGTGACGTTCGCGTCTGGAGTAGAATCGCGGGTGCGAAAAATCTTGGGCATTTGCTCGCTCAATGGCTTGTTGTGCGGGCTGTCCCATGGTTCGTCCAGGTGAAACTTCTTGTAAAGCTTGACTTCTTCAGACCCGCCAAATTCTCCTAGATATGGCAGGAGGTTAACGCGCCAACTTAACAACAATTTGCCATCGTCTGAGACAATGTTTTGTGGAAGTTTTGCATAGACATCATTGTAATTGTGCATCTGCAATCCGAGGATAGCGAACGCATAGGATGTCTGAAATCGCATTGCCCGTTTGCGGAGTACAGCGACCTGGTAGGCTGCGAGTTTAGCAATCCGCTGCAAGGTCTCGTTCGCCACCGGGAATTTGTGGCTGTTGACGATAGCAGTGGCCTCGTTCATTTCCGGCTCCAAGGGTTCCACCATGTTGGATAGGGAACGTGTCACTTCGGTAATCTCTGTTTGTTGGCCGGTCCCTAATTCATCAATCAGATACTGTTGAGTGTTCTCGACCGCAGTCTGTGTCGCCGCGAGGAGTTGCAACGCCTGTTCTTTCGCGACTGTTGCATCACCATCGGTATCCAGTTGGAGCGAAAAACCATCTGGGCGGGAGATATCCCACGATAGACTTGCCGTCTTCGTGCGATGCGAAAGACTCAATAAAATGTTGGAGGCGAAATCAGATTTGTCGCTAAGTTGCGTGTTGGCGAGATCGTAAAAATGCCTCAGCCGATCGACATCGATCGCTGCTGCAAATTGAGCTTGTGGGTCGTTCTGGCGATAGGCCTTAAATAGGCGGCTGTCTTGTTGCGGCCGTTTCTCCAGATTGAGCATTTCAAGCATTGCAACTGTTCCAAACGCCGCAACCATGGTTTTCTTATCGGGGAAGGCGATGGAAAGTTGCTCATAACTGACCTCTCGCGGCCAATAAATGTCTTCCTTGCCTTTCGCACGTTCCGCTCCAGGACTCAGTTGATTGACAAGTTTCTGTTGCGGTGCGTCAACGTTCATTTCGACGACAAAGCCGAGAGTCAACCCGTTCCCCCCCGAACGACCGTCAAAATATTTTCCGCTATCGGGTAAGAGCACTAGCGCGCATCGTTCGACATTGCTTGGCTTGATTGGGTTGCCGCCCTGAAGGTCAACACCGGGAAAAGTGGCCACGTCAGGTATTTCCAACATCTGAGTGGGCCGCATGACGGCGACAGCCAGCGCGTAATCGGGGACGAATTTCAGGTCGCGCGAGATTGTTTCGGAGACATCGGGTGGGCTGTCTGTATTTATCTTCGGGGAGTCTTGTTCTTTTGGTTGGCGGTCCGAAACAGGAGCTTGTTTTTTCGGACTTTCATTAGGCGTCGCGTCACTGGGCTGGTTTTGGCACCCGGTAGTGAAGAAAACCCCCATCATGAGACATATTGCGTGAGAACGAGAGTGGACTCCGCAACGAGCCAATACACCGACCGAGACCGTCAAGAGGTGATGGGATTTGCGACGGAGGTTCACAATGGGATACCGCATCAATCTCTCCAGGCGTCTAATTCGAAGGACCTTGGTCGGTAGGTGTAAAATTCATTGGCTCGTAATGTTGTGCCTGCAATGCAAATTTGTGGCGCACGGCGGTTACACAGCTACTCCACCGGGTTGTGCAATACTCCAATGCCGCCGATCTCGGCGTCGACCACATCGCCTGCGTGGAGGAAGGTGCCGGTGGTTTTGCCGACGCCGGCGGGGGTGCCGGTGGAGATGATGTCGCCTGGTTCCAACGTGACATAACTGGAGATGAACTCCACAATCGCGGCGACCGGGAAGACCATTTCGGATGTCGAGGAATCTTGCTTCACGTCGCCGTTGACGCGGAGGGTCAGTTTCATGGTTTGCGGGTCGGGTTGTTCGTCGGCGGCGAGTACGCACGGACCCATCGGGCAAAATGTGTCGTGCCATTTGCCGTGCAACCAATCGAAGAAGCCATCTTTGTCACGCTGCTTGCGGCCGGGGTTCGGTTTGAATTGGCGATCGGAAATGTCGTTGACGACCGTATAGCCGGCGACATAGTCCAATGCCTCCGCTTCGCTGACTCCTTTGCACTGCCGGCCAATGATCACGCCCAGCTCCAATTCCCAATCGACATGATCGGGCGAGACAGCCGGCACGCGGATCGGATCGCCGGGATGTGTGAGCGTTGTCAGCGGCGGCTTCATGAAGACATAGGGAAACGTATCGGCCCGTTCCTCCGCCCGGCCGCCCCCTTCTTCGATGTGGGCGGTGTAGTTTCCGGCCAGCAGCAATAGTTTCGTTGGAGCCGGAATGGGGACCAGCAGTTTCACCGAATCGGTCGGCACGGAGAGTTCCGCCCGCCCCGCATCGTCGAGGTTTTCAATCCGAGACTGCAAGGCGGCAACGGCTTCTCGCGATTCGCCGCAGGTCAAATACGGGAGCAGGCTGTTGCTCCCCGGCAGTGCGACACGCGCGGCCTGAGCGGCGGCCACGAGAGGAATCACGGAGGTTTCCGTATAAAAACCAACCGCAATTTGTCCATTCAGTTCGTATCGGCAAAGTCGCATGGGGGCTCCTCGTCACAATTTTCGGCAAAGGTTCCGACTGTTTAGTATCTGTTTCTCGATTTGTAGGTCCCAGTGTGGCAATCTGACGACGGATTCTCAATTGACGCGGGCGGGAAAAATATTTTCTCACCAAATACGAATACCCCTCAGGACGTATTATTAGGGAGCCCCCCAGGGGGCGGAGCGCACCGGCGGCGCTGCTGGTTACCAGCGCCCCGCTCTTGCCAGAATTTCTGGCTGGAATAGAATTCTGGTGAGCCGAATCGTGTCGCGGTACGTTGATATTCGGCGGCAGGCTCATTTGCTAAGAAAACTGCGAAGAAAACATAGATAAAAAATCACGCGCCCCACCGACCGGCGCGAGGAGTAGTGAACGATGATTGGTTTTTTCGATCCCAGGTATTTGCTGTTTGCGGCCCCTGCGTTTCTTTTGATGATGTGGGCACAAGCACGCGTGAAAAGTGCGTATCACCGGGCGATGCAGATTCCCGCTCCCTTGAGCGGCGCTGCTGCGGCGCGGCATATTCTCGATCAAGCGGGTTGCCAAAGTGTCGCGATCGAAGAAGTCGGCGGGCAACTGTCTGATCACTACGATCCACGGGCAAAGGTCCTGCGGCTCAGCCACGAGGTGTATCAAAGCCGTTCGATGGCGGCGGTGGGCATCGCCGCCCACGAAGCCGGGCATGCCATGCAGGATGCGCAGCGCTACGCGCCGCTGGTGATCCGCAACTTCGCCGTCCCAGCCGCCATGTACGGACCGAGGGCGTTTATGGTGTTGTTCATTGGAGGATTGATATTCAGTATGCCGGGGCTGATGTGGTTGGGTGTGATTTGCTACGGCGGCGTGTTGTTGTTCCAGCTCGTGAATCTGCCCGTCGAATTCGACGCCAGCAACCGCGCCAAGGCGGTGCTGGCGGACCTGAATATCGTCGACCGCGACGGCGCGCTTGCCGTCAAAGACGTACTCAACGCCGCCGGATGGACATACGTCGCCGCCACGTTGCAAACGCTGATGACAGTCCTGTACTACGTCATGATCCTCATGGGCGGTCGCAGCCGGGACTGACTTGCTGCGAAAAAACCATTCCGTCACCGAGTGTTACTGCTGGCTGGTCCAGCAGTGTTTCTCTGGTCACACCCATTGCACTGGCGGACAAGCCGCCAGTGGCACCCTTATTCGGACAGGCTGCTAGCCACCATGTGCGGCGGCGGTCATTGCGGCGGCCAATTCGCCCATCGCTGCGGGGCTTTTCTCAGCGGCGCGGACGATGGCTGAGCCGACGATCACGCCGTCGGCCAGTTTGCGGAGCGGTTCGACCTGTTCTGGGCGGCTGACGCCGAAGCCGACTGCCAGCGGGACATCGGTTTGCGTTTTGAGCCATTCGAGTTGTTCGTACAACTCCGGCGGCAGGTCGTCGCGGACACCTGTCGTGCCGGCAATGCTGATGCAGTACAGAAAGCCCGAGGCGAGTTCTAGAATTTTAGCCGTCCGTTCGCGGGTGGTTGTCGGCGCAATCAATTGAATCAAATCCAACCCGGCTCCGCGGACAATCTGCGTCATCTCTTCTGCTTCATCGGCGGGCAAGTCGGGAATGATGAATCCCACGAACCCGGCCGCTTTGGCCTTGGCGACGAAGGTCTCTGGGCCGACGCGGAGCACGATGGCATAGGCAACCATCGCGACCAAATTGGGGAATTTCCCCGTAGCGGACTCGGTGACCGATTGGACGCAGGCAAAAATATCGTCGACGTGCAGTTTTCGTTCGAGCGCCCGCGTGTAGGAAGCCTGAATCACCGGGCCGTCGGCGATGGGATCGCTGTAGGGAAATCCGATTTCAATCAAATCGACACCCTGCGCCGCTAACTCGCGAATCAAGGCGGCAGTGGTTTCGATATCGGGATCGCCGGCAGTAATAAACGGCATGAACGCCATCCGTCCGTCGGCTTTGAGTTGGGCAAAAGTCTTGCTAATCGGTGTGGTCAAAGTCTTATCCTTGCGAGGCGGGCCAAAGGGTCTGGCTGCGCCGATCGTCTCGTGGTTGCCTGTGTATTGTGCGTGTCTTAATCAATCAAATGCGACAACTCTTGCACTTTTTGAGAATGTCGCATCAAATCGTCATGCAGATCGGCGACATCCTCATAGTTGAGGCGGCGGGCCAAGGTCTCGAATTCCTCACTGTCGGTCGGAGGAACGGTGAGATCGCGGGCATCGCCGCGGACCATCCGCAAAGCGTCAATCAGCCGCCGGAAAAAGACATACGCCTTACGCAATTCCTTGCGTGTTAGTTCCGTCAGGATACCGGCATTGCGCAATGCTTTCAAAGCTGCCCGGGTATTCGTGGCCCGCAATTCCGGATCGGTGTGGCCGTTGGTGATCTGCATCCCCTGAACCAGGTACTCCACATCAACCAGCCCGCCGGGAGAAAGCTTGGCGTTAAACGTTCCTGGTTTGACCAATTCCCGCAGCTGGCGTTCGCGCATGCCCCGCATGGCGGTCACGTCAAACGGTTCGCCGGTGTAAATACAGCGATCCCGCAAGCTGACGACCTGCTTGCCGAATTCCTCATCGCCACCGATCGGTCGTAATTTGACCAGCGCCTGCCGCTCATAGGGCCACGCCGGGCTGCCCGGCATGAAATACTGTTCAAATGCCTCCCAAGAGACGGCCAGCGCGCCCGCCTTGCCATAAGGCCGCAGCCGCAGATCGATTTCAAAAATCCCCTTGCGGCGGGCTGAAATCGTGCGGGGAATCCGCTCGACGAGCTTGCGATAAAACTCGGTATTCGTGATTTGCTCCGGGCCGGTCGTCCGTCCCGCACCGGCGTAGACGAACATCAACTCGACGTCCGAAGCGTAGCCCATTTCGCGACCGCCGCACTTCCCCAGGGCACAGACAGCCATCGGGCAGGGAGAACCATCTTTTAACTTGGGATCGCCATAACGATGCAGCAAACGCGTCATGACTAGTTGATAGGCCGCATCGACGACGACTTCGGCAATGTCGGTCAACTCCGAGGCAAACTGACCGAATTCCGTGACATGCCCTAAAATGTGCCGCATATCCGCGCGGAACATTTCACGATCCTTGAATTTGTTTAGCCGCTCAACTTTTTCCTCACGATCCTCTGCCGATTCCAGCAACTCCAGCAATTCCTCCCGCAGCTGATCTTTGGTCTTGGCCGATTCCAAACCATCGACATCGCTCACCACGGGGAAGAGGTTCTCGTGCTGCATTCGCAAAAAGTCGGCCCATAGAAAATCGCTCACGCCCAACAAGCGGGCCAGTGCTTCTAAGACTTTGGAATTGGAGAGCGTCGCGATTTCATCAAGCCAATCATCGCGGCTGAACATCTGTTCGACGAATTCCCGGAAATGCAGCAGCGCCGATTCCGGGTTGGGAGCATTTGGCAATAACTGTGTAAACCATTTTGTGAGGACCGTCGCTGCGCGGAGTTCTCGTTGTTGCGCAGGGTCGGTGATTTTGTGACCTTGATCGTCGGTGATATACAGCGTGTCGTACACACGATCTTCGGATAATTGGACCACTACCCGGGCCAGGTAAATGTTGTTCAGCGCGAGCGAATTGGTCAGTTCATATAAAAAGCCAATCGTATCGGCCGCGTCGATGTACAACACCGTAAAATCGGCGGAGGCGTCGTTATCGATTTTGATATTCATTGGATACAGCGTCGTCGAAACGCCGGACAGTTGTCCCAATGCCAATCCCACCCGCCGCGCCAATCCGCCTTGCGCTTCGAACGGATCGCCGGAGTGCACTTTGGCGGTCAGTTCCAACAACTCCTCGGCGTAACGGGTCCACAACTCCTCGCTAATCACCCCCGTGTCGGGCCGGACCGTTAATACGGCAACCATTCTCTGCAGGTTGCCATGCCCGGCTGAACTGTCCGTGTAAGAACGGCTGACGACGTTGCCGGCGTCGATGTGAAAGCCATGCACAAATAACAAACCGCAGATCAACGACAACTGCCCCGTATGATCCACGCAGACGATGGTCACCTGCCAGCGTCCATCCTCATCAACGGTGGCAGCCACTTCGACCAGATGGTCGTTCGACAAACGTGCCGCCATCTGTTCGTGCTGCGCAGTTTCTTCCGGTGAGAACAGATCCGCCTCAGCGGCATCTTGCGGCCGCGCCGGAGAAGCCGCGGATTTGGGGACTTCGACGACCAGAGTATCGAGCGGGTCTCGGTCCGATTCAAAATGTTGTTGATAGACGTTGCGGATTTGCTCAGAGTGTTTGCGATAATGCGTGAGGAAATGAGCCGAGTCCTGAAAGTCCAACCGCCGGGCCAAGTAATTGAGTTCCTCTTCACTCTTGGGCAACGTATGCGCTTGCTTGTAATGCATTAGCTGCAGGGAGTGTTCGACCTTTCTGAGGAAGACATAGCCATCGGTGAGAATGCGGTATTCTTGCGCGTTGAGCAGTCCAAAATCCGCCAAGCGGACCAGTGCGTCGAGCGTGTTGAAGGTGCGGATCTGTTCGTGTTTGCCGCCGTAGGCCAATTGCAGATATTGGGCCACGAATTCGACATCGCGGATCGACCCGGCTCCCAGTTTCACCTCACCGAACTTGCGCCCCTTTTGCTTCAAATCGGCTTCGATCTGCTGCTTCATGCGATGCACGCCCGTACGGACCTCGTCGGGGGTCGTCACATAGATATCCCGACGGGCTTCGGCCAAAAACGCATTGCCCAGTTCCATTTCGCCGGCAATAATCCGCCCCTTGAGTAACGCTTGTTTCTCCCACAGCATGGCGTTGGTTTTGAGGTAATCCAGATACCCGGAAACTTTCGTCACCAGTTCACCCGACCGGCCCCACGGACGCAACCGCATATCCACGCGATACAAAAACCCTTCTTGGGTCGATTGATTGATTCCCCGAATCAGGTTTTGCCCCAACCGCCGGAAACTCCCCGCATCGCCGTTGGTCAGAAAAATCAGATCGATGTCGCTGCTGTAATTCAGCTCTTCACCGCCCAGTTTCCCCATGGCGATCACGGCAAAATTGTCCGGCTCTACATTCGCTTGCCGTGCAGCAATGATCAGACAGGACTGCACCAGCGCATCGGCCAACAACGACAATTGCACCGTGACGGATTTTAAGTCGGCCAAACCGAACAGGTCACAGGCCCCGATGCGCAGCAATTCCCACCGCTGATAGCGGCGCAGCGCGTCGAGTTGGGCGGCATCGTTGGCCATGCCGGCCATTGATTCTTGAGCCGCGGCAAAAAAATCCTGACGGCTTTTTAATTCCGCCAGATGCTGGTGCTGGGCCAACGGTGCAAGGTAAGCGGGGTTTTTGCGAAGGATCTCGGAGAGAAACTCGCTGCTCATATAAAGTCCGACGAGCATCTCCACCGCACGGGGCGAGTCCCCCATGAAGCGGAACATTTCCAGCTTGTCCGGCACGTTCTGCAAAAAATGGTCGAACTTAATCAACACGCCGTCGGGGTCGGCGATGTCGGCCATCGTAATCAGCAAGGTCGGCAAGCAGCGGCAAAACTCGGAACGATGCGGCCCCGCTTCGGCGATTTGAGTCAGTCGTTCGTACGCCGCTGCCGGATCGGTGAAACCAACGGTCGCCAAAAATTCTCGCGCGCCGGAATCGTCCAGTTCACCACGTTCAAAAAGTTTGCTGAAGCTTTGGTACATTGCGGCCTGTTATTGGTGCGTGTTTGGCTGGATTTCGGTAACTCCTGCACAGACAGGTATCAACTCGTTCGCCACTCCCTTTCAGAGAATTTCCAACGACGGCATCTGCGAGCTGACCTGTGCATTCTTGGCGATTTCAATCGCAACCCGTTCACAGATTTTCAAGAGATGCGGCTTGGCCGTGCTGTCGTCGTCGAAGAGTTTTTGCAGGTGGCCCGCGTCGGCATCGATGCGGATGCGGGAATCGATCGGCAATTCCCCCAAAAACGGAACGTTGTGTTTTTGCGAAGCCTGTTGCGCTCCTCCACGGCCGAAGATGTCGCCCGACATATTTTCGACGATGCCCAGTACGGGAATCTTGACCTTCTCAAACATTTTCAGTGCTTTAATCGCATCGAGCAACGCGACTTGTTGCGGCGTGCAGACGACGACCGCGCCGGCTAAGCCCAACAACTGCGACAACGTCAAAGTGACGTCCCCGGTTCCCGGCGGCAGGTCGATGAACAGGTAATCCAGTTCTCCCCAATCAGTGTCTTTGAGAAACTGCGTAATCGCACCATGCAGCATCGGTCCCCGCCAGATCACGGCTTCTTCGGGGGGCACGAGATAGCCCATCGACATCGTTTTGAGCCCGTCGACGACTACCGGTTCGATGCGGCGCACGGTTTGTCCATCTTCGCCTTGTTTTTCGACCATCGCCGGTTGGCCGCTGGCGCCCAGCATGTGCGGAATACTAGGACCGTAGACATCGGCATCCATCAAGCCCACGCGGGCGCCGAGTGTGTGCAAGCCGTACGCCAGCGATGCCGCCACGGTGCTCTTGCCCACGCCCCCCTTGCCGCTGCCGACGGCAATCACGTTTTTGCAGCGCAATCCAATCGAGCCACCCGAGTCTTTGCCGCTGACTTTCCAGGAGTAGTCGACAGTGACTGGTCCCGCTGCAGGGAATTTTTCCTTGATGGCGGCGGCAATCGCGTCGGTGATGCGTTCCCGTCCTGGATAGGCGGGAGTCGGCAATTCAACCTGGACGTGAATGTCGCCGGCGGATTCGACTGTTGCGCCGGTGAGCATGTGGGCATCCGCGAAGGAACGTCCCAGTTCGGGATCGGTCAAACGACCAGCACAATCGATGATTGCTGCTTCTGTAATCGGTGTATCTGCCATAACTTTGTTTTTCGCCGGTGGCTGCCGTCCGCTCAGCGAAAGTGTTCCTTTATGAAATGTATTGCGAGTGAAATAGCGGTCTGTCGATCGGGCCTCGCCCACAATTTTAGTGAGCCTCGCCCGTCGGCGGAGTTGAATCTTGAAAAACGTTAAATCATGCAGCGCTGACGAAGGAGGGTATCGATTGTGCCTTCTCACCAGCCATGAAGTCTAGAGTCATATTGCCGACACCGATCGACCGTCGCTGGAGGAAGCGGCGGTGCGGCACTGCTCAAGATAGAGTTGGCACAGGTGGGCCAATCCGCTGCCGCCAATCTTCTCCTCGACAAAATGATCGGCTCCCAGTTCTCGGGCCACCCATTCTAGTTCGCGGGTTTGCGTCGAGCTGATGAGCAAAGTACGTACAGACAACTTGGCTTGTTGTGCCTGGGCAACAAACCGCAGGCAATCGCCCGCTCCAGCCTGCAAATCCATCACCAACAAGCATTCCCGGTCCGTTGTCAACAATCGGCCGATCTCCGCAATAGAGCGTACGGCGCGAGAGACCACCCCGCTACCGAGAAAATGCCGCTTGAGTTCCGGCCCCCAACGAGGAGTCTTTTCATAGATCAGTAGATGCGGGGCGAACATGCGACTCACATTTGTCCGGAAAACACGGCGATTTCTCGCATTTTAACGATAATCTCGCGGTTTATTGTAGGGAGGACTCGCGCTAGAGACAACAATACGGTTCCAGGGACTACAATGGGACCGACTCATGAAATAATTCCTTGGAGCGGGACGTCCATGGTGGCGATGCGGCTTGTGATGTTCATACAATCTTAACGAATTCTTCATACTCTGGCCGCAATTGACAACTAAATTGCCACCAAATTCGCTCCCCGATTTGAATCCGGGAATAACCCGCAACGACGGATTACGTGAGACATGCCCCTCGACATTCTCTTTGCTGCTACCGGCGGAACTGCCGAAACCGAGCTGACTTCCATTGATCTCGCGACCTTGACTCAGCTGATTTTTGGAGCAGTGGGTGGCTTGGGGCTGTTTTTACTGGGCATGAAAAACATGTCCGAGGGCATGCAGGCAGTTGCTGGGAGCGGCTTGCGGCGCATGATCAGCGCCGTGACCGACAACCGCTATTTGGCCACCATTGTCGGCGTTGTCGTCACTTGTTTTGTGCAATCCAGCTCGGTGACAACCGTAATGGTCGTCGGTTTCGTCAACGGCAGTTTGATGACACTCAGCCAGGCCATCGGCGTGATCATGGGGGCCAACATCGGCACGACAATCACTGGATGGATTCTGGTCTTGAAAATCGGCAAATATGGTCTGCCCATGCTAGGGCTGGCCGCCTTCGTTTATCTATTCAGCAAAAACGATCGCTTGCGTTATCTCGCCATGACGTTCATGGGCGTCGGCATGGTCTTTTTCGGACTGGAGTTGATGAAAGACTCCTGTGCGTTGATCAAGGATTTGCCCGCTTTCGAAGCGGCTATTCATCGCTTCACTGCAGACAGCGCCATGGGGGTTGCCCAATGCCTGTTGGTTGGTTGCATTTTGACCGTCCTCGTACAATCCTCGTCAGCCACTTTGGGGATCACGATTGCCGCGGCGACGCAGGGATTGATCAATTACGAAACGGCAGCAGCGCTCGTTTTGGGCGAAAACATCGGCACAACCATCACGGCGCTGCTCGCCTCGATCGGGGCGACGACGAACGCCCGTCGTGCTGCTTATTTTCACGTGCTGTTTAACATGGTGGGCGTCTTGTGGATCTCGATCATCTTTTTTCAATATGTGCGTTTTATCCCCTGGCTCACTTTTGATTTCCTACCGCGCACCAGTGCGTTTTTAACGGGCAGTCAATTCGTTCCCCCGGAAAAAGCGATTCCGAATGTGGCGCTGGCCATTGCCGCCACGCATACGGTGTTCAATCTCGCCAATACGTTGGTCTTTCTTCCCTTTGGGGGACGGTTTGCCAAAACCATGAAATGGCTCGTCCCCGACACGGGTGTGAAAGAGACGCCGCATCTGACGAACCTGGACATCCGCATGCTGGAAACCCCCGTCATTGGGATCGAGCAATCACGTGGCGAAATCATTCATATGGGTGAAGGCTGCGAAAAAATGATGGCTTGGCTCAAGGAGCTCACCCATCAGGACACACCGGACGAGCAACTCAAACACAAGCTGTTTCACCGTGAAGAGGTTCTCGACTCGATTCAGGACGAGGTCGTGGTTTTCATGACCAACTTGCTGTCGGCCAACGTTCCGCACGAGATCATCGAGGAAGGCCGTCAGCAGTTAAGGATGGCGGACGAATTGGAATCGATCAGTGACTACATTCGCAGTATCCTGAAATTCGATCTCAAGTTGCGACAGCAAGGACACCGCTTTGATGCGAAGCATCGTGCCGATCTCGATCGATTGCACGAGGAAGCCGAGGCGTTTCTCAAGTTCATCGTTGAATCGTTCAAGTCTCGGCAAGGCGATGTGATGCCCGAAGCGCAACGGCGAGCGTCGGAAATCAAACGTCTCGCTAAAAAGTTGCGGAAGCAACACGTCGAATGGCTGTCGCACGAAAAAGTCCCACCGTTTGTCAGTGTCGCCTTTACGTCGACGCTGAATTCGTACGTCCGCGTGCGGGACCACGCGTTGAATGTCGCCGAAGCCCTTTCCGGCGAAAAGTAGCCTACGCGCTGGCATTCCATCCGCCCAAGGATACACCCGCCGCTGCGCTGTCGATCCGTACCCTGCCGCACCGCGCGGCCCGTCGTCGACTGAGCCCAGGTCAACATACGCTAGCACTCGACGCCCCCCGAACGACCACGGATTTGCGTTCCCCGCGGCGCAGGGCATCTTTGCAATTTCTTCACAACTTTATGCTACTCTCCGCAGCGCAAGGCTCTCCCAGCGGATACCGAGGACACCATGAATCACGTCTTCATGCGACTGATGGTCGCGATAACCTTTGTCGCAGGAATCGTCGCGATTTCGGGATGTGGAAATCGTGACAGTAGCCGTGCGAGTGCCGTGAGCATCAACGGTTCGAGCACGGTGGCTCCGATTACGATCGCCGTTGCCGAAGAGTTTCTCAAAGACAATCCTGACGTGCAGGTCAGTGTGGGGACCTCCGGCACCGGAGCCGGGTTTAAGAAGTTCGGCTCGGGCGAGATTGATATCTGCGATGCATCGCGAGTCATTAAGGAGACGGAACGCGCGATCTGCGAAAAAGCGGGAATCGAATTTGTGACGTTGGAAGTCGCCTACGACGGTCTAGCAATCGTCGCGCATCCTGAAGCCGATTGGTTTGATTGCTTGACCTTGGAACAATTGAAAGACATCTGGAAGCCGGAAAGCTCCGTCAAAAAATGGAGCGACATCAATCCCGCTTGGCCGGCTGAAGAAATCAAACTGTACGGACCGGGTACCGACTCTGGGACATTCGACTATTTCACAGAAGTGATCGTCGGCCAAGAAAAAGCCAGCCGGGCTGATTATACCGCGAGCGAAGACGACAACGTTTTGGTACGGGGGGTGACAGCCGACAAGTATGCCTTGGGGTATTTCGGCTACGCCTATTACGCGGAAAACCGCGATTCCTTAAAGCTGATTGGTGTGGATAGCGGTAAGGGTTGCGTTCAACCTTCGACCGAAACCGTGCGAAACGGCAGCTACGAACCGTTGTCCCGGCCGTTGCTGTTGTACATCAAAACAGCATCGCTCAAGCAACCGCCTACGGCGGCTTTTATACAATTCTACTTAAAACACGCTGCTCAACTTGTTGAAGAGGTCGGTTACGTGCCGGTTTCAGAAGAGCAACATCAAAAAAATGTCGAACTGGTCGAACAGGTCATCGCGGGCACGACCACGGAACCCACACCGGGATCGACGACGGACGATTGAGATGATCGGAGAGACATTGTCTGCAACGGCCAAGGTTTCCAGCCCTGAAAAACGCGAGAGATCCTTCGTCGGCACGCCCGGAAAATCGGATTGGATGCGCCGTTTCTCCGAACAATTGGTGCATGCGGCACTCTCCTTCTGCGCAGCAGTCAGCGTGGCGACGACGTTGGGGATCGTCTTTGTATTGGTCTTTGAGTCGAGTGGTTTTTTCGCGGAAGTCTCACTCAAAGAATTTTTGACATCAACGCGTTGGACGCCGCTACTGAAGCCGCAGCACTTCGGCGTACTGCCCTTGGTGTGCGGTACGCTGTTAGTTGCATGTGGCTCGGCGCTGGTCGCACTGCCTGTCGGATTGTCTACGGCGATTTACCTCAGCGAATATGCGTCACCGCGGTTTCGGGAGATCGTCAAACCGATGTTGGAGATCCTGGCGGGGATTCCCTCAGTGGTCTACGGTTATATCGCCGTAATTTTCATCTCTCCGCTGATCCGCACCATCTTCCCGGATGCCGACGTATTCAACGCGGCATCGGCCAGCATCGTGGTGGGCATCATGATTTTGCCGATCATTATTTCACTCAGCGAAGATGTGTTGCGCAGCGTACCCGGTTCGCTACGTGAGGCGGCGTTTGCGTTGGGAGCCACGAAGTTCGATACGATCACGCGGGTGGTTGTTCCGGCCGCGCTCTCAGGGATTGTCGCCTCGTTTTTGTTGGCAATTTCTCGCGCGATTGGGGAGACCATGGCGGTCACGCTCGCCGCGGGCGCTACCCCCAAGTTGACACTCAATCCGCTGGAAAGCATTCAGACGATGACGGGATACATCGCGCAGGTCAGCATGGGAGATACGCCGCACGGTTCGACGGAATACTACACGGTATTTGCTGTGGGCTTGTTGTTGTTTGCGATGACGTTGTTGATGAACATCGTCTCGCAATGGATGCTCAGTAAAATGCGAGAGAAGTACGAATGAGTTACGTAGGGTCGCCCAACCGGCGGCAGCGCAACAAACGCCGCATTGACCAGCTCTTCAAATGTGCCTGTTTGGCGGCGACATTGGTCTGCGCAGCCACGTTGATCGCCCTGTTAACAGCGATTCTATGGCGGGGAGCTTCGTGGGTCAGTTTTGACTTTCTCGTGGACGGCCCTTCGCGATTTCCAGAACAAGCCGGAATTCGAACCGCGCTGTTCGGCAGTTTGTGGCTGATCACCTTAACCGGTTTGATTTCCGTTCCGTTGGGAGTCGGGGCGGCGATTTATCTCGAAGAATACGCCCGCGACGGCATCTGGCGAAAAATCGTGCAAACCAATGTTTCAAATCTGGCAGGCGTGCCGTCAATCGTGTACGGCATCCTGGGTTTGGGGCTATTCGTCCGCACAATGGAATTGGGCAGAAGCGTGATTGCCGGGGCATTGACCATGTCGCTGTTGGTGTTGCCGGTGGTGATTATCGCTGCCCAAGAGTCGCTGAGGGCCGTTCCCGGTTCGATTCGACATGCCTCCCTGGCATTGGGGGCAACACGGTGGCAAACGGTGCGTCATCAAGTGCTGCCAGCAGCGCTGCCGGGAATCATGACCGGAGTCATCCTGGCTTTATCACGCGCCTTGGGCGAGGCGGCTCCGCTGTTGGCAGTGGGGGCGATGACGTTCATTCCCTTTTCGCCGACCAGCCCCATGGACGAATTCACAGTTATGCCGATTCAAGTTTTCAACTGGACATCGTTGCCGCGCGCGGAGTTTCAGAATGTGGCTGCAGCCGGGATTATTGTGTTGTTAACGGTCCTGTTGTGCATGAACGCGTTGGCTGTGGCTGTACGTTACCGGCAAGGCAAAAAGAATTTCCGATAGACCCAACATCTGGATCAGCGAAAGTCAGGCCATCATGACATCCAATATTCATTCTACGGTCGATCACGAACCGACTGCGCGCTCGCAGTCGGCAGTCGGCTCCGACCCCTTGGGTCAGGACGCGTGTGCCAATGCCTCCCAAACCACGGTGAACGATGTGGCGGCAAAAATTGAAGTGCGGGATCTTGATTTTCATTACGGCGCCGTTCGAGCTTTGTCGAATGTTTCGATCCAAATTCCCCCGCGTCGCGTGACGGCCCTCATTGGTCCCAGTGGCTGCGGTAAGTCGACTTTTTTAAGGTCGATCAACCGCATGAATGACTTGATCGATGACACGCGTTTGGAAGGTACGATTCTTGTCGATCAACAAGACATCTATGCCCCCGGCACCGATGTGGTGGAGTTGCGCAAACAAGTCGGCATGGTTTTTCAAAAATCCAATCCGTTTCCGAAGTCCATTTTTGACAATGTGGCTTATGGGCCGCGCGTAGCCGGGACGCGTCACCGCCCGGCCCTGAATGAAATTGTCGAACGCTCGCTGGCCCAGGCGGCGTTGTGGGATGAAGTCAAGGATCGTCTGGACGAGTCGGCGTTGAAACTTTCCGGCGGCCAACAACAGAGGCTGTGTATTGCCCGCGCGCTGGCCACCAATCCCGACGTGCTGCTGATGGACGAACCCGCCTCGGCGCTCGATCCCGCCTCGACGGCGCGGATTGAGGACTTGATCTTCGAGTTGAAAGAGCACTTCACGATCGTGATCGTGACGCACAACATGCAACAAGCGGCTCGCGTCTCGGATCTGACGGCCTTTTTCTTCAACGGCGAATTGCTGGAGACCGGCGTCACGGCCGATATGTTCACAGCCCCCAAAACGCAAAAGACCGCCGATTATATCAACGGTCGATTCGGTTAGGGCGTTCGCCGTCATTTCAGACAGCGCAGGCCTCTCAATACCGACTGCACATCAGCTCCGCTGACGACGCAAGCAAAACGCTCAACGCGTCCCCAATTCCGCTTGGTTTTGGGAGAGTCATGCTCGATGCGGCAGGTCCCTGAAGTGGGGATTGTGCAAAAAACGTTGCGCCGTAGCTATCTTAAGCAGGCGAAAGGCGATTCTACCTACTCCGGCCGGCTATTCGCGGTAGAATACTCCGGTGCCGCGGTGTTACGGGCTGACGATTTGTTGTGAATAGTCGCCCCCGTTTCTCGTAGAAAGAGTATGGGTTTCATCGCGCCGCACGAGTCCATTCCAACACAACCGTTACAATGTGTCGAAACCGCAGTGGAGTATCGTTATGCCGCAGGCCGTTGTTGATCCGGGTGAACTGAGACAATTTGCACAGACCTTGAAGAAATTCAATGTGGAACTGGTCGATCGCGCCTCCGGGATTTCCGGGCAACTCGACGCCCTCGGTGCCAGTTGGCGGGACCAGGAAAACATCAAATTCACCGAAGAGTTCAAACAGCACCTCACATTTTTGCTCCGCTTTGTCGAAGCCAACGAACAACACATCCCCTATCTGATGCGCAAAGCGGAACGGATTGAGGAATACTTGCAACAACGTTGACGACCTATTGGAAAAGGGTGCCACTGCTGGCTTGTCCAGCAGTGCTTTTTGGTCACTCAGCTTGCCCTGGCGGACAAGCCGCCAGTGGCACCCGACCCTCGTATGTTTTTGGTTTTCCAACCGGCTTTAAATGACAGCGCTGCCACGATCCATTGCCCCTATCCACCGAAATTTTATTTGCCGTTATGACAACACCTGCCCATGTGACATCGATTGAAGCCCTGCACGCTTTCCGCGGAGCGCTGATTCGTTTTGCGGACGAGGCGACCTCAGCGGTCGATTCGTTACGGCAAGAGGTCTTGCGGACGATGGAATGGATTGAACATGACCGACCGGGGTATTGGAAACAGCAGGTCAAGCGAAACTTCGACGGTGTGGCCCAAGCCCGTACGCAATTGGAAATTGCCCAGATGCGCACGTATGAAGGCCAAGGCCCCGCTTGTATCGAAGAACGAAAACGGCTGGCCAACGCCAAGGCGCGCTTGCAATTCGCACAGGATCAAATTCAAGTCGTGCGACATTGGACAATCAAACTGCAACGCGAATCGGATGATTTTCGCGGACGGAACGGCCATCTGGAAGGCATCCTCAAACGAGAATTGCCAATGGCGATCGGCAAGTTGCAGAGGATGGTTGAATCACTCGATCGCTATGCCGAACGTCTACCGCGACAAGACGCGACGGAGAGTTCCGCAACGGAGCCTGACAAAGAAACAAAACCGGCAGCGCCCGGGCCGGCAACAACAGAATGACGGGGAGAGAACATCATGCGTGCAGGAGACGTCAGTAGCGGAGCGGCACAGTTGGCCAAAGCGGCCGAACGGTTGGAAGCCGCGTGGCTGGAGACGCGCGAACATTGGAACGACGCGAACAGCCTTGCCTTTGAACAAACCGAATTAATGCCGCTGATGCACGCTGTGAAATTAACGATTGAGTCGACGCAGTTATACGGATCGGTGGTGCGGAAAGCTCAAAATGCCTGCAATGCCGAGGCCCATGATTGATTCTGTGAGTGTCACCCTCGGAGCGCGATCATCGCTCCGCCATGACTTTTCGGTCACATAATACGTTTGCGTTGCTCGCCTGGAAAAAGGAAGTCTTTTATGTCGAACGAGGATCCGACAACTGTTGAGCGGCGGTTGGTTACTGAATTGCATGACCAACTCAATTCGAGGAATCGCCGTTGGCGAAGCGCGGCAGAACAACACAGCAGCGCGCTACAAGCCGCCGAAGAACTCTATGCCGATGGCCTCACTGCGCTGAACGAAGAGTTGTCCTCCGCACAGGGTGTGATTGAAAATGAACATACCGTTGCAGCCGCGGACGTGGAGGCGCAATACAACACCGAAGCAGGCGCAGCCCGCCAACACCACACCGCGCGAACGGCCGAAATCAACCGGACATATGACCGAGCCGTCGCCGTCTCAAAAAAGACGTACGATGACACGGCTTGGATGGTCTCGTCGGTGCTGGATGACGATTCCGGCGATAGCCCCAAACGCAAGCTGGAAGAGTTGACGCACACGCTGCAAAACAGCCGCGAACACTTGATCGAAAACGTCGAAGCTCTCGCCGACGACATTGAGACAGCCAAAGATATTTTGCAACAACGACGGCAACGGCATGAGAGTCTGCTTCCCGAAGTGGACCCCGTCCCCACCGAACCGGACGCGGCCTACGAATGCTGTGAGAAGGCGACCAAACGGGGCCGAGCGCAATTATTAAAATTGCGGCGGGATGTGCCCTCACAATTATTAACCGGATGGCGCCCGGCTGTTTTGTTCGTTGTGTCCAGCGCGGCGTGCTTTCTATTGGCATTCCTACTTTTACCACCAACATTAATCGGCGCGGGGGTTCAACAATCCAGTCTCGCATGGATCGCCACAACTGCAGGCAGCGCCGCAGGGTTGACCGTCGTCGCAATGGTGATTTTGTATGCCGTTGCCGCCAGTCGCTGCGAATCAGCGATCCAGGAAATGGAAGACGCCTTTGCCACGGCGGAATTGTCGCTGCACAACTGGCGGTCGTGGTCGGACCAGGAACTGCGCAAGAAACAACGGCGGTTTCAACAATGGCATGACTCGCGGATCGAACAGCGCGACCGCACCGTCGCACAGGCCACTGAAAAACATGAAGCCAACGTGGCCCATGCCGCACGGCAACGACAAGCGGACCAGGAACGACTCGATGGCGAATTTGCCGCACAAATTGAGGGGATGGAACAACAACGCATTTCCCAAATGGAACGGATCAACTCCCGCCGGCAAGCCGCACTGGCGAGCTTAGCCCGTCGCACACAACAGGATCCTGAGACGATTCGGTCAGTGTACGAAACGTCTCGACAACAGGCCGAACAGACGTACACAACCGAGACGGCTGACATCGTCGCCAGCTGGAACCAGTTTTGGACCGATTGCGTTTCCACACAGCAAGACCTTGTCCAGCGTGCGGCCGCCTGCGCTTTGTCTGAAGATGCCCTACAAAGCGATTCCTGGCAACTGCCGGAGCACGTTCCGGAGGGAATTCGGTTTGGGAACTTTGATGTCGATATCAGTGCCGATGCGGCGGTGGTGGAGGATGAACGGGTGGCCCCGGCTGCTCCCTTGGAGTTCCCGGTTCTGCTTCCCTTCGCCAGCGGACCGTCATTGTTTTTACAGGCCGACGGCGCCGGACGCCGCGCAACCAACGACACGCTGCGGGCTGTGATGCTGCGGATTTTAACATCACTTCCGGCCGGCAAGGTGCGGTTTACCATCATCGATCCGGTGGGATTGGGCGAGCAGTTTTCATCGTTCATGCATCTGGCCGATTACGACGAATTGCTAATCAATAGCCGGATTTGGACCGAAGGTTCGCACATCGAGCAACGGCTGGCCGATTTGACTGAACATATGGAAAACGTTTTCCAAACCTACCTGCGGAATGAATACAAATCGATCGAGGAATACAACGAGTTCGCCGGTGAAGTCGCCGAGCCGTACCACTTTCTGGTCGTCGCCGACTTTCCAGCCAACATCGGCGATGTCGCCGCGCGACGGCTCATCAGCATCGTCAATAGCGGCGCTCGCTGCGGCGTGAATACCTTAATGAGTTACGACTCCTCACGGCCGTTGCCACACGGAACTGAACTCGAAGATTTTGTCGGCAGCGCAACCCATCTGGTTTGGCACGATGATCACTTTGAATTTGTGGGGGAAGAACTGGCCGGCAACGCCTTAAAACTCGACGCTCCCCCCGAATCGGCCCAGTTCACACAGATCGTTCGCTGGGCAGGAGACCTCTCCAAAAACGCACGTCGCGTCGAAGTCCCCTTTGACAGGATCGCTCCGGCCGAGACCGACATGTGGCAACACGATAGCCGCACCGGGATCGACGTTCCATTGGGACGCGCGGGGGCAACGAGCCTGCAACATCTGCGGCTCGGGCGTGGCACGTCGCAACACGTATTGGTCGCAGGAAAAACCGGTTCGGGAAAATCGACCTTCCTCCACGCACTGATCACCAATACAGCGCTGCACTACGGCCCGGATGAGGTCGAATTCTACTTGGTCGATTTCAAAAAGGGTGTCGAATTCAAAGCGTACGCTTCCGGCCATCTGCCGCACGCCCGCGTGATTGCGATCGAAAGTGATCGTGAATTTGGTGTCAGCGTCTTGCAACGCCTTGATGCCGTACTCACCGAACGTGGTGAATTGTTCCGCGCCCACGGGGTGCAGGATGTGGAGATGTTCCGCAATGCCCTGCCCGACGAACGTATGCCTCGCATTATGCTACTGGTCGACGAATTCCAAGAGTTCTTCACCGAAGACGACAAGCTGTCGCAAAACGCGTCGTTGTTGCTGGACCGACTAGTGCGGCAAGGGCGGGCGTTTGGGATTCACGTTTTGCTCGGCTCCCAGTCATTGGGAGGCGCGTATTCCTTGGCACGCAGCACCCTGGGCCAAGTCGCGGTGCGGATCGCGCTGCAATGTAGCGAAGCGGATGCGCATTTGATTCTCAGTGAAGACAACACGGCCGCGCGGTTGCTCACGCGACCGGGCGAAGCGATCTATAACGACGCCAATGGATTGCTGGACGGCAATCATCCCTTCCAGATCGCTTGGCTAAACGACGAACAACGCTCCGAAAAACTGCGGCGGATGTACAATGCGACCCTACGCGGCGGCCTGACACAGCAACCGCCTGTGGTGTTTGAAGGCAATATCCCCTCGGATCCGCAGAATAACTCTGAAATCAACGAACTCATCAGCGCCTTTCCGCCATCAACCCCACCAACGCGCGGCCGCGTGTGGTTGGGCGAACCGGTGGAACTCAAAGCCGCCTCAGCGGTCGAGTTTCCCCAACAAGCGGGAAGCAATTTGCTGATTACCGGACAGAGCATCGATTCCGCACTGGGTATCATGACCTCGTGTCTGAGCAGCCTGGGCTATCAATACCCGCCGCCCGACGAAGCGGACCAGTCCGCTGTGCAATTCCACGTTCTCGATGCGCTCGCTAGCGAACATGGTTCACTGGACATGTGGAAGCAGGCGGTCGGCCCCACCCGTCACAATGTCGACGTCGGGGGACCGGATGCGGTGGAGCGGATGGTCGATGAACTGGTGGCCGTGGTCGATCGCCGCCTGGAATCGCCGCACGAACCGGCGCCGCCGATTTATTTCTTCGCGGTCAATCTCTCCGGCTTCCGTGAATTGCGCAAGGACGACGACGATTTCGGCTCGTGGGGTGGCAGTGACGATAAGCCGCCGTCAGCCAGCAAGCAATTTGCCAAGATCCTCACCGATGGGCCGACGGTCGGCGTACACGTCTTGATGTGGTGTGATTCCTACAACAACGTCAGTCGTTGGCTGGGAAACAAACTGCTCAAGGAAATCGAAATCCGCGTCTGTTTCCGCATGAACGCCAACGACTCCAGTCAAATCATCGACACGCCCGCCGCCGGTCGTTTGGGACCGAATCGTGCATTGCTCTACCACGATTCGACTGGCGAAACCGAAAAGTTCCGGCCGTACGGTGTGCTCTTGGAGCCGGCGCCATTGCCGACAACAACGGCAAAGGTTCCCCAAAAGGGCAAAGACGAACCGGGGGGCAACTGGAATAGCCTGGAAATGTTTTCGGTGAATTGATCACCCACGTCGCATCCACAACTATCCGCGACCGCGGCAGGCATTCCACATGTCAAGAATCCGTGGCAACACGGGATCCAGCGCCGCATCCCAGTCCGGCGGCACGTCGAGCATCGCGCCGGCGAAACGTTCGGGCAATTGATCGGCCCGTTCGACAGCTGCGAGGAGTCCGGCCACGATATCTTCAACGCGTGGCTCGACCGGAAGCAGGTTGGTAGAGATAGCACGCAACCGCGCCGCCGTTTTCACAGCAAACGTATTCGTCACCACCGTGGCCCCACAAGCAGCCATCTCCAACGGCGGATAGCTGGTGTGCGGGGAGAGCATGAGCGACAACCCCACGTCGGCCGATTGCAACAAACGGGCATACGATTCGTAGTCGCGCCAAGGATGTGACTTGATCAGCACGCCCCCTCCCAAATCGGCCGTGGGCATCTCGTCGCCGCCGATGAATCCCAATTCCCACTCCGCAGCAGGAAACGCGCCACGCGCCGCCGCTTGCTTGAGCGCAACCAAACCCAGCTCGAACAAATTCCGCGGCGCTTGGGGCCGCGCATAAAATAGCAATTGTTTTTTTCGGCGGGCCATCGCATCAAAACGTGGTGCGAATCGCTGGGGATCCACGGCTGGTTCAAACGTGGCGCAGCTGTCGAGAAATCCCGGTTCACAGAATCGTCCCACCCGTTCACTGGCCAGAAAGTCGGCCAATAACCGACCGCAAATGATTCCCTGGAAGTCGAGGCCGTAGGTCTCCAGGGCCAGCGCCTGCTTGGTCGACCAAGCATACATCGCCGGTTCAAAGTCTTGGATCAAGTACAAAAACCGCTGCGACCGCAACCGGGGTTGGATCTCCTTGATCATCTGCGCCGTCCACCAAGCGGTCCCGCACAGGACGTCGTCGGCGCCCAGCACCAGTGCGCGGCCGCGATTGCGCCCGCTGATAAATTGGACATCGTCGACCGTCTCGTCGATTCCACTGACCGCGCGCAGATGTGCGTGGAGGAATGATGTGTCGCTATCCAGTTCTTGATCGGTGGCAATGTAGCGCACCGGCACGCCACGGGCCGCCAGACGGTACGTCAGGTTCAACGCCGTATTCGGGCCGCCGGTGAGGTCCTGTTTGCGAAGGCTGGGCAGCAGGACGTTCAGCGTGGGAGCCAGACCGGTGCGTATCTCGACGTTGAGCGGCCAAACATCCTGCAAACGCTCCTCGACGGCCACGCGTCCGGTTGTCGAGTTTGACCACTGCTGCGGTTGATGTTTGCTTCGCGCGAAGTAGCGTTCCACATCAGCAAACAGCGCCGTTGGCGATCGCCAAACGTGCCGCAGCACATCGCGTCCCGTGCGGATCAATCGCTTTGCGCGGGAATGCGTGGACGGCGGTTGTACCGATTCGCTCGGGGCATCAGTGCTGAAGTCCGCGATTGCCGGGCGATCAGCTGTAGACACTTCCTGGCCGCGGAGTGCATACAAGTCGGCCAATTCGCGACGCGACTCAGCAATCCGCGCCTCGATCTCAGCAGCCCGTTGATTCCCATCCGGGGCGGGGCGATTCGGCACTCCGACAGACATTCGCAGGCTCCCTCCTGGATACGAACGATAAAATTACGGCCCCCCAAATCGGGATGACCGAATATTTTTTTATATAGCGCTGTCGTTCTATGCCATCAACGCGGCTTGTCTAACGTCACTTCTAAGGTCTTTTTATCTTTTCCACGAAGCACCGTGACGGCGATCGTATCACCCGCTTTGTATTTCCGCAGCGCCAAGTCAAAGTCGCTGAGGTTGCCGATCTTTTTCTTGTCGATGGCGACAATCACATCCCCTGATTTCAACCCCGCCTTGTCCGCCGGACTATCGGGGCTGACCCCCATCAACGGGTAGCCGGGTGTCTCTTGTCCGAAATCGGGAATGCTGCCGAAATAGGGTCGATTGCCGCCGCGATTGCCAGTCGTTGAGGATTTGACCGCCACGTATTTGGGACGATCTGCCGTCTTGGCTGTGTCCATCACCGTGCGTTCCATCATATCCACCACGCGGCGCATGCCGACGGAATTGATCTTTTCCCAATCATCGCCCGGACGGTGGTAGTCGCTGTGTGTGCCGGTGAAGAAGTGCAGCACGGGAATTTTCTTGCCATAAAACGAGGATTGATCGCTCGGTCCAAACCCGTCCGGTTTTTTAGTGACGGTGAATCCGTATTCTTTACCCAACTCGTCCAGGAGTCCATTCCAGCGCGGTGCCGTGCCGGTGCCGAAAATGGTCAGCTTGTCATCTTTCAGTCGCCCTACCATATCCATGTTGATCATGGCGACCGTATTGTCGAGCGGAAAGATGGGTTCTTTGACGTAGTGCGCCGATCCCAACAGCCCCAACTCCTCGGCTGTAAAGGCGATAAAGACCAGCCGCCGCGGTGGTTTCTCGTCACGAGCAGCAAATCGCCGCGCAAGTTCGATCAACGCCACTGTGCCGGAGGCATTGTCATCGGCTCCGTTGTGAATCTCGTTCGATCCCGGGGAAAGCGAACCTTCGCCGCCGCGTCCTACGTGGTCATAGTGTGCCCCGATGACCACGGTTTCATTGGCCAACGGCCCTTCTCCCTCCAGCACGCCAATGATGTTTTTCACTTCCGCTTTCACGCGCTCGATCGACACTTCGCCGGAAGCCCGCCATCCGTCCAAGACTTGGCTGCGAGGCTTGAGGTCTTTGTCGATTTCTTTTTCCAAAGCGGCCAAATCGGTTCCGCTGGTCTTTAAGATCTGATCGCACACGTCGCGCGTGATTTGCATCAAGGGAATCGCATGCTGTTCGGTGTTTCCGCCGTAACCATATTTCATCAAGTCGTCAGGCATCCCGGCAACGACATCTGCTTTTCGCTCCGCCAGTGTTTTTACAGCGGTGGAAAGATTCTGCCGAGCCGTCGCCAAGGCTTCGGCCTGCTGGAGATCGACCTCTTCAAACGCAATGGCCGCTTTGATGAGTTTCTCTTTGGCTTTGGCGACGCGTTTTTTGGCACTGTCCAAATCGACTTGGCCGCTGTAGGGATCGTTAACGAACAGCACAGCCGTTGCGCCGGCGCCATAGGCGTTCGCCGCTTTGGTCCGCAGCGCCGCATGCCGCGAAACACCGCCGTGAGGCCCATCGGAAAATTTCCCGTGCGGGTTCCCCTGCTGTGGGTTGCGACGCATGATGATCACAACTTTGCCTTGCACATCGATGTCGGCGAATTCGTTGTATCCCTTGTCGTCAGCTTCAATTCCATAGCCGACAAACGCCAATTCGCCGGAGAACTTACCGCTCCCGCCGAATGACAGCGGCGTAAAGTCTTTGGGGATTTCTAACGTCAGCGTCGCATCATACGGGCCGTTAAACACCAGCGTGTTTGGCGAACTCAGTTTCGAGCCGATCGTCATCTCAAATGTTTGATACGCGCCCCCATCGACGGTATGCACGTCGAGGCCCGCTTGTTCGAATTGCTCTCGAATGAACTCCGCCGCCTTGTCTAACCCGTCTGTCCCAACGCCGCGCCCCTCAAGATCATCCGAAGCCAGATATTTGACCCCGTCTAAGAGGCGACTCTCTAAAGCCGTGGCCGGTTCATCGGCTTGCAGCGGCACTACGATGGCGATGACAAGCAGTGCCATCCAGATCAGTCCACACGTTAGAGCACATTGACGTCGCATCGTTGCCGTTCTCCGAAATGGTACAAATCGCTCACAATAAGATAAGTGTCGCCAGAACTCGTTTCAAAGCCCAGTTGCGCTTCTTCTCAAAACGTGCAGATCAGTGTCCGTGGGACGCGTCCGAGGGTTTTGAAGCTACTTGAAGTATATCGAATCGGTCAAGCCGGGCCTATTGACCGGCCGCTGCCGGTCGGGACTGTACCGTCTTATCTTGTTACTCGGAAATGCTCAAACTGATTTTGACACGTTTTCGGCTTCTCGCTATCCTCCCGCCCCACATTGATTTTCACCCCCTCCACCTGGCAATCCTCCCTCCTCCTGCCGCCTATTTCTCTCACCCCCCCAAGGAATATTACCGTGAATGACGGGCAACATGTCCTCGTCGTGGACGAACTTACGGAGACACAGGAAGTCCTGCAGGCGATTCTGTCGCCACGAGGCCTCACCGTCGACCATTTCCAACGTACTGCCCCGGTCCCGTTCAATCGCATTGAGGAAACTCCTGACGTCGTGGTCATCGATGCCGATTCACTCCCCTCACAACAGGCCGCTTCCGTCCGTTGGCAAGGCATCCCGCAGGTCATTATTGGGTCGGCAACAATCTCGGCGGATCCACGGCCCGCAGCGACGCAACGGCATCTCTCAAAACCGTTCCAGTTTCCTGAGTTGATTCAAGCGGTCGAACAGCTACTCTCAGCCACCCGCCCGGATTGAAAATTTCAGGCAGGACGCTGCATTTTTTGCGACCGACTCCCCAGGCACCGCTTCGCCTTGGTATGATGTGGCCACGGATTTTGTGGTGGCCGTCGAAGGCCGCCGTTCAAGGTGGCTGAATCGTCATCCCCCCAGAACTGCGGAAGCGGAATCGTGGAAAATGCAAAGTTGCTGGTCATCCAAGGCATTGACCAAGGTACTCGTTATGACATCGGCGATGAGCCGATCGGCCTCGGCCGCGACGTCGTTAATACCATCAGTCTGCACGATACGGAAATCTCCCGCTGTCACGCCCAGGTCAAATCCGAACAAGGCAAATACGTCCTCACGGATCTAAACAGTTCCAACGGCACCTACGTCAACGGCGAATCGATTCGCAGCCGGGAATTGAAAAACGGCGATCAAATTCAGGTCGGCCGGACCGTTCTACTCTTTTCGCAAACACTGGACCGCGCGTCCGAATCCAACGCTGCGCAGAAAATCGCTTTCGTCCCCGAACGGGATGCCGAAGACCTCTCCAGCATCGTCAGTAGTATTGGGCACGAAGCGGGACACGATCTGGTTTCCCACGTCCATGACTTAAAACCGGATTCTGTCGCCCAATCGTTGGCCAATTTGCAGGTGCTGTATCGCATTTCCGAAGAAGCGGTGCGGAACTCCACCTCGATTGAACAGGTCTTGGAGCGGATTCTCGACTTGACGATCGACGTCGTCGGCGCGGACCGGGGATGCGTGCTGTTAAGGGACGTTGATACGGGGCAAGTCACACCACAAGCCATCCGTTACCGCCGAGGCGTCGACCAGTCCGCTCCCATGCCGATTTCGCATACGATCGTCAACAGTGTGGTCGCCAATCGACAAGGGGTGCTCACCTCCGACGCACAATCCGATAGCCGCTTTACCGCCGGGCAAAGCATCTTCCAAGCAGGCATCCGCGAAGCGATCTGTGTCCCCATGCAAGGTCGCTATGAGTTGATGGGCGTGCTCTACGTCGACATCACCACCTCGCCGCAACGTGTCCTGCTCGATGGTGGGCATGCGGCAAAGTTCAATGACGACCTACTGCGGCTGATGGTGGCCATCGGCCGGCAATCGGCACTGGCCCTGGAAGACAATCGCTATCAACAGGCGCTCGTCCAGGCGGAACGACTTGCCGCGATCGGGCAAACCATCGCCACGCTCAGTCATCACATCAAGAACATTCTGCAAGGCGTCCGCGGCGGCAGTTACTTGATCGAGATGGGCCTCAAGGATTTCAACGAGGAGATCGTCCGCAAGGGTTGGAACATTGTCGATAAAAACCAAACCAAAATCTACAACTTGGTGATGGACATGCTGACCGTCAGCAAGGAACGCCAGCCGGCCATGGTTGAGGCGGACTTAAACGAAACGGTGGCCGACGTCTGCGAATTGATGCAAGCGCGGGCGGCGGAATTGGGTGTCAAATTCGAGCGGCGGTTGGCCGACGATCTCCCCGCCAGCCAATTCGATCCCGACGGAATCCACCGCGCAGTGCTGAACATCGTCACCAATGCGATCGACGCCGTCGAAGGTCAAGAGGGGGGCCGCGTGATCATCAGCACCGAATACGACTCCCTCGCCCGCGCGCTCAACGTGCTGGTCTCGGACAACGGACCGGGCATTCCGCAAGAACTGTTGGGCAAGATCTTCCAGGTCTTCGAATCGACCAAAGGCGCCCGCGGAACCGGCTTGGGTCTGGCCGTCAGTCGCCAGATTATCCGCGAACATGGCGGCGACATCTTCGTCGAATCCCACCCCGGCCAAGGCAGCCTGTTCATGCTCAAATGGCAACTGATCCAAGAACCGGCCCCCATGGACCGCACAGCACCGGGTTGAGATCGTGGCTTTCTCCTGAAAACGAAACTCCGCCCCGATCCTTGTTCCCCAAACTCCACCCCCATCCTGGTCCCCAGACTCTGTTTGGGAACCCACTTCCCCGAAGCTCCGCTTCGAGTGTAGAGCTTGTAAATCAACGTTCAGGCGACAACTCCAATCGCTTCCACAACTCGCCGGGCGACATCGAATCCTCCAGAAACTCGACCCTGCCGTTTTTCAACAGCGACACATTCGCGCCGCCATCGTGCGGGCTGCCGATTCCGTGGCCGGAATCATCGTTCATGTGCAGCGGCAGCGTGGCGAGATCCAAGTCGCGCGGTTCGGCCCAATGGATCTTCTCGCCATGCTGTTCAACGACCCATATAGCACCGTCCGGCAACTCGCCAAGCTCGTCTTTCGACACCGCCTCCGCCCCGCGCCAGGGACCGTGCTCGCTCAGCACGGCGACGTAGTTCGTTGTTGCCGGGCCGTGTTCGTTGTCGGGGCACTTGAATATTGTTAGGTCAGCCTGCAAATATTGCATGTTGTGCGGGCTGTCCCAAGGTTCATCGAGGTGGATAAGATCATAAATCGGTCGATGGTCGAGAAACGGCAATATCAGCACACGCCAGCTGTACAGTCGCTTACCGTTTTCGTCAGCAACCCAAGCGGGTGGAAAAGAGCCGTACTTGTCGTGGTAGTTTTCCAGGGCCAGCGAGATGTCTTGCAAACGGTGACGGCAAACAGAGCGCGGTGCGATGGGCCCGTTGCCCACGTTAGGGGAAAACGACATCAAGAGACACCACGTCACAATGCCGCCGAAAATTATCGCCATAATGTTGAATAGCCAGATACTTCGACGCATTCTTCCCTCCCCGGAACGCAAGGCGGTGCGCTGTGGAGGCAATTCAACATAGCCCTCCCACAAAATCGCTGGTTTCAGTATGCAGCGAATTTTCGAAACGAACAACCACAGTTTTTGGCAGCTACCCAAGAGCGAAAAAAAACCGCCGACACTCCCGTGCCGACGGTTTTATAGAATTCAAATATAGCAGCTTACGCAACTTGACGTTTCCGTCGCCAGCCGTAGCCAACCAGGGCCAAGCCGCCGATGCCCAACAAGGCAAACGTTGAAGGCTCGGGGACCAGGGGTGGGGCGACTTCCGGACCGGGATCCAACAGGACCAATTGGTCCTGAGCATTGATCAACTGACCGTTCGAGTACCGCATCAAGTTCAGGACGCGGACATCGCCGATCGAGGTCCAGCCGGCTGCCAAAGCCAAGTCGACATATTTGTTGTGTACGCCGAGTGACTCTTCTTCCAGGTACCAAATCGCCTTTTGCAGATGCGTTGCGTTGGCGGCGTGGTTGTCGTTGTAGTTCCCGTTTTCGGCCGTCCCGCTAGAGTTCAAGCCGACGAGTGAACCGTTGGAGAACTGCGTGTACAACCAAGCGGTCGCAAACGAAATCGGGTCCCCATTGTTGGTGTTCGTGCCACCCGACATCGCCGTGTCCGAAATGTTGTTCACTTTCAACAATTGGTTGTAATAAAAGTGTTCGTCAACCTCGAGACAAAACGTGGACCACGTCGTCGCTGTGGGAACGTAATTCGTTCCATCAAATTCCTGGAGCACGGCATCATACTCACCGCCGGTACCGTTGCCCGTGCCGTTATAAAGTTTCAAATGATCGCCAATGGAGACATCGACGTATCCCGCCTCGGCGCTAGACAGCATACCGAGACCTATTAAACCTGCTAGTAAAAAGTGTTTCATCGGAAAATTCTCTAAGTAAGTACATCATGGAGTAGGAACGCAAGCTTGGTGATTGAATTGGCCGCAATCACCTGCCGACACCGCTTCGCTTTATGAGTCCTTTTTTCAACAGATCGTTAAAACTGTTTATTGTCTCGACGTTGAAAATGAATCTCTCTCTCTATGACAATATGCGCGCTACCAGACCAACGTCAATTGGAAATACCCCACGAAACCTAGTTTGCTCAGTTATTCAGTGTTTCCAAAATTAGTCTTAGCGAATTGTTGCATTTAGACAACATTTCCCAGTGACCATTTGGTGACTAACACCAGGTTTTTGCAGCAAGTTTTTTTTAAAACTTGTCAACGGATTTCCCCTGTTCACCCAAACCAGATTCAGAACAGGTCCGGCGGGGCTCCAAAGAAGCGTTCGCCTTGTCCGCAGAATTCCCTAATACCGTCGGCCCGCTTGTTCGTGGGGATAGGGAACCTTGACCCGTGTCTGAGGAATGAACTTGACAGCGCGCGAGCGGCGTGCGGTGTAGGTCAGGTCGTCGAGATAGAACTCGACCGAATGTCCTCCGGAACGAATGTTGGCCAGTCCAAAACGATTCAGCTTAGCACCGGATTTTCGCATCCGCGGCGTCAAATCGAATGTCTGCTGAACGCCGTCCAAACTGACGGTCATGCGGCCGATGCCCTCATTGGCGTGGGGGTCATAGTCGAACGTGAACCGGTGCTGCTTCCGATCCGGGGTAAACACACCGCAATCCGCTTCGGCCCTTTGTCCATCGGTGGTCGAAACGGTCGGTTTGAGGTTATACCCCACCGCGGTGCGGTCAGCGATATAAAAACCGAGCCGGTTGGTTCGCAGCTTGTCGGCTTCAGTGTCATCACGCTCGAATTCCGTCATGTGGTCGTCGCGATTGAAGTAGCCGAAATACGCGGCTGCATCCGTCATGCCGTCGGCGAAACAGATCGTGCCTGAAAATGAAATCGGATCATCCAACGTCAATTCTCCGACATCGTCTGCGTAATACGAAAACAGTGGATCGTGTGGTTCCGTCCGCCAAAACAGCCCGCCGATCTCGCCCGGTTTTTGGCCCGCCCAATGGGTTTGACTCCAGCCATAGCTATGCATGCCGTGAAAATTCGGTTCCACATATTTTGACTCGTTGTTGTGCCCTTCCCAATGCGGGTCTTGCGACAGTTCGATTTTCTCTCCGTTGATTGTCAGATCGCCGAGATACAATTCCATGTGCTGGCCAAATCGGGCAATGTTGAACAAGCCAAAACGATCAAAGCTGACCGGTGCTTGGCGGATCGTCTCGTCAAACCAGATGACATACGGGGTCTCGTCATCAAACGTCAATGTGATGCGGCCATGCCCCTGCCCCGCTTCGGGCCGCTTCCACCAACGGTGTTGATTGTGGCGATGAAAATATTCCACCAGCCCTTGATCGCGAAGTTTCAACAGCCGTTCCCGCAGTTGTTTGGCGGTCACGTCGGGCTCCAAGGCTTTGAGCCGCGTGAGCAGATGCTCCTCACCTTGCAATTCATAGGGACGTCCGTTGCCTGTTTCGGACGTGATGAGTTTTTTCAAAGCTTCGTCGCGCCAAACCGGATCGTCTTTGGCGTCCGGATCGTATTCAAAACTCCAAGTATGCACTTTGCCATCGGCAGCAAGCAAAATGGCTGTTTCCGCCCCCCGCGCCTGCCAATCGCTGGACATCCAGTCAAACATGATTTGACCCAGGTTGTCCTCTTCCCAAATGCGAAACGCCATCGACGACCAAACCCGCCAGGTGTGTCGCTGCGAATTGAAAAATCCGATATACCCCACACCGCGCAGGCCGATGTGCTTGATCGTCAATTTGCCTGAAGCAGAAAGGTGATCATCAAAGCTGAGCGGCTTGCCGAGCGGAATCGCGTAATAGGCCTGTCGCCGCGAATTCTCAACCCGCCCTCCAATCTCTCCCGGACCGCTCTCAGTAAAATTTGTCTCCCGCCAGCCAAAGTCCTGGACGACGAGGGGCATTTCGGTGCCGACAATCCGATTCTGGAAATGATCCCACCCCGGATCGCGGGAAAAATCCTGCTTCCGCTGCACGAGTTGTGCAGACAGCGGAGTCGCGGTGACCACAACAACAACGAGACAAAGCGACACTGTGTGAGCGATTCGCATGGGGAGGCTCCTAGGACGAAATTTGAGGCGGGGCGCGTCACTCGTGGGAGACTAAATTTATCAAACACTGCTGCGAAACGCACGTATGATAGAAACGAGCCTCGAACAGGTGCTTGGGAAGCATGCGGTCCAGCGGGGGGGCGACTATCGTCCTGCGGAGCCTTTGTAGCGAACCCTCCCTGCAGAGACGGCTGGGCAGATACCATTGTTCATCACTTAGATCCGTGTCATAATTCATAAAACCTTGAAAATCTGACTCTAGGGAGTAACGCATAGATGAATGGTCGATGTTGCTGGCTGCTGACCGTGTTATTACTGATTGGCTGTGGTGGGGGAGACGAATCGAAAGATACGCCACCACCACCGGACCCAGCCGCACTGCAGGCCCAAACCTTGAAAAGTGAAGCTGTCGCTAAATTCAAAGAGGCCGGAGGACATTACAACGGTCACCATAGGCAGCTTCGTTTAGAGGACCTGGAAATTACGGATACCGATCTGGAAGACTTGAAGTCGCTTCCCGAATTGGAACGCCTTCTGCTCAATGGCACTCAAGTCACAGACACCGGATTGAAGCACCTCGTCGGACTGCAGGCTCTCGCGAAACTGGACCTCTCCAATACAGCAGTCACAGACATTGGTTTGGATCAGTTAAAGGAGATCACGTCCCTACGTCATCTCCTACTTGCCAAAACACAGGTTTCCGATGCGGGCTTGGAAGGAATCGGCGTTTTCCCTCGATTATCTTTTCTCGACCTTTCCGGCACAAAAATCACAAATGAAGGGCTTAAAAAACTTGTCGACCTGCGCCGACTCAAAGGACTCGACCTTTCCGGGACACAAATTACCAATGAGGGGCTGGACACCCTGAAGGATATCAAAACACTCAAACAAGTGGTTGTTACCGGCACGCAAGTGACAGAAACAGCAGCTTTAGAATTTCAATCCGCCATCCCTGGGTGTTACGTCAAACAAGACTAAAAGCGCAGTCACCGGCGGACTGAATCCATGAGTGCTCCCTCGCACCTGCTGGTCTCAGAAAATGAATCATTCGGTCCGCGCATTCTCCGCACCATCGGCTGGTTGCTGGTTCTTGCCGGTTTCGCGAATGGGATCATCGCCGCACTGTACGAACTGTCGCGAATTGTTTTTTGGCAATCGTGGTTCCTCATTGCGGCGGTGGTGCTATTTTTTGTATTTCGCACCGATCCGCTGAGAACCCTAGGCCGTCTGACCGGTTCGGCCATTTTGGCAATCTGGGCCTTGTTCGAATTGCGGCGGTGGGGACCATCAATACTAGACGTCGCATTCGCGCATCCCGAGGAGCATTGCCTGGGGCTGATGTTAACGACGCTCGGTCTGATACTGGTGGTCACCAATGACCCGCACCGGAAGCTGCACCAAATTTTCAGACGCGCGCGGGTGCTGGCCAAGCGCCGGCAAAAAACGGCGTTACTCCTCTGTGTGGCCGCACTCTGGTTCGCAAATCCAGACCATTCGCATGCGACCTGCCTCACCGCATCGTTGGTTAGCGAAAAATGTGGAGCGTACGATTCTGCAATTTTCTTCGCCAAACACGCCGAAGACACGTTTCAGCCTATGTCATTCTGTGGGACCTGCTACGGCAGCCTGCTGGGCGATGTGTCTCAGCGGATTGACGAGTTGGAAGCAAAAAAGACGGGCGTTACGACGACAATTCGCATCGACCCGCCGACGGTCCATGACGGTCCGGCGTTCATAGCCGCCCAAACTCGGGATCCCTGACGAGCGCGAATGGCTTAGAGAATCTCCTGGACGGAAAACGTCAGCGAGCAGTCCACAGGCGGTCTGATCCCGGTGTGCAACAGCTGGTTGGAGATAAGACCGAAGGTCCACAATTACCACCGATTCTCGAGACTCGGTCCGCCATCCCAACGCAAATAGACGTCGACTGCTTTCCCAGACTCTATCTCGAAGGAGCGGATCGTTAATCGTGGTTTTTCACGTTCCAGAGCGGTCAGGCCCGCGTACCACAATGTGACCGATTCTATTGAGCCGCGGCGATTTGCTGCCGTGCGTAGAATTGGCCCGTATCCCCGAAGCATGGTTTCGTCAGATACATAACCCGCATGTGCCAGCCAAGCTGCGGGACCGAAGGACAGCACATACGAGAACGACAACGCAAGCAATATCCCCAGAAACCAAATGGCCAACGATTTCGGTTTCTTTTTTACCATCGTCTTCGCCCAACTCCCCGGGTTCCCAATTTCTATTTGGGAACCCAATTTCTCGAAGCTCTGCTTCGAGTTTTTCAATTGGGATATTAGAGTCTCCATCGGCCCGCGCGAAGCAGATCCTCGCAAACGGACGTTCCCAAGCCGGAGCTTGGGAACGAGTTTGCAGGAACTCCGTGTCCTCCGTGACTCCGTGGTGATCAACCCGTCACTAATGCGCCGGCGGCGGGCTGTTTTGGAAGGCTCGGGCACGGAAGAGGAAATCGATGATGTTCCCTTCGTGCGGTTGCAGCCAGTTCAGGGCGATCGTCTTCACTTCGCCAATGTTCAACCGGTCGATGAACGTGGCATCCAGCAGTTGCTGTTGCAGTTTTTCGTTTTCGGTGATCGCCGAGCAGACCAGCGTCTGGCCCATCCGTTTGAGCATTTGGTCTTCGGGACAATCGACGACCGTCACAAACGGGAACATATATTCCGCTTTGGAAATCTCGGTCTCCGAATTCGTGCAGTGCAGCACAGTCGGTCGTAGGAAGTCGCAACGTTCGTTCTTCACCAACCGTTCGCCATCGCGGTACTTGGCAGTGACCTCGGTCACACTGGGATCTTTGATCCCTTGGTCGATCTGATTCGAGATCGCTTCGGCCATGCCGGGGACGGTAAAGGCAGCCAGCGGGGATTCCGGGTGTGTCGCAGGCAGCGGGGCAACCGGGCCGAGACGCTGTGCGAGGGCATCGGCGATTTCCTTGCCGTGTCGCGACACCCAAATGCCCGAACAACTAATGCAGCTACGTCCACTGTTCACCAGCACGCTGTCGACCATCAAGTCGAGGTACTTTTCCCAGTCGTCGACTTTGTCGTCGCCCAGGATAATTTTACTAAAGCCGGGACCGTGCGGTTGCACGCGGGGGTCGCCGTGATAGCGTTCGACCGTCGGCAGTCCGCCGAAGATCATCGCCCGCTCACAACTGGCCAACACAGCCGCCCCACAATCGGCGCCGCCGGGATAGATGGAGATCACTTCGCGAGGAATACCGGCGGCGAAAAATGCCTCCGCCATGCGATAAGGTGTCCACGGTTCTTGCGGTCCCGGTTTGAGGACCAATCCCATTTGCAGCGGAATGACGGGCATCCACAACGTATGCACACCGGGCGAGTTGGACGGCAATACCAGACCGAGCACCGGAGCGTTGGCCTGATAGCTGACCATCACGCCGCGATCCTCCATGCCATAGCCTTTGGCCAGGATGTCGAGCGGCAAGCCACGCGTGAGGGCGTCGAGGATTTCCCGCATGTTCTTGAGGACGAACTGGTTTTTCTTCATGTTGCCGGCGCACATGTGCTCCGGCAGGCCGGTGGTCGCTGATTGCATTTTGCAAAAGTCGGCCGGCGTCTGTTGGCCGTCGCCGATAGGCAAGGTGCCTTCGGCATACAAATCGGCCGCTTTACCGACTTTGTCAATCAAATCGTCGATCGAGAATTCACGAAGGATATCGCGCGCCCGTTGGGCTTTACGCATATCCATCTGAATCATCCCCCCGTTGGCCTGATGCACCTGCGCGAGCGTTTCGCCCGTCTCAAAGTGCACAACTTCGTCCTTTTCGAGGCTTTCGTAAGGCTTGCCCCAGCGCAAAACGGGAATTTCAACCATCAGTAGTTCCTTCGTGGGATGTCTGTATTTTGTAGGTCATGCTGTGCATGACATGAATGAGCAGCGGGCAATGACGTCACGCAAAACGCAACCGACGTCCAGGGTCTAATACACGCCGACCGTCGTTGTGGTGGCGAATTCGTGGTAGGGGCGGACGCCGCTTACGCCGTCCCAGGGGTAGGGTTCGCACGGCTTTTCGCGTTCGCCCTCATCCCGTTCCATGAATCCCGGGACGAATAGCTCCTTGGTGAGCGTCGTCAATTTCACACGGCCCGTTTCGCCGTAGCCGACGAGTTTGTTGTAGTCATCGAAATCGACGACTTCGATCACCGCTCGCGGTTGCGGGGCGTGGTAGCTGATTTTGTATTCATCGGCCGGGTCAAACGGCTTGCTGCAAGCTAGGCCCATCAGCGTGTTGCCGTAGGTGGGGGTCATGTAGACCCCTTCGATCAATTCTTCCATGGCAAAGCGATACCATTGCGGCGTGAATTCGGTGCCGCCGGAGAAGATTCCGGTGATCCCCTGCTCTTTGATGCTGGTGCCATCTTCCATCAATCGCATGGCCAATGCTTCGAGCAATTTGGGCGTGGTGAACATGCATTTGATGTCGTGCCCGGCAGAGAGGACCGTTACTGCTTGATCGATCACGTGATCGCGATACGCTTCCATCTCGGCCATGTTGCCACGCTTGATCAGTTTGACCACCCACCGCGGGTCGAGGTCGACACAGAAGCAGATGCCGCCACGATGTTGGCAAAGGTGTTCCACGGCCAGCCGCAGTCGGCGCGGACCGGAGGGGCCGAGCATCAACCAGTTGCCCCCTTTGGGAAAATGTTCGTCCGGGAGCGTGTCGCTGAAGTTTTCGTAATCGATCCAATGGTCGTTGACGACAGCCCGCGATTTGGGGATTCCGGTCGTTCCGCCGGTTTCGAAAACGTAGACCTTTTCGTTTTCATACGCCTTGGGAACCCAGCGACGAATCGGACCGCCACGGAGCCATTCGTCCTCGAAGTGTTCAAACTTCTTCAGGTCGTCGAAGCACTTGACGTCTTTACGGGGATCGAAGTTGAACGATTGGGCCTTTTCGAGCCAAAACGGGCTGCCCGTTTCGGGATTGAAGTGCCACTCGATGATTTCGCAAACATGCGCGTCAAGTTGTTCACGGGCTTCGGCTTCAGTCATCTCAGCAGTTGCTCCTGGATATTCGGCAAAGGTGGGATCGGCATCTGTGCACCCAATCGGCTACAGGCCAATGACGGCATGGTCCCCGGAAGCGAACGCGAAACAGGTTCGCCCTCTCCCTTGTGGAGAGAACCGGGGTGAGGGCAAACGACGGATCTCATCCGTCGACAATCTTCATGCGACTCGCCCCCATGGTAGACAATTGGCAGCCAATTGAAAACGCTGCAGACGCAAACAGCGGCCTGCGGGAAATGGTGGTTTTTGCTCGTAACATTCTGCCAATGTGGACGGCAGCCCCTAAATACAGCAGGCTTGTGGCGATTATGCCGGCAGGATTTGTTGCCCCGCTCGAATCGTCAACAGCGGCTCCCAGCAGCCGCCAGGACGGGGGACACTTTGTGTATCGGTCAAAGGAGCAGCATTGGCGTTGAATTGGATAACGCTCAGATCCGCGCAAGCACCGGGCGTCAACTGACCGATTTCGTCGCCGAGACGCAAAATGTCCGCGGGGCGCGACGTAACAGCTGCAAAGGCCTCGGGTTCGGGCATCCCAGCTGCGATCAGTTTCGACATCGTCCGCAGCAAATCGTGCGGCGGCTTTGAACCAATGTGCCGCGCGTATTGGTCCGACGATATCGTATCCGGCGGAAATCCGGCAGCTAGGGCCGTTTCAGCAACCGAAAAATCAAACGACGCCATCCCATGCCCCACATCGAACAAGACGCCCCGCTCACGAGCGGCACGGAGACAACCCGGAATCGCTCCGTTTTGCACGATCCCGTTGGGTTCCGCACGGAAACAATAGGTCACAACGTCCCCTGAGCGGAGCTGTGAGAGTTGGTCTTCCAGTGGCCAATCGCGCGGATCGCGCATGCCGTACAAAATCGGCCGCTCGGTTTGTGCAGCGACCTGCAAAGCCCGATCCATGACCGCGCGGGGATCAGTCTTGCCGCAAGCGATTCGGCTGACGTTCACGGCGATTCCCCAGATTTCATCGCCGCTGGATTCAATCGTCGCAACGCATTGGTCCACATCGGCCCAGGCCAAATCCTCGAAGCAACCGCCGGGCATCGATTCGCCCAGAGCAGACAGATTGAGTGCCATGCGAATCCGCGTGCGTGCGGGGAGCAGCGTGGTGCGGCGATACTCTTCCCAGTTGTTGCCACCGGCGTCCCCTTGCGAGAGAACGGTCGTCACGCCCCGGTTGAGTAGTTCGGTATCGGGAGGGATGCCGTACTTCGACCCGGTGATCGCGGGGTGCGCGTGCAAATCCACCAAACCCGGCAGCAGCACCGCGTCGGGAAAATTCAGCTCCCTGTCAGCGACAATTTCGGCGAGATGCGGACCAACGGCGGTGATGCGCCCATTAGAAACGGCGACCGCTGCGGCTGCGTCGAAACGGTTCTGCGCACAATAAACTCGCCCGGCGCGAATGAGTAATTCGTGCGTATTTCCGGACATTTTGGACGCTCCGCGATCAAATTTGTGTTTTGGTGCTGCCAACGTTCAATGCCATGTGAATTGTGATCCACAAAATCCGTTGAAAACAAGGAGGAGAATGGATTTGCAATCAAACCCCTGAGAACGAATAGGCGCTTGATTCTCTCACAGTCTGCTGTCAAAATGCATGGCTACGGTTGAATGCGGCATTTGCATTCACGTTTTTACGTCGCCACTCCGCATTGTCAGGGCCTTCGCATATCAGAAACACGTTTTGCAAATACAAAAACTCTCTTAAGGCAGGATCATGAAGTTACTCGACGGTCAAACAGTAGGCATCGATCTGGGAACGACATTCTCGACAATGTCCCAATTGGACGCAGACGGCAACCCGGTTTCTTTGAAAAACTCTGACGGAAAAACGATCACACCGTCGGTGATTTTGCTCGGAGACCAAGGGCATATTCTCGTCGGCCCGTCGTTTGAACGGATCTCCGTTTCTGATCCGGCTCATATTGTCGAAGCAGTCAAGCGCCAAATGGGCAACAAGAATTACTTTAAGGTCTACGAAGGAAAAAAACTGACGCCGGAGTTTCTGTCGGCTCTGATCGTCAAAAAACTCAAGCAGGACGCCGAACAACAAATCGGCCCCATCGCCAATGCGGTTGTCACCGTCCCCTATTACTTCAACGATGTTCGTCGCAAAGCGACGCAAGATGCCGGGCAAATTGCCGGTCTGAATATCATTGACATTATCAATGAACCGACCGCTGCCACACTGGCCTATGCCTGGATGAAGGGCGAACTGGGCCGGACCGACTTGGGAGATATCGAACGCACGATTCTCGTCTACGACCTGGGGGGCGGAACGTTCGACGTCACTGTCGTGCGTTATACACCGACTCACTTCCGCGTGTTGGCGACCGATGGCGACGTCTACTTGGGTGGACTCGACTGGAGTGCGCGCATCGTCGATCACGTGTCGGAACAGTTCAAGCAAAAGTTCGGCATGGATCCCCGCGAAGATCCTGAAACCGCGCTGCAAATGTCGCAAGAATGCGAAGCGGCCAAATTGGCGCTCAGCTCCAAAGCCCAAGTGCCGGTCAATGTCTACTATAAAGGCAAGACACTCACCGTTGCGCTCACGCGAGGCGACTTCGAGCGGATGACCGCCGACCTGTTGCAACGGACACGCGACACGACGGAATTGGTGATGCAACAAGCGAACGTCGATCCAGGAACCTTGGACGAAATGATTTTGGTTGGTGGTTCGACACACATGCCCTCGGTCGAATCGATGCTGCAAGAGGTCTGCAAGCGTGCACCGTCTCGGGAACTCAACGCCGAAGTGGCGGTCGCGCAGGGAGCCGCAATTCATGCCGCCATCTTAGAAGCGAAGGTCACTGGCGGCGATAGCCGCATGGCGAAAGCCGTGATGAACCGTCTCCAGTCGGTGTCGTCCGAGGACGTCAACTCGCACTCACTGGGAATCAAAATCACCGACCCGAGCGAGCGGACGCGGAAGATCAATCACATCATGATTCCCCGCAACACCACCATTCCCTTCTCGCGAACCGAACGATTTACGACCAACTCCGACAACCAGCAATCGGTCCACGTCTACTTGTTGGAAGGGGAAGTGAAAGATGTCGATGCCTGTTCGCAAATTGGCGATTTTCGCGTCGTCGGCTTACCCCCGAACCTGCCGGCTGGATCTCCGGTCGAAGTGACCTATAGTTACGACGCCAACGGACGGATCCATGCCACCGCCCGCGATCTGACGGGAAATAAAGAAGCCTCGGCGGAAATTGTGCGGGCTTCGGGATTGGACTCCGCCGGTTTGAACAGCTTTGAAACACTGGCCAGCGAATATAAAGTCGAATAAATCCGCTACATGCAATAGGAAATTCAGGCGGGCCTCTTCACCGACGAAGAGGCTCGTTTCCTATTTCCCGTGTTGGAAACGGCAATCTTCGTCTCACCAAAACCGGCGTTTCACAATTCTCGTCGACGGTACAACCGGCGACACAAATCCAATTTGATCCAGAACCTTGACGAACTTGCCTGCCCGACGTCGACGGGCGCAACAGAGCACCTCGTCAATAGATCTGAGGAGTGAACCAGAGTGGCGATCGATGTCTATAAGGAATGGTTGGGGATCCCGGAAGATCAGCGTCCGCCCGACCATTATCAATTGCTGCGTCTTGTACAATTCGAAGACAATGCGGAAAAGGTGCAAGCCAACTACCGCAAACTCAACGCCCATGTCCGCAAATATGCGACCGGGCAATACATGGACGAATCGCAGGCGTTGCTCAACGAGTTGGCCAAGGCCATGCTCTGCCTGACCGATGCGGAACGGAAACGCGATTACGACGAGCAACTCGGCCGTGAATTCGATGATGACGATGAACCAGGCGCCTTGCCCCCCATCGAGAAAATTCTGTTGGATCAGGACGTCATCAGCTCTGCCCAGATCGAAGAAGCGCGTCAGATGTGCGACAACTTGGGCATCGAAATGCGGGATGCGTTGGTCCAACTCAAAGCGGTCAAAGCCGATGCGGCCGCCCGCGCGCTCGCTACTTCACTGGGGCGCCCCTTCGTGGATCTCGCCGACATGATTCCCGACGACGGCGTTCTGGATCGCGTCCCCCGCTCGATGGTCAAGAAACATTCGATCCTGCCATTGTTCATCGATGAAGATGACGATGTGTTGCTCGTTGCCGGTGTGAATCCAATCACAGCCGACGTCGAGGATGATTTGCGACTGCGGTTCAGCCTACCGGTCCGCGACGTGATCGCGGCGCCCCTGGCCATCAATCAAGCCATCGCCAAATACTATGCCCCCGGCGTCCGCGAGGAAGCCGAAGAAGTCGTGGAATCCCCCAAGGCGGGAGAGGGCGGGAAAAAAGGGAAGGCAAAAAAAGCTGCGAAAAAGAAGGCGGCAAAGCAAAAAGAACCAACGCGAGGCGATCAGGCGCGCGAACAAAAACAATTGTGCATCATTGCCTTTTGCTTCAGCTTCGTGATTGCCAATCTGCTTGACGGATTCGTCATCGATTCGTCTACCTATCTCGATGGCCTTTCCATCGTGGGTTATCTCGTAATCCCCGCTTTGACCGCTGCAATTTGTTATCTCGCCTTTTGGCCGCGATCGTGAAACATGCGTAGCAACGGACAGGCCCCGGTCCTGATTCGCAAGACTATTGAGATACACCGCGGTGAACGAATTTCAAGAGAGCTCGAGCAGTCAGCAGTTGCCGGATGATCACCGGAATACGGCCGATCCTGCGGAGAGCTCGCAAAGCGCTCTTGCAGCGACGACCGGAAACGAGTATTTAACCCGCTCCTCTCAATCACTTATCAAAACACCCCTCTCCAGCGGACATCCTATCGGCACCGGCATACGCGTTTTGCTGGTTCTGTGGAGTCTGTTTCTGTGTGCGGGATTTGCCTTGGCTGCCAGCATGCGTCCCGATCCGCGAGGTTTCGGCACGCATCAAAGCCTCGGTTTTCCACCTTGTACGTTTCAAGTCTTGTTCGACATCCCTTGTCCTAGTTGCGGAATGACCACGAGTTTCTCCCATTTTATACGCGGGCAAATTGCCGCGTCGGCTCGGGCGAATATCGCTGGATTGTTACTGGCAATCACCTGTTTGATACAAATCCCCTGGTGCTGGATCAGCGCTCTCAAAGGGCGACTGTGGCGGGTTCACCAACCCACAAATTTCACACTGATTGTGGTCGGCGGCATTTCCTTAGTCGCCGTCGTCAATTGGTGTCGGCAAATTTTTTAGAATTCTCAATTCACCACCATTGGTCAACGGATTGACCGATCAATCAATGCTGTCGACGAATCCCTAAAGATTCGCGATACGTAATTCGGCAACCCGGCCATTGTCCGTCGGCGGTGAACAAAGAATAGAACGGCAGCTGCGATGGAGCGCGAAATGTCGATTACAAATCTCTCACTCAAGCGACGCCCCCATCCGTTGGGTTGGCTCACCTTGCTTCTACTCTGCGGCAGCGTCTCGACAATGGTCGGTTGTTCGCTGATGGTCGAAACGGGTGTGATGCTCATGGGACGACCGAAAATCCCCGCCGCATTCGAGGAATTCTCGAAAAAATCGCTGGGAGAAAAAGGCGTCAAAGCAGTTGTGATTTGCGAAGCCCCCATGGGAAGTGACAGCGAAGCCGCAGCGCTCGACCAAGAATTGCAGGCAGAAGTCAGCCGACGATTTAAGCAACACGACATCCAAGTCATCGACAGCCATAAAGTTGCAACGTGGATCGACGATAACGGCGGCGACTGGGGCAGCCCCGAGGAACTGTTTGAAAAATTCACCGATGCGGATTTTTTAGTCCTCGTAGATGTTCACGAATTTAGCTATCTGGAAAAAGACAGTCCGGGCTTGTATCGCGGACGTTCGCAGATCGAGGTTTCGGTCTACGAAAACAACGAATTTGATTCACGGATTTTCAGCAACACCATCGATTCCGTCTATCCGCGACAGTACCCCGAAATGGCCGATCGAATCAGCAAACATGCATTTCGCAAACGATACGTCGATCAGCTGAGCACGCAAATCGCGCGGCTGTTTTACGAACACCGTCCAGAAGAGACGTTTGACTAAACCAACCGAAGGCAACAAAAAAACAGGCGCAACGGCTCACCCCGTGCTTTCCAGCAGCCTGAAAAGTTGGTCTTGCACCGACAAAGCTCGTGACACACAATCCCCGAATCCAGCCGTGACTATGCATTCGGCATATTTGGGGAACAGACCATTGCAGCGACTTCCTTCACCGCCAAGGAAGATTATTGAACGTAGATTTTTAAAGTTTGTCTCGGCAGTTAACACAAAGCATTGAGTCGTCAGGTCTCTCCGATTGCATGATTGGGAGACTCAAGGTGCGATTGGAAAAAGCACCGGCCGTTCGTATCGTCTTAAAAAACTACCGGCGAGGGATCGCGGATATGAGAATTGATAACCACCACACAATGCAGGATCAGCCCCGCCGACAGATGCTGAAGCTGTTGCTCTGTGCGATGCTTTTGGCATCCACTTGCACCGGCTGTAAGGCGGTCGTCCTTCTGGGCTATCTCATCGGCGGTCCCCCTTCCATTGAACCGCCGTTTGACATTCAAACCAAGACGTCGCTCAAAGAAGACGACAAACGCATCGCCGTCGTCTGCTATGCTCCCAAGGAACTCAAATTCGATACCGAGGACGTTGACGACGAGTTAGCCCAGCATGTTGCCATGCGGCTGAACAGCCACGGCATGAAGGTCATCGCCCCGGCCGCCGTGCAGAATTGGTTGGACCAAAACGACGACTGGGATTCCCCGGCGGAAGTCGGCCATGCTCTCGAGGCGGATTGGGTCGTCTACATCGACATGCAGGAATACAGCCTGTGGGAAGAAGGCTCGATGGAACTGTATCGCGGACGCACGACAGCAATGGTCAAAGTGTTTGACATGAATGATGGCGACGGCGAGGAGATCTTCACCAAGGAAATCGTCTCCGTCTATCCCATCCGTGCTCCTAAACCCGCACATGAAATCAAACGCGACCGGTTCAAAGCCCTGTACTTGTCCCGATTGAGCGAAGAGATCGGCCAATTGTTCTACGAACACTACGCCGGCGACGAAATCGCGCACGGCGTCGTCGACTAACGTCTTCTCCGTCGCACAAAGAATAAAAAACGGCGGGAAGCACTTCTGCAGATGCTTCCCGCCGTTACTATTGGACATCACTGATTTTGACCACAAAAATCATTCGATGTCGAGGACTTTCTTGAAGTCGATTTCTTCTTCTTCACTCAGCGGAAACGGAACCGGCGCCAACTCCGTGGAGTCCGCCTCGACAGCTTCGGTCGAAGTCGATTCGCTGGTCACCGTGTCCGATTTCATTCCGATTCGGGCATTGCGTTTCTCCAAGACCACGCGAGCCGCGTCGCGAAGTTCCGCATTGCCCAATCGGCGGAGGTTGCCCAGTTCAGCCAGCGGTTGCAGTGCCCGTGTCAGGCGGCCGATGCTGGTTTCCATCATCATCATTTCGGTCAGTCCCTGCCGCATGGCTCCCAAGCTGGCGACGCGTCCTTCGAATTCTTCTTGGAAGTCGACCAGAATTTCCAGAGTCTGCACGGCGTCGGCCAACGTTTCATTCTGGCTGTTGAGCGAATCTTTCATCGTCAACAGTGTGTCGAGGTTGGTCCGGGCAGCGACCACGTCGCGTTCACCGGCGGACAGATAATCCCGCAAGGCAAACAGTTCGTCGACGATGGTTGTGGCATTGGCGGTATCACCGGCCTGCGACTCGATTTTCCCCTTGAGTTCGATCACGCCATCGGCGGCGGCTTGGGCTTGGGCCAAGTCCGAGGCATCTTCACGAATCCGATCCTTGAGGTTGATCAGTTGCGTCAAGTTGCTGTGCGCCTTAGGCAGGTCGTCGGCTTGGGCGACAAGCTGCGTTTTGACGTTGACCATGGCGTCCATCGACTTCTCGGCTTCCTGCATATTGACTGCTTGATCCTGTGCCGTTTGGCTCAGCGTGATCAATTCTTGCAGCGTTTCTTGCGCGGTCGGAGTCGAGATATATTCTTCGACGAGTTGGTTTTGAATTTCGGCCATGCCGGTCAGAGCACGACGCGCCGACTCGGTCATTTCCTGATTGTCCAACAACATCGCTTGCAGGTCGTTGATCTCCCGCAACTGAGTCAAGGAGATATTCGCTTGACGGGCTTCGGCGGCGACTTCGGCCCGCAATTGGCGAACTTTCACCAACGCGCTTTGTGCATCGGCAAGTTGCTGCCGTTGCGCCTGCAGTCCGCTGAGCAACGTGTTGGTATTTTTGACACTGCTACGCATATCGACCAAGTCTTCCATCTGGCGATGCACTTGGTCGATTTCTCCTTGCATCATCGCGAGTTGGCGCTCGAGCGGCTTCGAAACCAGATAATGCAATCCGATCATTGCCACGGCGAGCCCGGCAAACATCATAACCCAATACGGCTTGCTAAGTTCAAACATTGAAGATTCGGAATGATTTTTCACGTCAAGATTCCTGATATCAGAGTTGTCCAAGGTTCGCTCCCTCAGATACGGATTTATGTCTGGATTGTGGATTCAAGTTGAATTTGTGCTCGCCTTAGCCACCGTTGGCTATCGCAACCGGTCCGCTCCACAGTCGCCTGGCTCAACAAAAGTCGTTGAGCTCGGTTTGGGAGTCTGTTGCCGGTCCCCATGACTGGATCTGGAGATAACACCGATCCAGCGATTTCGCAGCAGCCATCCGGCCGTCATTAGGCGATTCCCCTCCTACGACGAGGGAAATCATGAATTCGAGCTTGTCAAACGGAAAGAACTAGGTGAGCGGTAAATTCTTCTTGTAATTCCCATATGCCCTAGTATCGCCATTTGTGAGATATGTTCTGACATGGAATCCCGCCAAGTCCCCCTGATTTCTCAAAATTGAATCCGCCACCACCCCACAAGGCGGAGTGTGCCGCAATACCGGTAAAATCCCCTTCCTGCTCAAGTCGCATAGACGATCTTCGATGCGTGGCAGCCCACTGCTGGTGATTGTGGAGCCGAAATCCTCCCTCAGCCTCGATTTGGGCCCCGGATTGCGTTCTACTGATGCCTCATGATCGAGACAGCCAAACGCGAATCAAACCGGACACGCACGATGACTTCGATACATATCCGAAAAGGGGTACTCGAGGATTGGCCCGTCATTGCCGCCGCCAATTCCGCCCTAGCAGCCGAGACAGAGGGGAAACAGTTATCGCCAGAAGCGCTGGAACCGGGCGTTCGGGCGGCGTTGTTGGATGAGCACAAAGCGCAATACTTTGTCGCCGTGATTGATGACCGCGTCGTAGGGCAAGTGATGCACACACGGGAGTGGAGTGATTGGCGCAACGGAGAAATCTGGTGGCTACAAAGCGTTTATGTTGTCCCTGCGCACCGAGGCTGCGGTGTATTCCGCGCGCTGTATGAGCATGTTTACAACTTAGCGGCCGCGAACAAAGATGTCGTGGGCCTGCGGCTCTATGTTGAGCGAGAGAATGACCGGGCGCAACAGACCTATCACAAACTGGGCATGAGAATGCCGGGTTATCATGTGATGGAAGCATTGTTCGAGGCGGACAAATCAACGCCGCAATAGACCGGTCGGCGCCCGTTCGCCTAGTCGAATTCACCCGGTCGAATTCAACAGTCGGCTACCGCTGTGGTTTGTCCCCGGCGATCAACTCTTCTTCCCATTCGTCCAGCAGCGGCCAATCGATGGCGCACGTGCCGAAATCGGACAGGTGTTGATAGGCATCCAAGCGGTCGATCGCCTGTTGCAATGTAGCGTCATCCTTGCGAAACGCCGGCCCGTGACTGGGGAGCAACCACTTCGCGTCCGAGTCCTTGATGCGCTGTAGCGATTTGATAAACGCCGGAATATCGGAACCGTGATGAGCGTCGATGGCACCGACACCCCCATCGCGAAAGATGTTGTCGCCGGAAAACAGCAGGTCGTTCCAACGGAACGCCAACTGGCTGTCGGTATGTCCCGGCGTGTGCCAGACCTCAATTTTGATGTCTCCCACTTCCAGGATATCCCCCTCATCGACTTGTCGATCAACTTGGATCGGCTGGATATCGAGTGAGATCCCCTGAGCGGAGATTTCGGCAAACGTGCGAATCCGGTCCGCATCGGCCAACGGTTTCACAGCCCCTGGATGCGCGACAATTTGAGTGTCGCCGACCAGTTCGCAGAATTTGCGGGCGCCCTGAGCATGGTCGACATCGGGGTGGGTCAGCACCAGATATTTGCAATTGGCCAACGGAAAATCCATCTGGCGAATCAATTCGACAATTTCGGGGACGGTGTCTTCGTAACCGATATCGATCAACATCCACTCAGACTGATCAAAAATCAAATAAACACAGCACCCCAACCGCTGGCGGGCCTGGTAGTTCATTTCGATGACATTGGGAAAATATTCGCGTCGCTGCAGCATGCGGGCCTCGGATTACGACTGAAGTGATCGTCTGATAGGGGAATTCCGCGTTGCATTCTAAGGCTGGGCTGCCGATGTGGCAAGTTGTTGGTTCAGGATGCTGAATTCTCAGGTCCAACGCTTCACAAAAACTCCCCCGCCACCTGATCGGCGAAAAACAAGCCTTCGTGCGTCAGCCGAATCGTCCGCTCATCACGCTCCAGCCAACCTTGGGCCGTGAGACTGTCAACGGCGTCACCGGCCAAATCGAGTAGGTTGTAGCCGGTCTGCACGTGGAATTCAGCCAAATCGATCCCCGCGCGGCGGCGTAGGCCGAGGGCGATGGACTCCCGGGCCCGGTCTTCGGGAGTGAGCATTTCCGTCTCTCCGATCGGGGATTCGCCGGCCAACGTCCGCTTTAACCAGGTGGTGACGCTGCGGTGATTGATCGAGCGACGGCCGTCGAGATAGCGGGCTGCTCCCGGTCCGAAGGCGTCGTAGGACTGTCCAGTCCAATAGACTTCGTTGTGCCGGCAGCGAAAACCGGGCTGAGCGAAATTGGAGATTTCATAGTGCTCGTAACCAGCGGCGGGGAGTTTATCGAGGGCCAGGGCGTACATCTCCCGTTCCAGTTCCGAGCTGGCCGGCGTGAGTTGCGATTTTTCACGGCGGGTCCAAAAGGCGGTCCCTTTTTCAAACGTCAGTCCATACGTCGAAAGATGCTGCGGGTGATGGGCGACAGCCGTTTCGAGGGTCGACTCCCAAAGTGCGAGCGATTGCCCGGGGACTGCGAAGATCAAATCCAGGGCAATGTTATCGATCCGACGGCGAAGCCACTGCAGCGCTTGGTCGATTTCCTCCTGTCGATGATCCCGTTCCAGCAGCGAAAGGATCTCCGCATCAAACGATTGAATTCCCAGACTGACGCGATTCACACCCGCGTCGGCCAAGATGGCGATTTTTTCCTCGCTCAGACCGGCCGGATTGGCTTCGACGCTGAATTCGCAGCCAGCGGCCAAGCGATATTTGCTCAGCACGATCTCCATTAGCCGCTTGAGATCTGCCGGGGGCAGGTGCGTCGGGGTGCCGCCGCCGAAAAACAGCGTGCTGATCTCGGGAGAATCTTCAACCCGGGACAACTCCATTTCCAGCGCGCGGAGATAGTTGTCGATCAGGTGATCCTTGCCGGCGACGAGCGTGAAGTCGCAATATCCACAGCGATGCGCGCAAAACGGCACGTGGATATAAATCGCTTGTGGCGGGGCAAAAACCGGGTTCATGGGAAAATACCAATGGCAAAGAGCTGGACCAACAGCGTTAAAATAGACGGCGCCGGCAAGTTCGGCAATCGCGGCGGACCGCAATTGACCAAAAGTGCGGTTTTCTGGTAGTTTCCGCCGCGCCGCAGCTTGTGCGGCGGAGTTTTTTTCAGACGGGCGACCAATCCCAAGACGGCCGATGCTCAACGCAGACAAGGCATCGTACCGTCCGGCTACGAACGGAGCGCGAAGTATGTGTGGAATCGTGGGGTATGTGGGTGGAAAACCGGCTTCCGCGTTACTGGTCGAAGGGCTGCATCGGCTCGAATACCGCGGTTATGACAGCGCGGGAATCGCCGTTCGCAATGGCGAAGGTATCAACATCCGCAAACGCGCCGGACGCGTGGGCGAACTGGTCAAATTGCTCGACGAGGAACCGATTCAGGGCAGCCTGGGGATCGGCCATACCCGCTGGGCAACACACGGCGAAACAACCGACACCAATTCGCATCCGCATGTCGGCGGCAATGGCGAGGTGGTGTTGGTGCACAACGGCGTGATCGAGAACTATGCGTCGCTACGGGAATCGTTGCAAGTTCGCGGATATGTGTTCAAAACCACGACCGACAGCGAAGTGGTCGCCCATCTCATCGCGCATCATCTGGATGAATGCATTCGCATGGGGGACGATCCCCAGGATCGCGCGACGATTCAACGCACGCTCGAAATGTCATTGAAACAACTCAAAGGGACCTACGGACTGGCGATCATTTTTCGCGATCATCCGGAATTGCTGGTGGCGATCCGAGCCGGTAGTCCGCTGGTGATCGGCATTGGACACAACGAATACTTCCTGGCCAGCGATTCCAGTCCGCTGGTCGGACATACCGACGAAGTCGTCTATCTCGACGATCACGAATGGGCGTTCCTCAGCCCCGAGGGCATGGAAATTATTCATCGTGACTCCGGGCAACGGGCACCCTCGATTCAAACCTTGGATCATGTCGCCGGGAATATCGATTTGGGGGATTTCGATACCTACATGCTCAAGGAGATCTTTGAGCAACCGCAATCACTGGAGAACTGCTTGCGGGGACGGATCGACGATGATGCTGCCAGCGCGAAGTTCGGGGGACTGAACGTCGACGTACAGGATTTGCGGCACGTCGATCGGATTGTCTTAACCGCCTGTGGAACGAGTTGGCATGCGGCGTTGGTCGGAGAATACCTGATTGAAGAATTCGCCCGGATCCCGGTGGAGGTCGAATATGCCAGCGAGTTTCGTTATCGCAACCCTCCCATGACCGACCGCACGATGACGTTCGCCATCACACAAAGCGGCGAGACGGCCGATACGTTGGCGGCGCTGCGAGAAAGCCGCCGCAAAGGGCATGCGACGATGGCGATTTGCAACGTCGTCGGCTCAACGATCGCCCGCGAAGCGGACGGTGGAATCTATCTGCATGCGGGTCCGGAAATCGGTGTCGCCTCGACCAAGGCGTTCACTTCACAAGTCACATCAATGATGTTGTTGGCCCTCTATCTGGGACGCATGCGGCATCTGTCGTTTCCCGCCGGGCAACGTTTGATCAAACAGATGCGACAATTGCCGCAACTGGTCGAAAAAACACTCGCCTGCAACGAGGCTGTCGCGAAAATCGCCACGAAGTATTTCGACCGTAACAATTTCTTGTACCTGGGCCGGCTATACAATTTCCCGGTGGCCTTGGAAGGCGCACTGAAACTGAAGGAAATCAGCTACATCCATGCCGAAGGCTATCCAGCGGCCGAAATGAAGCATGGGCCGATCGCATTGGTTGACGAAGTCACTCCGAGCGTGTTTGTGGTTCCACACGGGACGATGTACCCCAAGGTGATGAGCAACCTCGAAGAGGTCAAAGCCCGCAAGGGACCGGTGATTGCCATTGCGTGCGAAGGGGACAAGGAAATCTCCGCAGCAGCGGACGACGTGATCTTCGTGCCGGATGTCGAAGAGTATCTGCAACCGATTGTCACCTCGATTCCGCTCCAATTACTGGCCTATCACATCGCAATCCTGCGAGGCTGCAATGTTGACCGCCCACGGAATCTGGCCAAGAGCGTGACGGTGGAGTAATACGGGTTTCTTGCCCCAATCCATTTCGCCACTTCCCCAATCGCGCATCGCTGAGTTATCATAGGCATTGGCATGTTATGACATGCGATGTGCTGCGGTTCTCACCATCCCGCAGTACTGGGGCTGAGGCATGGACATTATAAATACGTAGAGATTGTGGGCGGAGAATCGATGAAAATCTTGCTGGCCAACCCGCGCGGATTTTGTGCGGGCGTCAATATGGCGATTGAGTGTCTGGACGAGGCGATCCGCATCTGCGGGCCCGAAATTTATGTCTATCACGAAATTGTGCACAACAAATACGTCGTCGAAAATTTCACCGCACAGGGCGTGACCTTCGTCAACGACCTGGACGAAGTCCCGCACGGGGCGTTTTTGTTGTATAGCGCGCACGGCGTCTCGCCGGAGTTGCGGGAACACGCATCCAGTCGCAATCTGCGGACAATCGACGCCACCTGCCCGCTGGTGACCAAAGTACACCTCGAAGCGGTCCGTTTTGCCAAGCAACATTACAACATTGTGCTGATCGGCCACGAAGGGCACGACGAAGTGATCGGCACAATGGGAGAAGCTCCCGAATCGATTACACTGGTAGAAACCGCTGAAGATGTCGACCAACTGGAATTCCCACCCGGAAGCAAAATCGCCTACCTCACACAAACGACCCTCAGTGTGTCGGAGGCGAATACGGTGATCGAGCGCCTGCGGGAACGCTTTCCGCACATCGAGTCGCCCCCCAAAGAGGACATCTGTTACGCGACAACCAACCGGCAGGAGGCGGTCGCCACACTGGCTCCGCAAACCGATGTCGTGTTGGTGCTGGGAAGTCAAAACAGTTCCAACAGCAAACGACTGGCAGAGATCGCCGCCGGAATGGGCAAGCCGTCGCATTTGATCGACGGCGCCGACGAAATCGCCCCCTCCTGGTTCACCGGCAGCGAGACAGTACTAATCACCGCCGGCGCCAGTGCTCCGGAAGTCGTCGTCGAACAATGCATCGACCGCTTGGTGGCGGATTATGATGCAACGGTCGAAGTGATGACGATCCGTGAAGAAAACGTGCAGTTCCAATTGCCGAAGGAACTGCGGGTGTTGCAAGCGGCGGAGCGTTGAGCGATGTAGGGCGACCCTTAGACCGTAGGGTGCGTCATGACGCACCTTTCCACGTAGGACCAGCGATTCGCCCAACGCAATTCGCAATGCAAACGTTTTCTCCTGTAGCGATCAATCCAGCACGCTGACACATGCGACTCACGTGAGTTTTTGTTGAGCTGGGACCTCAAACGCCCTGTGCGAGAAAGGTGCGTCGCGACGCACCCTACGATTGCTGCGGGAGTTGCAAGCGGCGGAACGGTTAGCCTCATCCAAATGGGTGGCACGGATTGCCGTCGGCAATCCGTGTGCCGCAGGCACAAGAAGCCACCATTTCGGCAGTCCATGCCAGTTTGGCTTCACTAACTAACCAGCGCGTCAACTGTGGATTCTTGCGGGCCTTGCCCGCCCCGATTGCTACCCGAAATCAAGAATGCCCTCTTTCCTCGTCCCTATAGCGACCTGATTCGCATGAACATCAATTCTTCTCGACGCGAACGATGTTTAATGTGCAATAGTACCCAGTCGCTCGATCTGCCTGCATTTTTGGCACTCCATGCCGATCAAACACAGCATCTGGAATTCCTTCAAACGTAATAGATTCGTACACAAGTAGTGTTTGGATTAGCCCATTTTTCTCATGCACCTCTTTAGCAATTGTAAATTTGGAAATATCAACATGCCGAAAAATTATATCGGCCGACAGTTTTTGACCATTAACAGTATCAACTACGAAGTCCGCTCCTGTAGATATTTTAGCTCTTACAGTTGAGTCGATCTTCCACTTTCCTGAGATGACTGCAACATCTCCGATGGGTATGCCGAGCCTACCGACAATTTTTGTCTTCCCACTCTTCACGTCTGAAAATAAAACATTTGTGACGATCGGCTTGGGCTTCTCCACTTGATTTGGTTTTCCAACATTAGCACCGTGGATCACTGCAATGCAGAAAGCAAAACTGCTGCTTCCTATTATCATTTTCAACATTTTTTGCATGTTGCACACCATATTTCCGCTGGATAGTTGGGGTCCTCGACTGGGTAATCACAAATCCTAACTCTTACCGGAGAGATTTATCTCTCGTGCCATGATTCATCCACCAGTACCATCCGTGTGCCGATGGCACAAGACGCCACAATTTCGGCAGTCCGTACCACGGTAGCCTCTCTTACCAACCAGCGCGGAGACTGCGGCTTCTTGCGGGCTTTGTCCGCCCCGACAGCAGAGCTATCGCTGCCACGTTTCGTGTGAACATTTACGAGCGGTGTTGTGCTTAAAACTGGAATCCGCCCCTCATTGCTTCGCGATGAAATAAAACCGCCGACAAATCTAAGACGGTGTAAAATAGTAAAAAAACCACAAAAAAAATTCGCCACTTCCGTTTTATGAGGCAAAAGCTCGCAGTAAATGCAAGCAGCGAACTCGCCAGGAACAAAAGGCCGCTTGTTGGCATCTGAGCCAGAAGTAATCTGACAGACATGTACAACAACCAACCACCGTATGCTACAAACGCAAAGGTGAAAAAAAAATTCATTTCGCAAAGCTCATTTGTCTACTCCACCTTAGGCATAATTCGCGGCGCTCCGGTGATGTTACCATCCACGTTATCAATTCCGCGTAATAAACTCGTGTAGGTTGAACACCGTGCGTGTGACGGCGGTCCAGGCGGCGAGGTCTGGGGCGGGGATGTCTTTGGGGGGTTGGGACTGGCCGGTGTGGATTAGTTTTTCAGCGGCGGCCGGGTTTGCGGTGTATGCGGCGCGCTGTGCCTGTAACAAATCGGTTAGCACGGTGATCTCTTGTTCGTCGGCGTTGCGTGACAGGGCGTGTTGCATCATCCAGTGGAGCCGGTCGGTTGTTTTCGTTCCGCCCTGCCTGATCACTTGAGCGGCGAATGCGCGGGCGGCTTCGACGTAGGAGGGATCGTTGAGCAGCACCAGTGCGCCCAGCGGGGTGTTGGAGCGGGGTCGCTGTGCGGTGCACTCTTCGCGCGCCGGAGCATCAAAGGCCTTCATCGCCGGATGCAAAAATTGCCGCTGCCAATGCGTATAGACGCCGCGTCGATATTGGTTTTCGCCGCTGTCCACTTTATAGGTCCGCGCGGGGAAATTCAGGTGCCGGTACAATCCTTCGGGCTGATACGGCATCACGCTGCGGCCGCCCAGTTTGTCGACCAACAGACCACTGACGGCCAAGGCGTTGTCGCGGATGATTTCTGCATCGAGCCGAAAACGGGATTGCCGCGCCAACAAACGGTTGTAGGGATCGACCTCCGCTAAATCGTCGTGCATCAACGATGATTGACGGTAAGTGTGAGACATCACGATCAACTTGATGATGTGTTTGATATCCCAGCCACTTTCAACAAACTCAAGGGCCAGATTGTCCAGCAATTCGGGATGCACCGGGGGTTCGCCCTGTGCGCCGAGATCGTCCGAGATTTTGGAAATCCCCGTGCCAAAATAGCGCTGCCATAAGCGATTGACGAAGACCCGCGCTGTGAGTGGGTTTTCACGAGCAGTGAGCCAATTCGCTAAATCGATGCGTGTCGCGCGCTGCTTAGAATCGATTTGCGGAAGGAAATTCGGGACGCCCGGTTGGACGACTTCTCCGGAATCATCCATCCAATTTCCGCGGGACAGCACGCGCATTTCTCGCGGCGTGACCGAGACTGTCACCAAAGTGGTACGCGTGTTGGCGGCAACGGTTTCCTCGCGTTGTTTTTGGAGGGCGGCAATTTTCTCGCGGGTCTCCGCCAAGGCGGGCGCGATCGAGCGGTAGTAGGCGGCGAGTTGTCGGGCTTGTTCCTCGGTGCGCTGTTCAGCAGCGACCGCTAAGATGGCGCGGATCTCTTGGGTGAGCGGATCGAGTTCGCCCGCTTTGAGCGGTTGCGGAGCGGTGGTGGCGGCGATGCGGAATCGGCCCAGCGTATGTCCCCCGGAGGCATAGTTTTGATCCAGAACGAAGGTGAAGGTCGCATCGCCCTCATTGGCAATCACCTCGGCCGTTTCGGCGACCATGTGGTTTTCCTGGCCGACTTCCGGCAAGATCGCCCACCCCCAACCGGGGCCTTGTGCGTCGGCATCGACGGCATGGGCGGCCGACCATTTCTTATCCAGCAGTTTGCCCGCCCCGATCGTCTGTTCGAACGTGGCGGAGGCATTTTTCAATTCGATCGGTAACGCCGCTGCCTCGTTCTCAATGGCGCGGGAGACGCGAAATTCGGTCAGGACAAAGTTGCCATTCCCCGCGCGTCCCGGACCATTTTTGGGGAGCGATTTGTCAGGCAGAACCTCCACGCGAAATCCGGTGATGTTTTTCAGCGGGACCTTGGCGGTAATCGTATAGCTGTTGTGAGCCGAATCCGGCCCCGAGGCCAGTAGCGAGTGATCCTCAAGCACGGCGAGTTTGGTTTCGTGCAGCGCTGCAGCGGATGCGGGGATGACGATCTGCCAAGCCGGAGCAGTGGCGTGTTGTTGTTCCCAGGCGATTTGCGCTGCTGCCAGTTCTTCAGTGGGTGTCTCGATGATGCGTTGCAGCTCTGCGAGTTGCCGATCAATCGGTTTCAGCAAACCCGGCAAGCGGTCATTGGGCACGTCGACCTGCGGTCCCCAGCGCTCCGTTTTGGCCCCGCCGGAGTACAGACCTTTTTCTTTGATGTCGGCGAAAAACGAAGCGAAGCGGTAGAAGTCTTTGGAGGTGAACGGGTCGTATTTGTGGTCGTGGCATTCGGCGCAACCCAGCGTCGAGCCCAACCAGACCGATGCGGCGGTTCGCACGCGATCGGCGGCATATTTAGCCAGGTATTCCTTGGGCTGCACGCCCCCTTCGGCCGACATCATGCCGAGCCGGTTGTATCCCGAGGCGATCAATTGCTCCTGCGTGGGATGGGGCAACAGGTCACCGGCCAATTGTTCGCGCGTGAAGCGGTCGAAGGGCATGTTGGCATTGAAGGCCTCGATCACATAGTCGCGATAGGGGGAGACGCTCACCGGTTGATCACCGTGGTAGCCAACGGAATCGGCATAGCGAACCAGATCCAACCAGTACATCGCCATTCGTTCGCCGTAATGCGGCGAGGCTAAGAGGCGATCGACACATTTTTCGTAAGCCTCAGCAGAGTCGTCCGCCAAAAACGCCTGCATCTCTTCAACCGTGGGGGGCAATCCGGTCAGATCAAAACTGAGCCGCCGCAGCAGCGTCCGTTTGTCGGCCGCCGGCGCGGGTTTGACCGATGCGGTTTGCAATCGGGCGAGAATGAAGTTGTCGATGAAATTTTGTGGGGCAGCGTCGGTCACTTCGGGGACTGGATGCGAAACGGGCGGGGTATAGGCCCAATGATTTTTCCAGTGGGCACCTTGGCGAATCCACTCGGTTAAGGTTTTCTTTTCCCCGTCGGTGAGTTGCTTGGGATGATCGACCGGCGGCATCACCAGACCTTCATCCTTGGTGGTGATCCGGGTGACCAACTCGCTCGATTCCGGTTGACCGGGATCGATGGCAACATAGCCTCCCAAATCGACAAAAGCTCCCTTTTTTGTATCAAAACGGAGTCCCCCCGCTTCGGGATCGCCCCCTTGGCGTTCTTCCGCATCGGGACCGTGGCAGGCGTAACATTTATCCGACAGAATCGGTTGCACGTCACGGCCAAAATCGATTTCCGCAGCCTGCGTTGCACTGCCGCAGCACAACACGACCCAACTGATCAGCCCAGCAAGTCTCTGCATCATCCTGGTTTCCCTCTCTCCGCTTCGGTCCTCTGCCAACCACCGCCCACAACTTGGCGATGCATTCACTTTACAACGTTTTCACGGCCTTGTGAACGTCGACGCGATCAGGGACCGCTGCAAACGGGCCGCTTTCTCGCGTGGCGGCCCTATCAATTGCTGCTGCCCTAAAATAAATGAAAGCCGATTACCGATTTTGCGCCGACTTGTCGCGTGATCAGCTGCAGGACCGCTTTGTCGAGCGAATGAAATCACCACCATCCGGTCGCGTTGCCGTTGAAAGGCCCCACGCATGAAAACATTTCACCCGCTGTCGTTGGAAATGGTCATCGCCATCGACGATGAGTTGGCTCCTTTTCCGTTGTTGGATCGGGAGGTGGCCGTCGCGGAAATCGTGTTGGCGCTGTTGCCGCAACAGATCAATCGCTATGCAAAGATCCACGCGGCACGCATTACCGCCGAACTGATGGACCAGGATGCAGCGGTAGCAAATTGAACCGTCAGTCGCATTAAAAACCAACAACGCGCGGGTGCCACCGGCGGCTAGCCCGCCAGTGCTGTGTCAGGCCGAGTTTTCCTTGTCTAGGGACGTCGCTCCACGTTCGTTCTGGCGGACGAGCCGCCAGTGGCACCTCAAATCGGGACGACATAAAACTTAATGTTGCGCTCCGGTACGATCCAGCATCAATCTACCGGGACACCCAACCGGGCGAGCGCGCCGTCGCAGACGCGGACGACATATTTAAACTTGTCTTGCCGCGCATTCTGCATAGCGGGAATCGCCGGTCGTGCGGTTTCGCCGAGTTCATCCAGGGCGAGCGCGGCACTCAAACGTGTCGTGTCTTGGGGATGCTCAAGCATTTTGGTCAAGACCGCTAATGCGGCATCGGGATCTGTATCGGCGATGGCCTGTGCTGCGGCAATACAAACCACTGGCGACGGGTCATCCAAATAGGGCCGAATTTTGTTCGCGATGTCTTCGTCGATCGCGTCGGCATAATAGAGTTCCGTAATCGCCCAATAACGCATGGCAGCCTGTTCGCTGGCGAGTGCTGCACAGTACTTGGCGACAGACTCCGGTTGCGAGCTATCTATCGTTTTCAATTCGGCCAATTGCTCCAGCAGATCGGACTTGTCGAGGGCATCACGCCAATGCACATAATCCTGCGTCTTGCTTTGGGCCGGTGGAGCAGCGGCAGCGCCGGGTCGGAACGTGATGGCTTGGCTGTCACGAAAACCAATGCGGCAGGCAACGGCCGAGAGCTTTTGCCCCGGTTTGACCGTAACCGGCTCGGTGTAGAGTTGATAAGGTCCCTTGCCGAAGCGGTAGGCAATTGAACTCCCGGCGGTTGGCGAAGCGATTGCCACTTGGTACGACCGTTGCGCGTCGTTGACATCGGTGATCGTAAAAATGGGGTCGGCGGTCACGGCATATTTGCCGCCGGGGCGTTTCATCTCGTCGAAGATCGGTTCGGGAATCAGCCCCATGTCGCCGATGCCTTTGCGCCATTGCCGAGATTGCGAGCGAAGTTCGGCCAACTTGTCGGCGTACTTTGGATCGTCGGCCAGATTGTTTAGTTCTTCGGGATCGGCCTCGGTGTCGTAAAGTTCCTCCGCCGGTTTGACTTGGCGGAAGTACAATTTTTGCGGCCCAACCAATTCGCCAGCGGCATCAAGACGCCGCATCTCTTGCATCGTCGGCATCTCGTTCATATAGGAGATGTTTTGCGAGTAGGGGATGAACGGCATGTCGTTGCGGATATATTTGAACTGCTTGTCGCGCGCAGCGCGGATCAGGTCGTAACGTTCATCCATGCGGTCGCGGGCGGCGAAGATATATTTGCGCGGCGTAGCTTTTTGTGGGCCGAGAAAAGCTTGGCCTTGAATGTGCTCCGGGATATCGATTCCGGCCAGCGAGAGCATCGTGGGCGCAAAGTCGATGAAGGCGACCAATTCGTCGTTCACAGTTCCGGCGGCTAATTGCTCGGGATGTTCGGGCAGCGCGCGCTGCTTCCATTTCTCGGGAACGCGAATGATCAGCGGGAATTGCAGGCCGGAGTCATAAATCCAGCGTTTCCCCCGCGGCAAGCCGCGGCCGTGATCGCCCCAGAACCAAACGATCGTGTCTTCAGCGAGTCCATCCTCGTCGAGTTGCTGCAGGATCTCGGCCACCTGTTTGTCCATCGCTGTGATGTTGTCATGATAATTCGCCCAGTCGCGGCGGACCAAGGGCGTGTCGGGATAGTAACTCGGCAGCGGCGCTTGCGCCGGATCGTGCCGCTCGGCGGAGCTGAGTTGGGAAACCAGTTTTTTGGTCTCGGGACGAGGATTGCGAATTTGACTTTCGTGGGAAATCGTCAGATTAATGATCGCGAAGAAAGGTTGTCCTTCGCTGCGATTTCGCCAATGCGCCTGGTTGCTACTCTCATCCCAAGCGGTGAGCGGTGATTCGAATTGGTAGTCGGTTTTTTTGTTGTTGGTGCAGTAATATCCAGCAGCGCGCAGGTACTGGCTGAAACACCGCACTTCGGCCGGCGGTACGCCACGGCAGCGCATGTGAGGGGTACCGATACTAGTGGGGTACATGCCGGTAATAATCCCCGACCGGGTCGGCGCACACACACCAGAGTGAGAAAAGGCCCGCGAGTACAGCACTCCCTCGGCCGCCAACTGGTCGATGTGGGGACTAATCGCATAGTCATCGCCGTAACACCGCAAATCGGGACTGATATCCTCACAACTGATCCACAATATATTTGGTTGCTCGGCTGCTTGTGCGGTGTCGTGGCCCAATGCAATGACGAGCAGAGTGGCGATAGATAGGCTGAACCAGCGGTTCATTTCGGTGTCTCCTGAATATGCTGGGCAAGGGTGCCTAGGGAAGCTAGGATGGAACCAATAGATTTTATACCGTAATTCAATGGCCGGGGGATACTGTGTGCTCGATTACCCCCGGCAAAGCCGGGGGCTGATGGATCATTCGGCTTTTAATCCGGCGACGCCCTTCCAGCCCCCGGCTTTGCCGGGGGGCCATGAAACGGACCACCTCTGATGCCAATTATTTTGCGCTGTCTGCTGATTGTCCCTTGTTTGTTCATCGCGATGAGCGGTTTTTGCTCTGCAGCGGAACCCAAGCCAATCGCCTATCGCGGCGCGCGGATTTTGACGGCTGCCGGCAAAGTGTTTGATCCAGGAACGCTGCTCGTCGAGGGCGGCAAGATCGTCGCTGTGGGTATGATGGACGATGTCGCGATTCCCGACGGCGCCGAGGTACATGATGCTGCAGGGAAGGTGATCATCCCAGGGTTGGTCGATACGCATTCGCATCTGGGTGTCTATTCCCGGCCGGCCATTTCGTCGAATAGCGACGGCAACGAAATGACCGGTCCGGTGCAAAGCGTGGTCCGCGCGCTCGATTCGCTCAATCCGTTTGACCCGGGCATCCGCATGGCCAATGCCGGGGGCGTGACAACGGCCAATATCATGCCGGGTAGCGGCAATGTGATCGGCGGGCAGACTATCTACGTCAAACTGCGGGGACATACGCCGGAACAAATGTGGATCGCTTCGCCTGACATGTTGGGGGGCTTAAAAATGGCCAACGGCGAAAACCCCAAGCGGAGTTACGGCAGCAAGGGAAAAGCGCCCGGCACGCGCATGAAAATTGCCGCACTGCAGCGGGCTGAATTTCTCAAAGCGATTGACTACCGCCGTGAATGGGATGGGTACCGCAAGAAACTTGCCGCCGGTGAAGAGGTCTCGCCGCCGGATGTGGACCTTGGCCTAGAAGCACTCGTCGAAGTGCTGCAAAAAAAACGGACCGTGCACTTTCATTCGCACCGCGCCGACGACTTGTTGACAACGATGCGTTTGAAAGATGAATTCGACTTTGACCTCGTGATTCAACACGGCACCGAGTCGTACAAAATTATCGACGAGATCGCCCGACATGGCGTACCGGTATCGATGACCATCCTCGACAGCCCGGGCGGCAAAGCTGAAGTCGTACAGTTTCTCGAAGAGTGCGGTGCGGAATTGGCGGCTGCGGGAGTCAAAGTTTTGGTCAATACGGACGACCCGGTGACCGAAAGCCGTTTTATGTTGCGGACGGCGGCGATTGCCGTGCGCGGCGGATTACCCGAGGACATCGCCCTCAAGGCAGTCACGCTACACGGAGCCGAGGTGATGCATCTCGACGATCGTCTCGGTTCTCTCGAAGCGGGTAAGGATGCTGATTTCGTGGTCTTGAGCGGACCGCCGTTTAGCATTTATGCGCGGGTGCTCGAAACCTACATTGACGGCCAACGCGTGTTTGATCTGGCGGACGAGTCGGAGCGGCTGTTTCAAACCGGCGGATTTGCCGTGCGTGATAAATCGCAAATCCCACCCGCAAAACCGCTTGTCGCGCCGCTGCAAGTCGTGGAGGCCCCCACTCCACCTACCGGCGCAACGGAGGCTGATTTGCAGAGCACAGAATTCGTGATCCTCGCCGGCCGTTTGCACACGGTTGCCGGTGAAAGCATCGACGATGGTGCCGTGCATGTGCGCGACGGGAAAATTGTATTCGCCGGGCCGCGAGCAGAATTGGAGATAGCCGCCGGCATTCCGGTCGTCGCCGCAACGGAAGTTTCTCCCGGACTGATCGACGCGCACAGTGTGGTGCCGCTGGAAGGGGAGTACAACATCCGCGCGGATCAGGACTCGAACGAGGAGAGCGACCCCAATCAGGCTGACGTCCGCGTGTTGGATGGTTTCAATCCGTCTGAACCGTTGTTGCAATTTTTGCTGCAACAAGGGATCACCACAGTGCATGCCTGTCCGGGACGGGCAAACGTGATTGCCGGTCTGTCGGGGGTGTTTCACACATATGGACGGACGCCGGAGAGCATGACGATTCGATTCCCACAAGCGATGTTGTTCAACCTGGGGGAATGGCCCAAAGAAACCTACGATGGTCGCAAACCGCGCACGCGGATGGGAACGGCTTCGTTGATTCGTGAGGCGTTGACGGGTGCGTCGAATTTCTCACGCAAAAAGAAACCGGACCAAGATGCCGACGACGTTCCCAATCGTGACCTGAAACAGGAAGCACTCACCAGCGTCCTGGAGAAAAAAGTACCCGCCCTGTTCTGCGCCCAGCGGGGCGACGATATTATGACCGCACTCCGTTTGACCAAGGAATTCAAACTCGAGGCAATGATTGCATTGGCCGCCGACGGCTATTTGGTGGCAGACCAAATTAAGACCGCCAACGTACCGGTCATCGTGCACCCGACAATGCAGCGTGTGGGGGGCATGGAAACCTATCGTTCGTTCTTGGGGAATGCAGCGGCACTGGCCGATCATAAAATTCCGATTGCAATCGGCAGTGGCGTGGAGACGTATGTTCCCAAGACACGAGTGATTCGCCACGAAGCGGCCATGGCCATGGTGTACGGTCTGGGTCGCGCGCGGGCGCTGGCGGCTGTCACACTCGATGCGGCAAAAATCCTCAATATCGACGACCGCTACGGCAGCTTAGAACCGGGCAAGGTGGCCGACATCGTGCTGTACGACGGCGACCCGTTTGAACACAAGACGCAGGTGACGCACGTCATCGTCGACGGTCGTCTGGTCTATCGCCGCGCCGATCAGCCGCGGATTCCGCTCGCTCAACGCCAGTTCTACTTCAGCCCCAATATCCCCTGCTGCCTGGACTGATACGACTCCGGTTTCACCGCACTCCGGAAGGTGTGGCTCGCAGAATGTCGAGTTTATCGGATCGCGTTAACCGGCAATTTCGGCTCAGCAGGAGCTTCGCCCTCCCTTCCCGGCGGTCACCCCGAAGTTTAGGCGTGTCATTTGAAACGGCGAAAAAGGACCGTAAAACCGGTCATTCCCGGTTTGTGACTTAGTACATTACCTAAATACCAGCCGGTGGAGACGTTAGCCGCTTGATTCGAGTCACCTGGACACCGTATTATTAAGAAGACGAGGCTGGTGACGATCGTCCCTTCCTGCCTTGTTTCCGATGCGCTCTGCATATTTTCTCGGATTCTTCGACCCACAATTGACGAAGACTAAAATAGATTTGCGTCAATTTTCGCCGAACTTGCTTCGAAAGCCATCTCTATGTTGACCTATGATTTTGAGCAGAGTTTGGGATATTGGGTTTGTTCGACATCGCATGCGATCCGCAAATCGCTCGATGCCAAGCTCGTGCAGGACGGAATTACATTTCGGCAATGGGAAGTCCTGGCCATGATTTCCATGCATGGGGAACAAACACAACGACAGTTGGGCGACCGCATGGGAATCGAAGCGCCAACCTTGGCCGGAATCTTGGATCGCATGGAGCGCGATGGCATTCTGGAACGAGTCCCGTGTTCCGAGGATCGTCGCTGCAAACGGATCCGCGCGACCGACAAGGCAGAACAGCTTTGGGAACGGGGCGTGCAATGTGCCCGCGAAACCCGCGAACAGGCAGCTGTGGGACTGACTGAAGAAGAGCTGGCACTCTTCAAGGAATTGTGCGGGAAGATTCGTCACAATCTCAACGGCGACAAAGAGGCCTTGGTCGCGACCGCCGGTTGCAGCGAGACGACAAATTCTTGAACCGAGACAACAGTCAGGGCGACTCCATGCGGGTTATTGCACACCTCCTAGTTGTCAATACCATCGTGCTGTTGGCTGCGACTGCCAATGCCGCCGAACCAGCCGCGCGGATTTCGCCCGGACAAGTCGACCAACTGATTGTCAATTCGTTATCCGACACGGACGCACAAGCGGTTGTCGGCGATGAGCAGTTCTTGCGGCGCCTGAGCCTAGACCTGATCGGCCGCCAACCGACCCCAGCGGAGTCGACCCGTTTCGCGGCCGATGAGAACCCCGACCGACGCGCGGCGGCCATTGACCAATTGCTGGACAGCGAAGAATTCGGAACGCACTGGGCGCATTACTGGCGCGACACGATCAGTGCCCGCGTGCCGCCTCCCGAATTGACGTTTTTGAATTACGATTTGTTTCAGCAATGGCTCGCAGCGGAACTGAACGCCAATCATTCCTGGGCGGAAATTACACGTGCGATTTTGACCGGCACCGGACCGATCAAACAAAACCCCGCCGCCACGTTTGTCGGATACCATCAAGGCAACGCCGTCAAATTAGGGGCGGAGACCGCTCGCGTCTTTTTGGGACTGCAACTGCAGTGCGCCGAATGCCACGATCATCCCTTCGACGATTGGCAGCGCGAAGAGTTTCACCAAATGGCCGCTTTCTTCGCGCGGGCTGCAGGCAAGCTCGGCAAGGTGCAGGATGGGACCGGGACGATCGTTTCGGATCGCGGCAAAGGGGAATATCGTATGCCCAATGCCCTTGATGTCAAAAAACCAGGATCGGCGATGCGGCCGACGCTGATGACGGGCGAAGGTTTGCCGCTGGGAAAACCAGACATGGCCCGCCGGCAACGCTTAGCGAATTTGATCACGCTGCCCGATAACCCGTGGTTTGCGCGGGCGTATGTGAATCGTATCTGGGCCAAACTGATGGGTCGCGGATTCTACGAACCGGTCGACGACATGGGGCCGTATAAGGATCATTTGCTGCCCGAAGTGCATGAGGCGCTCACCTCGCATTTCTTGGCAACCGGTTACGACATCAAGGATCTGTTCCGCATTATCCTGGTAACCGATGCCTATCAGCGCCGTTTGCCGAATGCGCAAAGCGATGACAATCTGCTGGCTGCCGGCACCACAGCGGAACGATTGCGAGGCGATGTGATTTATGATGCGTTGTTCATGGCGACGGGACTGCCCAACGTAAAAGGCGAACAGGCCCCCGCGACCAAGGCCTTTCGTTTTCCGCCACCGCCGAAAAGCACACGGGAATTAGTCGTCGAAGCCTTTGCCGCCGACCCCTCGCTGCCCGAAGAAGAACAACCCCGCACCATGGGGCAAGCGATGTTTTTGATGAACAACACACAACTGCAGGCACAAATCAACGCCGCCCCGGAGAGCGGCACACAATTGAGCCGGCTTTTGATCACCTATCCCAAGAACCAGGCCGCCATTGAACAACTGTTTCTGCAAGTCTTAGCTCGCCAACCCACAGAACGAGAAACCACCATCGCCACAAAGCACATCCAGAAAGTCGGCAACCGCAACGCCGCTTTCGAAGACTTGCTGTGGGGATTGGTGAATACGGTGGAGTTTACGACACGATAGAAAGTGAGGCTTGAGGCTGTAGACTTGAGGCTTTAGGGTTGGTTGTTGAATGCCAGTGAGCATTGTTGCCTTTTTCTAAAGCCTACGGACTATAGCCTAAAGCCTTTTTCCCCTCTGCCGAAAAACAATCCTGCACCCCAAACCACTCGGAGCCACCATCGCCATGCACGCACCAATGATCGACGTCGGGATGTCGCGGGACGGTGTGGTGAGTCGCCGTGGGTTTATGAAGCAGCTTGCCGTTGGCGCCGGGGCGGCGGGGGCTTTAACGCTGGGTTGGCGGGATCTTGTTTCGCTCCAGGCTGACGAACTGCGTAAACGCGGCAAGTCGATGATTCTGTTGTGGATGGATGGCGGGCCGAGCCAATTTGAATCATTCAATCCCAAAGTCGGCTCAAAGTTCCAAGGACCGGCAACGGCGATCTCGACCACCCTGCCCGGCATCGAATTCGCCGAATTCTGGCCTCGCACAGCTCAGTCATTAGATAAAATCGCACTGATTCGCTCGATGCACAGCAACATCGCCGTGCATGACCGCGCAATTGCACTGGTCCGGACCGGCTATCCCCCGTCGGTATCGGTCCGCTATCCGACATTCGGTTCGGTGGTGGCGCGGGATCGTTTCGATCCGGATTTGGATTTGCCCAGTTTTGTGCGGATCGGCAAACCACGGATCGCCACGCGTGACGTTGACGCCGGCGTACTGGGCGCGAAATATGCCTCGTTCAATGTCCCCTCGCCCGGCGCATTGCCGGCCAATGTCGAACCGGTGGTCGATGAAGCGACGCTCAGGCGGCGACTGAGTTTGGCAGCGCAATTCGATACCGAGTACCATTCCTCGGCAACCGACATGCTGATCCAGGAAAAACGCGACATCTATGCCCGCACCGAAAAATTCGTGCTCAGCCCGCGACTCGGCGTGTTCGATTTAGAAAACGAGCCGACGAAAATCCGCGACGAATATGGGCATACCGAATTCGGTCAAGGCTGCCTGCTCGCTCGTCGGTTGGTGGAACAGGGGGTTAGCTTTATCGAAGTCATCAGCACCGGCGGCCGCAACGATGCCGGCTGGGACACGCACAACAACGGCTTCCGCGACAACCCACTGTTGTGCCGCGAAACCGACCAAGCCTACCCCGCCCTGCTCCACGACCTGGAACGCCGAGGTATGTTGGATAATACGCTCGTGGTCTGGATGGGAGAGTTCGGACGGACACCCAAGATCAAACCTGACGGCGGTCGTGACCATTACTCCAAAGGCTGGTTGACGGCCTTCTCGGGCGGCGGAGTGCAAGGCGGCCAGGTCATCGGCGCCACCGACAAAGACGGCAAGGATGTCACCGAGCGTCCCGTGGCAGTGCAAGATTTGTTCGTCACCTTCTGCCACATCCTGGGCCTCGATCCGCACGACGAATACATGGCGACCAACGAACGGCCGATTAAGTTGGTCGAAGGCGGGGAATTGATTGGCGAGTTGTTTGCGTAATTGTCATGTGACGAAAAATCTCGCGCAGAGACGCCGAGGCGCAGAGAGTTTTTTGCGGGCGTCCGCTTGGTTTAGGGACCGGTGTTTGGTTGATCGGCCGTTTTCATCCGCGGTCAATTCTTTTTGCCGAATCGTGTGGGACGTTTAAATTCATTAGGATATTCAGCTGTACTCCATCGAAAGGTGCGTCGCGACGCACCCTACGGGCTGAGTTGTGAATTCCGTTTGATCCGAGGTTTGTTATGGCGCTCAAAAAGGCATTCGGCATCGTCATGCTGACCGCTTTCACATGTGCACTGCTGGGCATGGGAATTGGTGCGGCTTTGGGGCAATGGGCGCCGGGTTATTACCGCACCATGTTCTCCATCGACAGTTCCTCCGATTTCGCTCCTCTACAAACGGGCATTGGGTTGGGTCTGACGCAGGGTCTGTTTGCGGGCCTCCTCGTGGGGGTCCTTGTCGTCGCATTCATGTTGTGGAACGATAACTCGCTGATTGAAACAGACACCGACGAGAAACCCGTTCCCCGTGGTAAAATCCGACGGGTGTTTCGGTCGATGTTCGGATTGATTCTAGCTGTAACGTTTGTGGCATCGCTTGTTGCCGCATTTATCCTAGGTTCGAACATCAACGAACACATCCATAACCTCCAAGCTGGCTATGAGCGGGGGCAAGTACTGTCACCGATCTTGCAGGACGAGAGATTTCCAGACGTGGCGATTGAACCAATATCCGCAGGCCAAATTACTTTAACCGGCCACGTCGCCGATCCGCAGACTCGTGACGAATTATTGAACGAACTTCAACATGCGTTTGGCGATGCAACCGCCGCAACGTTGATTGAAGGCGTCACGGTAGGTAAGTGATGCCTGGATTCGCCACGGCCGTTTTTTTCTCGCTGCTCTGCGGTCAATTCTTATTCCGAAACGTGTGGAACGTCTTGTTTCGCGAGGAAAATCAGCCGTACTACATAGAAAGGTGCGTCGTGACGCACCCTACGGTTCAGGCGGCGCGTTGGTGAAGGCTTGGCGGATTGACTCTACGCGTTGGCGATTCACGCCCAAGTCCGAGCGGCCCACGCGTGAGGCGGAACGGATGTGGATGAGGTGCTGCTCGGCATCGATGTAGATTTCGACGTCATCCACAAAGCGAAACAGTGCGGATCGTGATTCCGCGTGAATGTAATCGCCGTCATCACTCACGATCTGTGTCCGGGGTTGCTGCAACAGTGCGCTGCGAATTTTCTCACCTGCTTCAGCCGCCCGTCCCTGGAAGGGAATCGGCGGGATTGCATGTTCTGAATCAGTGGATTGGGAATTCACACAATTCGGCGTGTCCGGACAAGGTTTAAGCTGCCCGTCGGTGACCCCCAAGTCATGGGGTCGCTTGCCGAAGAAACTGAGCGTCATGAGCAATCCGATCCCTAAAACCACGATGGCAAGCACGAAGTAGAGTACGCCGCGCAAGAATTTGCGTTTCAACGTTTTATTCCTTGTCAGTTCTTTTTTGCCGCAACAACCATTTGTAAAACTCGGGGTTGGCGTACGTAGCGGTCCACGAATTGTGTCCTGCTTCGGGGTAAATCGTCAGCTGCGGATTGCCGCCCTTCTCGATCAGAGCATCGACCATCGTCTGCGTACGTTCCACCGGCACGCCGGGATCTTTTCCGCCATGGAAGGCCCAAACAGGCAGATGCGGATATCGCTTGGCCCAATGTTTTTCCCCGCCGCCGCAAATCGGGGCAATGGCCGCTAATCGATCCGGCGCATAAGCGGCCAATCGCCAACTTCCAAAGCCTCCCATGCTCAGTCCGGTCACATAAATGCGATCGGGATCCACGTTGTATTGACGACTCACATCGTCGAGCAGCGCCAGCAGTTCAATCGGTTCCCATTCCTTGTCTTTGGGGCATTGCGGCGAAACCACGATGAAAGGAAACTGCTGGCCGGCGGCGATCAGCTTGGGGGGACCGTGCATCTTCACCAGTTCCAGATCCTCTCCACGCTCCCCAGCACCATGCAGGAACAGCATCAGCGGCCAACTGGGTTGCGAATCGTAATCCTGCGGCAAATACAACAGGTAGTTCATTTGCACCTGGACTTGCATATCCAACCGGCCCGCGCGTTGGCCGGCGACAGGTTCGTCACAGAATCCGAAGTTGCCCATTGAGCACAATACAATCCAAGTCAAAAAAAACGTCCCGCGCGGTGTCATCGATGTCTCTCCTACAAATAATTTCAAAACCCTCTGACGCGTCCCACTGACACTGATTTGAACGTTACGGGAACAACCGCAACCGGGTTTTGAAACTGATTCTAGTTGTGGTGGGTCTGGTCGGCGAACTTTGAGTTTATCGTGAATGTCGCCGCCCGAATAGGTTCATGACTCAAGCCCAACGAGCAGACATTCGCTTTGGTCAACTTCGAGTGCTCATAGTTGGCAATCCCAGTGCTGTGGGATAACCTGACGGTTGCGACGTTCGATACTGTCGGCATTCACCAGAGGACAAACATGGCCATCGACCCGATCTGTCACATGCAAGTGGATGAATCTACGGATCTCAAGACGACCCGCGATGGCGAGACGTTTTACTTTTGCAGCGAACATTGCCGGCAAAAGTTCTTAAAGCCAGACGCAGAATCGCCGCCGGACATGGTGCAATTAGGCGGGTGTTGTCATCAAGAACAACCGACCGACACAACTCCGCGCAAGACAACCAAGAACTATTTCTGCCCGATGTGCGAGGGTGTCGAATCGGATCAACCGGGGGACTGTCCGAAATGTGGAATGGCGCTGGAGTCAGCACAGGTCACCTCAAGCAAAAAAACGATCTACACCTGCCCCATGCATCCGGAGATCGAACAGGACCATCCGGGGAGCTGTCCCAAGTGCGGAATGGATTTGGAGCCGAAATACGTCGAGGCGGACGCACCGGAAGATGATACGGAACTGCGGAGTATGCTGCTGCGATTTTGGGTGGCTTTGTCGCTGAGCATTCCTGTGTTCCTCTTAGCCATGCTGCCGATGGTGGGGGTGCCGGTCGACCAGTGGTTGGGGCATACGCTGCATACGTGGTTGCAAGTCGTGTTGAGCACGCCGGTCGTGTTGTGGGCGGGCTGGCCCTTTTTTGTGCGGGGGTGGCGGTCGATTCTGACTTGGAACCTCAACATGTTCACCCTGATCGCCATCGGCACCGGGACGGCGTATTTGTTCAGTCTGTTGGTCGTGCTGTTTCCGGGACTGGTTCCCGACGACCTGAAAACCGACGGGCATGTGGAGGTCTATTTCGAAGCAGCGGCGGTGATCATTACGTTGGTGCTGCTTGGACAGGTGCTGGAACTTCGTGCGCGACGGCGGACCGGGCATGCGATTCGGGAATTGATGTCGTTGGCGCCCCCGACCGCTCGTATCGTTCGTGACGGCCAAGAGCAAGAGGTGCCGTTGGATGACGTCCAGCAAGGGGATGTGCTGCGTGTTCGTCCGGGTGAGAAAATCCCTGTCGACGGCAAATTGACGGAGGGGAAAAGTTCCGTCGACGAGTCGATGATCACCGGCGAACCGGCGGCGGTGCAAAAACAAACCGGCGACGAAGTGATCGGTGGAACGGTCAACCAGACCGGTGCGTTTTTGATGGAAGCAGAAAAAGTGGGCGGAGACACGGTGTTGGCGCAGATTGTCAATATGGTCTCGGACGCCCAGCGGAGTCGCGCGCCGATTCAAAAAGTTGCCGACGTCGTCGCCGGTTATTTCGTGCCAGCGGTGGTGCTGTGCGCGGTGCTGACGTTTATTGCTTGGGCAGTCCTCCAGCCAAAGCAACCCGCCTTGGCTTGGGCGCTCGTCAATGCGGTCGCCGTCTTGATCATCGCCTGCCCCTGTGCATTGGGACTGGCCACGCCGATGTCAATCATGGTGGGGGTTGGGCGCGGAGCGAAGGCTGGCGTGCTGATTAAGGATGCCGAAGTTTTGGAGACCTTGGAAAAAATTGACACACTCGTCGTCGACAAAACCGGCACGTTGACCGAAGGCCGCCCCAAACTGACGGAGTGCATTGCGGCTCAGGACTATCCCGAAGAGGACCTGTTACGCTTGGCGGCGAGCGTCGAACAAAACAGCGAGCATCCGTTGGCGCATGCCATCGTTCAAGGAGCCAAAGATCGGGAGCTTAGTTTATCGAGCACCGCTGATTTCGACTCGGTCACAGGCGGAGGGGTGCATGGAACCGTTGACGGCAAGGCTGTGCTGATTGGCAAACGGTCGTTGTTGGAAGAACGGCAGGTGCAGGAGTTCGCGGTCTTGGACGAGAAGGTCGATGAACTGCAACGGCAGGGACGGACGGTGATGTATGTTGCTGTGGACCAACGTTTCGCCGGAATCATCGCTGTCTCCGATCCGATCAAAGCCTCCACCGCCGAAGCCGTTACTGCACTGCACCAATTGGGGCTGCGGATCATTATGTTAACCGGCGACAACGAGAAAACAGCGCAGACGGTCGCCGAGCAATTGGGAATCGATGAGTTCGAAGCGGGCGTGCGGCCTGAGGATAAACAGGCGCGGATCCAAGCACTCAAAAGCGAAGGCCGCAAGGTGGCGATGGCGGGCGACGGCATCAATGATGCACCGGCGCTGGCGCTGGCCGATGTCGGCATCGCTATGGGAACGGGAACCGATGTGGCGATCGAATCGGCGGGGGTTACTCTCGTCAAAGGAGATCTGCGAGGAATCATCAAAGCGGTTAATCTCAGTCGCCACACGATGCGCAACATTCGGCAGAACCTGTTTTTCGCATTCATCTACAACGCGCTCGGCGTGCCGATTGCCGCCGGTGTCCTCTATCCGGTCATGGGGCTGTTACTCAATCCGATGATCGCCGCCGCTGCCATGAGTTTCAGTTCCGTGTCGGTGATCGCCAACGCATTGCGACTGCGAACGACCAATTTGGATTGAGCGTCGGTCCTAGTCTCATTGCTGCGGAATTGTGTTGCCATAGTCCAATCGGTACGATGCCACTTTATTCCTGCCACCGTTTCCCGGAAAGAATATGTCCGAAATATTTGGTGCGGAAGCCTACACCCCCAAGGAAGTCGCCGCTCGCATTGAGACGGTCGGTGTCACGAAAGCCAATCTGCCGTTGATTCCTCTGGCGGCATTGGGAGTGCTTGCGGGCGGTTTCATCGGACTGGGCGCACTGTTCTACACGCTCGTGGTCAGCGACAGTTCTCTGAGCTTCGCCGTTCAACGCGTGTTGGGCGGCACGGTATTTTCGCTCGGTTTGATTCTCGTCGTTGTGGCCGGTGCTGAGTTATTCACGGGCAATAACCTGATGGTCATGGCCTGGGTCGATCGGCAAATTTCCACCAAACTGATCGTGCGAAACCTGGGGCTGGTGTACATCACCAATTTCTTCGGCGCAGCCGGCCTCGCCCTCTTGGTGGCTTTGTCGGGTCAAGCTACGATGAATGGCGGCGCGGTCGGGGCGACAGCCATTGCCATTGCAACCGGTAAGTGCTCATTGGGATTCGGCGAAGCTTTCTTCAGAGGCGTCTTATGCAACGTGCTGGTCTGCTTGGCAGTGTGGTTGGCGATGGCCGGCAAGAGTGTCACTGATCGAATTGTAGCGGTGATCTTCCCCATCACCGCATTTGTCGCCGCCGGATTTGAGCACTGCGTCGCCAACATGTACTTCGTCCCACTCGGCTTGATCCTGGCCGAAGGAAATGGACCTGCGGAGCTAAGCTGGAGCGCCTTTGCCATCCACAACCTACTGCCCGTCACCTTGGGGAATCTCGTGGGCGGCGCCGGAATGGTGGGGATGGTGTATTGGGTGATTTACTGCCGCGGAAAATCAGGTTGAAGCTGCCGGCGAATTCTGGGCATCAATCGTGGGCAACCTCAGAGTCACCGCGCCGCAAGAACCACTTATACGCCTCGCCTAAGACCAGCACCGGCAGCGTCAAGGCGACGATCAGGCCCCAATCCTGTAGGCCCAGCGGAACAGTATGCAGCGCCGTTTGTAAAAACGGGACGTAAACCGCGGCGACTTGCAGCCCGATCATGCCGAGACAGGCGATTAGGATCCAAGGATTGGAAAAGAAATTGAGCCGAAACAGCGACGTCCGCAGTGTACGGAAATTGAAGACGTTGATTTTCTCCGCAATGATGAGTCCACAAAAGGCCATCGTCTGCGCAATCGCCTTATCATGCGGATCATCGCTGCCCCAAGAGTCGTACATTAACCACAGCGCCACAGCCGCCAGGTAGGAACCAAGCAGGCCGATCATGACCATCCCACGACGGTCAAGCAGCGGCTGGTTGGAATCGCGCGGAGGGCGGTGCATGTTTCCAGCTTCGATCGGTTCTAACCCCAGCGCGACAGCGGTCACGCCATCGGTGACTAGATTCATCCACAAAATCTGCACGGGTAACAGAATCAACGGTCCGCCCAATAGGATATTACAAAAGATCGCTAAGACTTCGCCCGTATTCGAGGAGAGCAAATACAGGACGAATTTCTGGATGTTGTCATATTGGCGGCGACCCTCTTCGACGGCATTGATGATGGAACTGAAGTTGTCGTCCGTCAGCACCATGTCGGCGGCCCCCTTGGCGACATCCGTGCCCCGCAACCCCATGGCGATGCCGATCTCGGCTTTCTTCAACGCAGGCGCATCGTTCACGCCATCGCCCGTCATGGCCACGACATGCCCGTCGCCTTGCAGCAAGGTCACGATCCGCAGTTTCTGTTCGGGGGTCGCACGAGCGATTACGATTTTTTGCATTAAGCGTTCAAGCAATGCCGCATCATCCAGCTGCTCTAGCTCGTTACCGGTGAGTGCCTGTTCGGCGCTCAGACCTATTCGCTTGGCGATGGCCAATGCCGTGGGCGCAGCGTCGCCGGTAATCATGATGACATGGATACCCGCCAGAGCGGCGGTCTGAATGGCCGCTGAAACTTCCGGACGGGGTGGATCGATGATGCCGGCCAATCCCAACAATGTCAGGTCCTGTTCGACGGCGTCCTCATCCAACTTAAAATCGAGCGGCAGTTTGCGGCGAGCGATTGCCAAGACGCGCAAGCCTTGATTGGCCATTTCTGCATAGGCCTGCTGGATGCGCTGACGGTCCTCCTCAGTCAGTGGTTGTTCGTCGTTGTCCTTTAAGATGCGTTGACAGCGGCCGAGAATCACCTCCGGGGCGCCTTTGACATGCGCCAGCGAACCTTCGGATTTCCGCTCAACGACGGTCATCCGTTTGCGCGTCGAATTGAACGAGAATTCCGTGGAGTCTTCGCCGGTTTCGACCGACGGCATCCAGGCTTTATAGGCAGCCACAACCAGTGCGGCTTCGGTGGGTTCGCCCGACTGCTGCCAACCCTCGTCGGTCTGTTGCAGCGTGGAGTGATTACACCGCAAACCAGTTTCTAAAAATGCCAACAAATCGGGCCGCGATTGATAATCGAGCCGTTCCCCATCCACTTCAAAATGACCAGCGGGATCGTAGCCGGTGCCGGTCACATCGATATGGCCGGCCGGCAACCAGATTTGCTGAACGGTCATTTCGTTTTTAGTCAAGGTGCCGGTTTTGTCCGTGCAGACGACCGATGCCGCTCCCAAGGCCTCGGCGGCGGTCAATCGACGCAGCAGCGCCTGTTTCTTTGCCATCGCCCGCACGCCGAGCGCTAATGTAATGGTGATGACCGCTGGGAGTCCTTCGGGAACGACTGCAACGGCCAACGAGACGCCGGTCAGAAACATATCCAGCGTCGGTTTGCCGGCGAACCAACCACCAACGGCGATCAGTGCCGAAACCACAATCGCAATCAGTCCCAACTGCTTACCCAAAACAGCTGTGCGGCGTTGCAGGGGCGTCGTTTCCGGTCCGATGGCTTGTGTCAGTTGAGCGACGCGTCCGAACTCGGTCGCTTCTCCAGTCCCTACGACGATGCCGGACGCATGGCCGTTGGTGACCGCCGTCCCCATCCAGACCATTGAGGATTTCTCGGCCAAGGGTGTCGATTCGTCAACCGGTTCCATCCCTTTAGAGACCGAGTCGGATTCACCGGTGAGTGCCGATTCATCGACCTTCAAGTTAACGGCCGCTGTCAGCCGCAAATCGGCAGGTACGCGATTTCCGACGCGCAGATGTACCAAATCGCCCGGCACGATCTGTGCGGCCTCGATTTGAAGTTCGCGTCCATCCCGAACGACGGTACACTGCGGCGCAAGCATTTGCTGCAAAGCTTTCAGCGCTTGTTCCGCCTTCCACTCCTGGATGAATCCTAACACTCCATTGAGCACGACGATAATTAAAATCGCAGCCGCGTCGATCAATTCACCGGTCACCGCCGACATCAAAGCCGCGATCATCAAAATGCCGATGATGACGTCCCAAAACTGACGTAGCAAGACCGTATACCAACGCGTTTCTTCCGTGGAGAGCAGCTCATTCGGGCCGTAGGATTTCAAACGTGCTTGCGATTCGGCTGCCGACAGACCGGATTTCAAATCGCTGCCAAGCTGCGAAATCACCTCCGCACTTGGCAGGGCGTGCCAGGGGGTCTTCGGAGCTGTGTCGGCTTGAATTTGTTTTTGCATGATCGAGAGTGGAGACCGGTGAGATTGTTCTAGAAACAATCGCTGTTAGGATGTATGCCTGGAAGATTCGCTACCATTTCCAGACATTGCCGGAAAGAAGCGTATGGCCGGACTGATCGCACAATTCATTTTGATTGCTTTGGTCGTCGTTGTCGCGGGAACACTGCTCGCCCGTTTCGCTGACCAAGTCGGCCTGATTACGGGCATGGGGCGTTCCATGGCTGGCGTTGTGTTGCTCGCGTTAGCGACGAGTTTGCCGGAACTGCTTGTCGGCTGCAAGGCTGCCATGATTCCCGCTGTGGATTTAACCCTGGGAGACCTGCTGGGAAGCTCGCTGTTTAATTTGTTAATCCTGGCCGTGCTTGATTTGTGCACAAAAACGCATGGCGCAGCCCTTTCAAAAGCGGCGTCGGCCCATGCGCTTTCGGCAGTTTCTGGAATTCTCCTCACAGCGGTCGTGTTGTTTTTTCTGCTGGTCAAGTTTCCCGGAACGTTCCTCCGCCTCGGGCCGGGGTCGTGGTTTTTGTTAATCACGTATCTGTTTTGCCTGCGTTTGATTTTTTTCGATCAGCAATATGCGTTGAGCCAAGCCCCGCAGGCGGCCGAAACACCGACCATGTCGCGTGCCAAAAGTTTGACAGGATACCTGCTCTCCGCCGCAGTGATTTTTGTCGCTGCCCCGAAACTGGCAAGTGTGGCGAGCGAATTGGCGGACATCAGCGGATTGGGGCGAACGATCGTCGGCACATTGTTTGTGGCCTTTATTACCTCGTTGCCCGAAGCCGTCACGACACTGACCGCCCTACGCATGGGGGCCACCGATTTGGCGATCGGCAACATTTTCGGTAGCAATGCCTTCAACATGCTGATCTTCGTCGGAGTCGATTTTTTCTACGACGGCTCTTTGTTCGCCGCAGCAGCTCCGACACATGCCGTCACGGCTGCGATGGTGATTTTCGTCACGGCTGTCGCCATTCAAGGAATGTTGTATCGCGCCGAAAAACGACTCTGGATTGTCGAACCGGATGCGGCACTGTTGGTCGTCCTGGTGGTGGCCGCCCTTTCGGTTGTGTTTTGGATGAGCCATTGATTGGACGTAGCCGTTTTGCGGTCGTTCGATTCCAGCGACATTCCATGCTACCGAGATGCACCTCTTGATTCGCTGAAGATTGCCGTAAGAATGGAATTGCGCAATCGCCTGTCGCCCATAGTCCGCTGAGACCTCAAGGAGCCGTCGCGATGAAAGCCATGCTGCTTCACAAAATCGTCTCGCTACACGACACGAATGAACCGCTCGTCCTGGCCGATGTTCCCATCCCCACTCCAGGGCCCGGTGAGGTTTTAATACGGGTCGCTGCTTGCGGAGTCTGTCATACGGAATTGGACGAGATCGAAGGTCGCACCGCGCCGCCGCAGTTCCCAGTGGTCCCTGGTCATGAAGTGATTGGTCGTGTGGAACGCCTGGGGGCCGAAGTGAGCCAACTGCAAGTCGGCGACCGCGTCGGCGTGGGTTGGATCCATTCATCGACGGGCGCGGATGATGAGAACCTCAGCGTCGATTTCCGGGCCACGGGCCGAGACGTGAACGGCGGCTATGCGGAGTACCTAACGGTCGGGGAGCAGTACGCCTATCGCATTCCTGATGTTTTCACCGACGCTGAAGCTGCCCCCCTGCTCTGTGCCGGGGCGGTCGGTTATCGCTCATTAAAACTGACCCAACTCCAGAATGGCCAATCGCTGGGCTTAACCGGTTTTGGCGGCTCAGCTCACATCGTGATTCAACTGGCGCGGCACCTGTATCCTGATAGTCGAGTGTCGGTCTTCGCACGTGATGAAAGCGCGCGACGATTCGCCTTGGAATTGGGAGCCACCTGGGTGGGAGACACCACGGATCGGTCGCCGGAAAACCTGGACGCGATTATCGACACCACGCCGGTCTGGAAACCGGTGGTCGAGGCCTTAAGAAACCTCGCTCCAGCAGGACGGTTGGTGATTAATGCGATTCGTAAAGAGGACACCGACAAGCAGTCGCTGTTGGACCTGAGTTACCACGACCATTTGTGGATGGAGCGCGAAATCAAAACTGTCGCCAACGTCACCCATTTTGATATTGCCGAATTCCTGAAAATCGCCGCCGAGATTCCGATTCGCCCCACGGTCGAACCTTACCGCTTCGAAGACGCAAATCGTGCTTTGCTGGAACTGAAACATGGCCCGATTCAGGGGGCTAAAGTCCTGGTCATCGATTGACGCCCAATGCCCCCCACGGGGAGGGATTACACGTCTTGACATTTTTGCGTTCGCCACGAATAATGACGGCCAGAACGGGACCGCTGATGACTTGGTGGTCCGATTCCGGTCATGACAGCCTCTACGTGCAAGGTTCGCACGATGGAGGTTTTTTTTATGCCTGGACCAAAGTCTGTGAGGGGTTTCCTCGCGAGTTTCTGTTGACCAGCTGTACTAGGAGTTTGTGATCAATACAAACTCGGCCGCTTACAGGTGCACGATTCAGAGCACTGGAAGGATGGGTACGATGGCTGCTTCGCAAACCGATGATTTCCTGCGGATGTTGTCGACCGAACATGTCGAAATTTCGAAACGGGTCACTGACTTGAGGCAATTCTGGAGTGAAGTCAACGAACTGGGCGATGGACCGAAGTACGAAGAGATGGGAGCCCGCATTCGAGAATTGCGCGATCATCTCGCAGAACATTTCGAACTCGAAGAACAGGGAGGCTATCTAGCCGGTGCAATCGAACGCGCGCCGCAGTTGGCTGAGCAAGCGGAACAATTGAAACAGCAACACCTACAGATTCTCGACACCCTGGACGACTACAGTTCTCGATTGCAGGCTTGCGGAGAATCTTATCAATGTTGGCGGGACGTGCTTGTGGACATCGAGCAATTCTTAGATCTGCTGCATGAACACGAATCAACCGAAGCAGCGATCATCGTCGAGACGCTGGACGTCGACAATCATTCGTAGAGCTGACGAGACGAGACTGCATCGCTGCTCACACTTGAGAGGGAGTGAGCAAACAACCTTCGCTGGGCGGGGGCGGTTCCCGCTTTACGGTTGTTTCAACAACCAGATTTCGGCGTTTCGCGACTGCTGCCGCCAGTTGAGATGCTCTTCGCCGGTGGGGGCATCCCAGGTAATCGTCAACTTGCGATCCTTGAGCAAGTCTTTGGGGACGGGGAATTCCTTGAATTCTCCCAGACCACGTTCATCAAGGGATGTCTGCAACCGCTGGTCGTCGGCGCGGAGCAGCGACTGCCCATAGCCCGCGACGCGAATCACGTAATTCGCGTTGGGATCCAGGCCCTCGTAGACGACCTTGGTTCCGGCTTCCATGGTCGTCAACCACGATGGCCGCGCTCGAGTCTTGCCGTTGTCCAACCACCAATAGGTCGTGCTGGGTGAGCGGATGACGTGCGCGGGATTGGTGCCGGCCGGATTCCAGCGGATCAACCGTGGTGACTTGGCGATGTTTCCTAAATCGTCATAAAAGCTGCCGGCGCCGGGGTTCTCCCAGGTGCGAATGATCTCCAATTCCTTGAGCCGCTCCGCTTCACCGGGCAGTTTGGCGATCTCGGTGAAACGGTCTTCGAGCCACCACCGGTTGTTCAGCGGATGATCAACGAAATCCAAGAACGCCCCACGTTCGGCCCCACTGGCATTATATTTTTCGACGCTGGTTTGCAGCGAGATCGATTCAAAAAGGTCCTGACACAGTTCCTCGATTCGCGAATGCAATTTTGGGCTAATCGGATCTGTCTGCGCGCGATTGAGAACGTCCAAGGCCTGTTTCATTGCCGCTTTGCTGCCGATTTGGGGTGCTTGGGCGAGAATCTCGTTTGCTTGGTTTTCCAGTTTGGTTTCATATATCAAACGGCGGCGGGTGTAGGCGTCGTAATTTGCCCGCAGTAAATTCATTTGCCAGCGCCAATTGCCGCTCAAGTGCGGAGCCTGTTTTTCCAGTTCATTCCAATACAACAACGTCCCTTCGACCGCACCGTTGTCGGCCAACGCGCCTTGCCAGTTTTTTTCGAGAGCCAAAATCCCATCAGCCGCTGCGGGTGCAATCGCTGGATCGAAGAAAACGCGGCAATACTCGATCAGAATCTCCCGCACATCGCGATTAGGATCCCAGCCCAACATGCTCCAGACAATCTTGTTGACATCATCGTGCACGCCGTCGGAATAGCTGATGAACCCATCGGTATACGGGGCGAGCCGATTGTGGATCTCCGCATATTCGCGCGGTCGAGGATTGATCGCTTCGCGGCCCAACGTCAGCGCATAGGCGGGGTCCCACCAAGGGACGACGTATTGGCAGAGTTTGTTGTGCGTGATGTCGGGGTATAGGCGAAACTGGAATTGCGCCGGAAGTGAATTACGAATCAGCGGTGCCGGCGGACTGGAAGGCCCAGCGACCAACCCACCCAACCATTTTGGATTCTTTGTTTTGATATAATCGAAGATATACTCGACGTCGCGGCGACTCAGGCGTTGTAGCGACAACCAGATCCGCGTCTTCGGGTGAATTGCGATGAGTCGCTCGGACAATTCTTCTAAAAAAGGCAGCACCAATTCCGGCGGATTGTCTCCTGGATCGCCGGCGGGGAAGAAGACCCCGTCAAGTCGTTGGCAATCGCGGTACAACGTTTCGTGTTTGTCGAGCATTTCACTGCGCAGTTTTTTGTTGTTGAGATCAAAGTCGGCCGGCGTCCAGACCCAATAGTCGAGTCCGTAACGGTTACAGATTTCGCTCAATTTGCGATTCATGTCCTGTCGGGAATATTTCATCATCGAGTTTTTCCGCCCATCCTGAAACGGAATATTCTCGATGGCGTTTGTGCCGAACAGTGCCAATTCGCGGATGTATTGATCGAATTGCTCTTCCGTCCAAGCATCCCAAGAGTTGGCCGTCGCACGATAACCCAACTGGTGACCCCGAATCGGCGAGACCGGTGCGGTGGCCATATCTAAATCCGCCGGCAGCTTGGCAGTCTCTTGGCCCCACTGCAGATTCCGCAACAAAGCCCCCGCTCCATACAACACGCCACGGGGATCGGCCCCTTGGATCCAAACAATCGGTGCCGCATCATCGTTTTGTTGAACGGAAAGGCGGTATCCCTCGGGTTGAGCTTCGGGAAGGTTCTCGCCCTTCCGCATGGGGATGGCTGTGTTCCATCCCGGAACTTTATTTTGCGACGTGAGTGCAATCACCGTTTTATCCGCCAGCCATTGGTCGGTTTGGGGCAACTTGATACCAGTCCGTTTTTCGATCTCTTCAATCAACACCGTCGCTGCGGTTTGTTCCGCTTGGGGAAGATCGCCATCGCGGACGACAACAACCGCATCCGTAAGGTCAATCCATTCCGCCGCCGCCAAGGGCGCGCCACTTCCGGAAAATATCAGAAGCCCCAGAAATGCAAGGAGGCCAATTCGTTGTATGTGATTCATGAGTGGGAACTTTCTATGGTGTTTTCGTCGTTGGTCGCTTGCTAGCAAATCAACCCCTTGCGGACGGAACGATTATGGCCGATCGGGTTTTCGCCAATCCAACGTTCGTCCGCCGGTTCATCGGCCGGCTGGTAACGCGAGTCGGTCGAGAGTCGGATGCGGTCACTGTGGTTGTCGAGACTGCCGTGGACGGTAAAAATTTTGAATATCACGACATCTCCCGGACGATACCGTTCGGCGGTCCGCCAAGGGAGGCCCAGTTTGGATTGTAACCGCGCCGGATGCCCGCTCAGTTTCCCATCCCCCAACGGGCCGATCCATTCATGGACATCCTGGGGCGGGCGATCGGGTTGATTCGTGCAAAACGTGTCAACATCGCCTGTGTAATGTTTTTTCAAGCGGTCCAAGCGATGCGAACCGGGCATGATCGTCAGTCCGCCGATTTCGGGTGTGATCTCCATCAATGGCGTCCAGCTGGTTAATAGCCGTTGCGACCCACGATTCATATAAACCGAATCGACGTGCGGCGCCGTACCGTGCCCCGGACCGATCGCTCGCAGCCAGGTGAAATCGAAATGCCGTACCGGTGTGTCAAACAGCCGTCGATAAAATTCCATCATCCGCCCGGCGTACAGCAATTCCCGCAGCGGCGCGTTCTGCTGAACCAGATCGTGGCAACTGCGTCCCTGCCAGGGTTGTTGGGCAATTCCTGCAGAAACCGGATGCGTGCGATCGACCATTCCCAGTTCATCCAATTGGCCAAGCAGCCGTTCCCGCGCAGCGGTCACGAGGTCGGTATCGAGATAACCGGGTAGATACAAGTAACCTTCTTCCTCCAACCGCGTTCGTAATGCAGCAGGATCGTCAATCAACGGCGCACTGGATTCAAACCAGCCGAATTGTTCGGCGGATAGATCCAACGTTTCGCCCAAGCTGGTGAGAGGCATGGCTGTGGACATTGTGCTTACTTTTTCAAATAGGTGTCGAACCACTTCCAGACTTCTTGGTATTCCGCCGCAATTCCCGGCCAATACGAATGCCCGCCGCCCGGTTCGACGATCAATTCGACCGGTAAGCCGAGTTCCTGATATTTCGCCTGCATCACTTGGGATTGCTGTAGCGGAACGGTTCGGTCGCTATCGCCGTGAATCAATAATAAGGGCGGAGATTGTTTGGTGGCAAAGTAAATCGGCGAGATTTCGCGGAGTTGTTTTTCTAGATCGGTGATCTCTCCAAACATCCGCTGAAACATTTGCGGGCGAACCAGCTTGATCACGTTGTATCCCTTCTCGGCGCCCCAATTCACCATGTCGGTCGGGGGGAACCAAGCGACGACGCACTGCACACGACTGCTCACGCGCTCGATGGGATCTTTGGCATCGGCATTTCCCTCATCACCGGTCATTGCTGCCATCAGTGCCAAATGCCCGCCGGACGATCCGCTGGTGATTCCCAACTGATTGGGATCAACGCCGTGATCTTTAGCGATCGACCGCACGTACCGTACGCTGCGATTCATATCTTCCACCATCTCCGGCACATAGTATCGCGGCGAGCTACCGTGTCGCACGACAAACAGCGTATAGCCGCCGGCAAGCAATCCCTGCGCCCAATGGTCCTCGTTGCGTTTGCGAACGTTCTCTGCCTCGATGTCGGACTTTTTTGATTTCCAGGAGCCGCTGGAAACCAAGATCACGCCGATCCCCTTGGCATTCTGCTTGGGCGTCAGCACATCCATGGTCAGCGCTAAGCCGTCTTTATGTCCATAGACGAGATCCTCTTCGATGTCATACTCGGTGAAGGTCAATCCCGAGGTGTTCACTTTCTCAGCGGCCGTCAGCAATCCGACGGACAGCATGACCATCAAAAACAGGACGCACGGACGTAGCGATCTCATCTCTTGTCCTCAACGATTGAATCTGGAATACGGATATCTCAGAAGAATTTAAAAGCTGGCCAACAAGTTGAACACCTGCTGAGAATTTCAATCATACCGCGGGAGCCGCCGATTTTCAGGCCCGCCCGGTAATTGAATCCGGTTGATATTCCCTTTACATTGCAATCGTCGCGTTTTCGCGCGGCGCCGAGTTCCTGCTAGAACCTGTTTCAAAACCCGGTTGCGCTTGTTCCGGAAACTTACATTTTAGTGTCAGCGAGTTGCGTCAGAGGGTTTTGAAACGACTTGTCGAGAATAAGTTGGTGATTCCATGCATCGCAAACTCGTCTTTCTGCCGTTGATCGCAGGGCTGGTTTTGACCAACCACGCTCTTGCCACCGAACTGGAATGGGTCCGCACGGCCAACGACCAACGCGGCTTTGTGTTGGCGGAATCAGGCCGCACGTTCGTTCCCTGGGGATTCAACTACGATCACGACCGTGAAGGGCGGCTGATTGAGGATTACTGGGAAGACGAATGGGAATCCGTTGCTGACGACTTTCAGGAAATGAAACAACTGGGCGCGAATGTCGTCCGTGTGCATCTGCAGTTCGGTAAGTTCATGACGGCTGCCGATGCACCGAACCAGGACGCACTGCGGCAATTGGAAAAACTGTTGCGGTTGGCGGAACGCACCGGGTTGTATCTCGATGTGACTGGACTGGGCTGCTACCACAAACAAAACGTTCCCGCTTGGTACGACGCATTAGACGAACAACAACGCTGGCAGGCACAAGCCCGGTTTTGGGAAGCCGTTGCCGCACGCTGCGCGAAGAGCCCCGCCCTGTTTTGCTACGACCTGATGAACGAGCCTTATGTTCCCGGGGGCAAAAAGAAACGGGACGACTGGCTGGGCCCCGCCTTTGCCGGCAAGCATTTTGTGCAATTCATCACGTTGGAAACAACCGGCCGACCACGGCAAGCGATTGCTCGAGATTGGATTGGCAAAATGGTCGCCGCCATACGCAAACAGGACCGGCGGCATTTGATTACCGTAGGATTGGTCCCCAATAGCTTGGATCGTCCAGGGCTGACGTCGGGGTTCATACCGGACCAAGTGACCGACGATCTCGATTTCCTGGCGGTGCACCTCTACCCTGAAACCGGCAAGAATCCCCAAGCCCTCAAGACGCTCCAAGGATTTGCGGAAGTCGGCAAACCGGTCGTTATCGAGGAGATTTTTCCGCTGAAGTGCGACGCGCAACAATTGGGGCGCTTCATCGACGCATCCAAACCGTATGCAGCGGGTTGGATTGGATTTTATTGGGGCAAAACCCCCGAGGAGTATCAACCCCCAGCGACAATTCCCGAGGGACTGACGCTGGATTGGCTCAGATTGTTTCAGGAAAAACGCGAGTCGATCCTGGCTGTTGAAAGTGAAGCACCTGCGTTCCTCAACAATGGCGTCACCGCTCACCGTGGGGATTCAGGGAATTTCCCTGAGAACACGCTGGCGGCATTTCAAGGCGGCATCGCTGCGGGTGCGGACTGGCTTGAATTGGATATTCTCCGCACCCAGGACGGCCAGTTGGTGGTGATCCATGACAAAACGACGGCGCGCGTGGGCGACCGAAAACTTGTTGTGGCGGAATCAACCTACAAAGAACTCGCCACAGTCGACGTCGCCACCGATTTTCGACGCCGCACCGGCAAGAGTCTCGCCGACTGTCCGCCGCAACGGATTCCGCTGCTGGAAGATGTGCTGAAACTGGTCAAAAAGCAGCGGCGGACGCGGGTTTCCATTCAACCTAAGATGGATTGCGTCGCCGAGGCAGTTGCGCTGGTAAAACGACTGCAGATGGAAGCGTGGGTCGGATTCAACGATGGCAACCTGCAATACATGACCCAGGCCAAACGCCTGGCTCCGGCGGTGACGATTTTTTGGGACCGCGGAGCAAACACGGATATCGAGGCCGATATTCGTACCGCCAAGACGCATGGCTTTGCCGCTTTGGTGATCAACCAGGCGGGTGTAACTGCGGAGAAGGTCCAAAAAATCAAAGCGGCCAGTCTCGAAGCGGGTGCGTGGACGGTGAACGACCCCCAGCGAATGGCACAGCTGCGGGAGTTGGGCGTTGAACGACTGTATACCGATTATCCCCGCCGTGCACTGGAATGAAACGCCAAGCGGTACCGCTGCGAATCGGCACGCGTGCCGCTGGCGGAATGGGGGTTTCCGTGCAACCGAGCAGGTCGTTCCATCGGTATTTCTTGATTGGATAATTGCCGTAACCGCTTTCCCCAATTGGCATTTGCGGAATCCATCGCGAGCGATATACTCCTGCTCGACAGTGAAACACCCTTGAGTGACTGTCGGTAGAACTCGTTTCGAAGAACGTTGATGCAGTCGGATGATTTCAATCGCGCCCCACATGAAAAACTCGACCTTCAATAGCATTTGCTTCCCCGGAAGGCCAACGCGGCGTGAGTGAACAACATCAGTCCTTAACACACAAAGGGCGCACTGACCGTTGGTTGTGGGCCATTTGGATTGGCGTCATCATCGGCTTTGCTGTGGTCCCGGTGAGCGTACACCTTCGCTATGGTGGCGCCTCGGATCGCAATAAGGACTACGACACCTGGTACACGGTCGGACAACAGGTGTTGGCGGGCGAAGAAATCTATCCGCTGGCCGAATCACCGCGGTTCAATTTTATGTACCCGCCTGTCTCGGCCTGTCTGATTGCGCCGCTCACCATTGCCGGCAAGCTGCCTTTTATTTTGATCTTGGAAGCGGCCAATGCGGTGTGTTGGATTTTTTGTGTCTACGCGGGCGTCTACTTAGCCACGGGCAAAGCCTGGGGACGGCCGGTGATCATCTATCTCGTACCGACGCTGGCGACGACTGCCTACGTGTATGACACGTTTCAACTGGGCCAACCCAACTTGATGTTGTTGGCGCTGCTGCTTGCGGCATTTATTTGTCTACGCGCCGGTCGTCAGTTCGGGGCAGGGACATTGATTGCCTTAGCGACAGCCGTAAAAGCTTTTCCGGTGATGCTGGCTGTCTATTTATTATGGCGACGGCAATACCGAGCCCTGACCGGGTTTTTAGTGGTGATGGCCTTTTTGCTGATCTGTCTGCCGGCCCCGTTTCGCGGGTTCCAGCGCAATGTGGCTGAACTGGGAACATGGACCAACGCGATGGTGCTCAGTTATGACCGCGGCACGATTGCGCAACGTCCCGGGCAAAGTTATCGCTGGAAAAATGCGTCGCTGATTGCCACTGCGAATCGTTTGTTGCGGCCGATTCCTGCTGACCGCAAATTAACCGTCCATCCACGCCCCTACATTCCCGGCCACCCGAACGCCGGGTACCGTTTGATTTATGTCAACGTGGCCAATCTGGACTTTCGTGTTGTGAACTTCGTGATTCTCGGCGCGGCACTGGCGATCTGCCTGGGGTTCGTGGCTGTGATGCCGGGGGCCAAATTCCGCACGCAGCGGACTGATGCGATTGAGTATGCCATGCTCCTGGTGATGATGATTGTGTTTTCACCCATCTCTTGGTTTTACTACGGCGTGTGGTTGATGTATCCGCTGACCGTCATGATGTGGTCTCTGCGGGACGGCACCCATTCCCGCAACCAAATGCGCTTCACTTTGGGCGGACTCTTCGCGTGCTTGGGATTGTTGAACTTCGTGCCGCCGTGGGTTTGGTACCGCCCCGTGCGCGCCATCGGGACGCCATTCTTTGGATACATGCTGATGCTTTCGCTGCTCGGCTGGTTTTTATATCAGGAACGCCGCAAATCGATGGCAGCCGCCGACCCGCTCGCCACCAACGATGAAACGGCTCCGCCGGCGTTATTGCCCCACGCTGCCTGAACAACACATGCGGGATGCCCACCGGTATGATATGATCGTTGCCGTGCTCCGCCCCGAGGTTGTGCGGCAGCACGTGCCTGAATCCGCGATCCCTGCTTTCATCGAGTCAAGGAGTTTTATCGATGTCCCGCTGCTTAGTTTCGGCATTATTCTTAGTGGTGTTTGGTGCGACGCATCCGATCTGGGCCGCTGATTGGCCGACATTTCGCGGTCCAGCAGGCGATGGATTATCGGGCGGGGAACAAGGTCCAACCCAATGGAGCGCTACGGACAATATCGCTTGGAAAGTCAAACTTCCCCAACCGGGAAATGGCAGTCCCATTGCAGTGGATGGCCGTGTGTTTGTGACGAGCGCCGAGGACGAAGAGGGGAAGCAGCGGAGCCTGTATTGCTTCGACCAAAAAACCGGCAAACAACAGTGGGTGCGGACCGTCACCATCGACGAGAAAATGCCAACCCACAAAACCAATCCTTACTGCGGTTCGACCCCTGCCTCCGACGGTGAACGGGTAGTGGTCTTTCACGGCTCGGCCGGTTTGTATTGCTATGACTTGGACGGGAATGAATTGTGGTCCCGCAATCTGGGGAAATTTCGCCACATGTGGGGCTATGGCGCTTCGCCGATATTCCACGACGGAAAAATCTTGCTCAATGCCGGACCGGGAAAGAATGTCTTTCTCACCGCTATCGATCCAACGAACGGCAAAGAGATCTGGAAGACACCCGAACCGGTCGAGGCGGACGGCAACCGTCGCGATGATGGCAATCCGATGGGATCGTGGTGCACGCCGGTGATCGCCGAGGTCGGTGGCAAATCGCAAATCATCTGCGCGATGCCCACACGGGTGAACGCTTACGATCCGCAGTCGGGCGAAATCATCTGGACCTGTGACGGCATGGCCCATGATCGCGGGAGTTTGGCGTATTCATCACCGGTCATCGTGGGGCCTCTGTGTTTCATCACGGGAGGATATCGCGGACCAACAATGGCCATCCGCTTGGGCGGCACGGGGGACGTGACGCAAACCCACCGACTATATCGCAAGGAAAACAGCCCGCAGAGCATTGGCACCGGTGTTGCCATCGACGGCTATCTCTATCGCCCCAACGCCGATGGCGCTGCCATTCAATGTCTCGACCCCAAAACGGGCAAGATCCTTTGGAGTCATCGCGGCAAAGGCCCCAGTTGGGGATCGATCGCCGGCGCGGGCGGCTTGCTGTATCTGACGAACAAAAAAGGAACGACGTTGGTCTTCAAGCCGAGTGAAGAGAAGTATATTGAGGTCGCCGTCAACGAATTGGACGATTCCACCAATGCGACACCCGCCATCGCCGACGGCCGCATTTTTATCCGCACCGACGGTTCGCTGTTCGGCATTGCGGAATCGCCCACCCAAAATTAGTCGAAGCTGGGCCGGAGGATAAATGATGAACAGACGACTGACGCTCTCGCCGTTTTTCCTCTGGGTGGCGGTGATTGCGTTCACGGTATTCGCGAAAACGCCGTCCCCTAGTCTCGCAGCGGAACGTCCGAATATTGTTGTGATTCTGGCCGACGACCAATCGTATCGCGATTTTGGTTTCACCGGCAATCCGTTGGTGCATACGCCGCAGATCGATCAATTGGCAGCCGCTTCGGCGCGATATCCCAATGGCTATGTCCCCATGAGCGTTTGCCGACCGTCGTTGGCGACAATTTTAACCGGGCTCTATCCGCATCAAAACGGCATCCATTTCAATCACCCACCACCGGGATTGAGGACGATGCAGAACACCATGACGGCGGATGAGTACCACCAAGCGCGGGCGACGACGGACTATCTAATCCAAAACGTTCCCACGCTGCCGCGCATCTTGGCGGAACATGGATATGCCTGTTTGCAAACCGGCAAGCATTGGGAGGGAAGTTATCAAACCGCTGGATTCACGCACGGCATGACACGGGGCTTGCCGGCGAAACGACTGGGGCACGTCACCGGCACCCGCAAGCAAGCCAACGGTGATTGGGTCGCGCACGGCAATGGCGATGCCGGGCTGGTCATCGGTCGCGAAACGATGCAACCGATCGAGAACTTCATCGGCGAATACGCCGGCAAGCAACCATTTTTTGTCTGGTACGCCCCTTTTCTGCCGCACACACCGTTCGACGCGCCGCAACGTTTCCACGACTTGTATAAGGGCCACGATATTCCGAAACACCTGCGGCCTTATTATGCGGAGATTGCGAGATTCGATGAGACCGTGGGGCAGCTGATGGGATTTCTTTCGCAACACGACATTCTGGATGACTCCTTAATCGTGTTTGCTTCGGACAACGGCTTTCGCCCGGATGAGCGGGCCCCGGCGCGGCAGAATCGACGCTCTAAATTGTCCCCCTTCGAAGACGGTCTGCGCACGCCGATCTTGCTTTGCTGGCCAAATCAAATCAAACCGGCGGAGCACCCGCAATTGGTCAGTACCGTCGATCTCGTCCCGACGATTCTCGCAGCAGCGGGATTGTCTGCGGAGATCACACCACGCATGCGCGGCCGGAATCTGCTGCCGTCAGCCAGAGGCGACGAAACACTCGCCGATCAACCGGCGTTCGGGGCGATCTATCCCAATGACGCGCAAAGCCTCGGCGCGCCCTCGCAGCACGTGCGCGGACGCTGGATTCGTTGGGGGGACTACAAACTGTTACTCCCCGGCCCAGCTAAGAATCCGGTCAAGATGAGCCTCTTCGATCTGAAACACGATCCGGCTGAGCAAACGAACCTGATCAATCAACCGGATCAATCTGAGCGGATCGCACGCATGACCCAACGGCTCGACGAATGGTGGCCGCCGGGAGACGACAGCGCTGTCACGCAGCGCAAGGCGAATCGTTAGTCGCGGGCAAAGAACAGCCAATCGGTCTGTTCGACATCGATGAGGTTGTTGAAAACGGTCACCGGTTCGATGTGCACTTCACGGAATACCGTGCGCAGCGCTTCGGAAAACGGGGAATCTTCGGCATACGACCAAATACCCAGCAGCCCCCCTTCAGCGAGATGCCGCTTCGCCAACCGCAAGCCCTTAGCTGTATAGAAATCGCCGTTGGCGGTTCCCAGGTTTTCCTCGGGCGAATGATCCACGTCAATCAGAATTAGGTCATACTTTCGCGGTGGTGCGTCGGCGAGATATTGATAGACGTCGCCGCGCGTGATCTGCAAGCGGTCTTCGCCGTTCAACTCCTCCGACAACGGCACCAGTCCTTGCTCCAACCAACCGATCACCTGCGGAAGAAACTCAATGACCTCGCAACTCACCACACGCGGAGAACCCAGCGCCGCTCGCGCCGTATACCCCAACCCGAGGCCGCCAACCAGGACATGCAGTTCCGATCCGGTATGCATCCGCAACGCAATTTCCGACAACGCGCGTTCCGAAGCGGTCAGGTAACTACTCATCAGAAATTCGTGATTGAGCGTGACCTCCGTGACAACGGTCCCCGGTTCACACAACAATTCACGACGCCGCAAACACAACATGCCCAACTCTGTGGGTTCGTAAGCGAGGATCTCAAACTGCGGAGTGGCCACAAAAGAACCAATCATTGGGAGGAGGAGGAAACGAACCGACGCACATTGTACAGCGGCACCGATAAAAAGAACATCGCCCACCAAATCACAAGAATTAGCAACCGTAGGGTGCGACGCACCTTTCTCGCGTAGTACAAGAGATGGACCTCAGAAAAAAGGCCTCACGCAAAGGCGCAGAGCCGCGAAGCAGAAAAAGGAAACTATTGGAAACCCGCGTTCACAAAAAACAGTAAGGCCATACTCCAGGTGCTCAGTTCTCACACACCAAGTGGAAAATGTACAATCCCATTGCTCCAAGCATCGATCACTCAAAAACAAGGAGATGCTGTGCGGGAGAGACGAATCATACTTGTTGATGGTATGCCGGGGACCGGCAAGTCAACGCTAGCGCAGTTTATCTATCGACAATTGCGCAGCGGCGGACAACCTGTCAAATGGTATCATGAAGAAAGCGCCACGCATCCGGTGCGGTTGTTTTATGAACCGCACCGCCACCGATCTTGGTCAAACTACTGCGACGAAGTTGTGTCGAGTTGGCAGCAATTTGTGCGGGAACTGGATAGCAGGAATGACGTGGCTGTCATTGATGCGGCGCTTCTTCAGAACCATGTGCGGTCGATGTTAATTTTCGATTGTGACCGGGATTTGATATTGGATCTCGTTCTGCGTATCGAAAATACGATCACTGCGTTCAATCCCGTTTTGATCTACCTCGCACCGAGCGACATCGAGGCAAACTTTCGTGATGTGGTCGAATCCCGCGGCCAACGTCTGATGGAATTATGGACTGCCGCCCACGACCAATACCCCTATACGCGCTCGGCCAGCCTTACGGGCTATGCTGGATTCATCAAGTTTTGGAAGGAATTTGACGAGATTTCGGATCGTGCATTTGACCAGATCGGATTCAAAAAACTACGTCAGCGCATTGCGCATAGTGACTGGAAAACGCGATATGTCGAGGCGCTCGATTTTTGGGACGTTCCTCAGCCAACAGCCGTCTCCACGATGGACCGCTTAGAACGTTTTGCCGGAGATTATCAAATGCTTGATGATCACTCAGCGACGACGTTTCGGCTCCGACCGCTTGGTGATTCGCTGATAGCAACGGTTGATCAGCCAAGCTTTGATGTTCAAAGCGGCCCGTTCGGCTGCTTCCGCCAAGCGCGACTTATTCCACAGGCACAGAACGAATTCTATGTGGCCGCCTGGCCGCACGTGGTGCGCTTTGAGGAAGATGCCAAGGGGTTGGTCGCAAACTTAAATGTGACCAATGCCGCCGTAGGTTGGCCGCCGTCCCACTTCAAATATTGCAAAATGTAGTCCGGTGCGTCATATCTCACCCGACGAATCAGGCGGCTTTCTTGCTCGAATCGCGGCCGTCCTGGTCGTGATTCAATGTCGGGTCAAATAAGTATAGCGGCGAGTTTTCCGGGCTTTTGGCGGCGTTGTTTCCGAAGATCGATTTTACGACGTTGGAAATCTGATGCACGCGGCGGATCATGCGTGAGTTCGTCAGAAAATCGCCGCCGACGAACGTCACGAAGCGGCGATTGAGGTAGCCGCCTTGGAAGGTGGTCACCATTTTTTGCACCGACGTGTTGCGGCTGGCGATATAAAACGCGTCGACCATGTGGTGCACCGACTTTTCGTGCGAACGCATTTCTTTTTGGTAACTATCAAAGACGGTGCTCGGAATCTTTTCTGTGGCCGGCTGCGCAGAAACGATGTCGGCGACCATTTCGGCCGACTTCATGGCCAAATGCACACCGGACGAATAGCAAGGATCGATGAAATAGGCCGCGTCACCGACAGCCACCCATCCCTCCCCCGCTAGATTCTGGGAACTGCTGGCCATGTTGCCGGTCACCATCACGTCCGAAATTCGTCGACGGTCGAGCGTCATGCCGTGGTTGAGTAGGTCATTCTCTTCCACCATTTTTTCCACCAAGTCGGTCGGTGACAGGCGGGATTTTTGGAAGCGATCGACGGTCATCACCACACCGACCGAAAACCGATCTTCGGGCAGTCGCAGCAGCCATGTCCAACCGTCATAAAACATCTGCCCTACGAACCAACCTGCTTTGACGTCGTCGCGCGTCGGGCGGGCGGCGTATTGGCAATACATCCCCATGCGTTGCGGTTGGTTGATTTCGCGCAGCCCCAGTTTCGACGGGATCAGGGCCCGCAAACCGGTGGCGTCGATCACCAGCCGAGCGTGGAGTTCGGCCGTGTTCCCATCTTCGTCGCGACATTTCACGCCGACGATGCGATCGTTTTCCGTAATGACTTCGTTGACTTCTGTCCCAAAGCGGACGTCCGCGCCGCACTCCTCGGAGCGCTGAATCAAAATCTGATCGAAGATCGAACGTTCGACAAGGTAGGAGTAGGGATGATCTTTGAAACTGGCTTTGCGATCCGATTTGTTGAAATCGCCGGCAACCTCAATCGACCCGTACAACCATTTTCCGCCTGGCTTGTGAATAAACGCTTTGCGAATGGGTTCGTGAACTCCCAGCCGTTCAAAGATGCGGACCGAGGCCGGCAAGAGTGATTCGCCAATATGAAATCGGGGAAAGTGTTCTCTCTCAATGACGACCACATCCAGGCCCTGTTCGGCCAAAATCGTGGCGGCGGTGCTTCCTGCGGGGCCTGCGCCTATGATCACAACATCATGTTGCGTACTCATCCGGTCTCTTCCTTCAATAGCTGCCTGGCAAACGGTCTCACGTCAACGTAGGTGACGGCATAAAATGCGCGCAGTGGCGCGGGGGCGGGAGTTTATCGTCTTATCGATGGTGCGGAAACCGTGATTTTTACTATGAAAGGTCATCTTAAAAATGAAAAAAGGAGGTCGACGTCCCTCCTCGTCTCTAAACGGCGCAAGCGAGATGTTATGAGACAAAACCGTGCCTTAGAGACACGACCACGGCGTCCCGATGGACTCAATTTTGAGATAGGCGCGCGAGATTTGCGACCAGCTCTGTCGGCCGCTATGCTGAGAAAATGGCACGCAATTCGCGAGGTTCAAGCATTCTCAACAGGACGATAGACTCATAACGAGCGGAGGTATCACGCGAACGCGCAAAGCTCGTTTTTTTCTTTTGCGTACTTGGCGCCTTTGCGTGAGACTTTTTCTGAAACGCGGCTCCGCAGGAGCTTCGCCCTCCCGGCCTACCTGTTTGACAAGCCAACATCAAAAGGCAATTCACCATGCCCCAAGCCATTAAAGTCGGACTTCTCACGCATGCCCCTGGTGCCCATGTCACCGCTTATTTGAGTGCGTTGGCCAAGTCCGCTGCGTGCGGCGAAGTGGTCCTGGCCGATCCAGGCGGACGTTGGGAAAAAGAGGCGCGGAAAGTTCTTGGTGACAAACTCACACAGGTCTATCCCGATCACAAGACGCTACTGGAGCGCGACCGTCCGGGAATGGTGTTGGTGACGATGGAAGCCAAGCTGGCGCCGCCGGTGATCGATGCTGCCCTCGAAGCGGGTTGCCATGTGTTTGCGGAAAAACCCTCTTGCATCCGCGTAGAAGATTTTGAACCGCTCGTGCATAAGGCGGACAGTGGGCACCGTAATTTGATGCTGGCATTGGCCAACCGATTGAATCCCGAGATCGCCGCAGCACGACGGATGATCGCCAATGGAGTCATCGGCAAAATCTACGGAATGGAAATGCACCTGGTTGCCGACCAAACCCGGCTGACGCGCGAATCGTATCAGCAGCAATGGTTCGCGCACAAAGATCGCGCGGGCGGCGGGCATTTGATATGGCTGGGCATCCATTGGCTCGATCTAGCGATGGACATCACGCAGTCCAGCGTGACCGAGGTCGCCGGTTTTACGGCGAATGTCGGCGGGCAATCGATCGATGTGGAGGACTCCGCCGCGGCGGCGCTGAAGTTTGACAACGGAACGCTCGGCACGCTGACCTCGGGGTATTATCTCGACAAGGGGTACAACTCACACATAAAAATCTGGGGCTCGGGCGGCTGGTTGCATCTGGAGTCGATGAAAGACGAACCGCTCACATGGTACACCGCTAAGGGCGCGCATGCGGGCGAAGTGCAGACGTGGCAAGGTTCGAAACAACCCCGCGGGTATACGCCGTTCGTCGATGCCGCTATCAAAGCCTGCGCCGAAATGACCGACCCGCCGATCAGCAATGCCGACAGTCTCCGCGCCTTGAAAACGGTATTCGCAATCTACAAGGCGGCAGCTACGGGACGCACGGTCCAGGTTTGATGAGGCATCATCCGGGCCATGGTTCGTCATTGCGTACATAATGTCCTCCGACGAACTCGCTGAAAAAGTGCGGCACCATCGGATGATCAATCGGCCGCCCGCTGGGGTCTGCCATCAGGTTCTCCGCAGCGGCGTACGTGCAAGTGAGCGAACCGTGGACGAGCACGTGATACCACGGTTGATCGCGGTCGGGCTGCGTTTGGTTGTTGGCATACCAAGCTGCGTCCGCCTGACACGCTTCATCGCGACCCACAACGACGCCGCGATAGCCGTATCGCCGATGTTGTACCAATTGCCCAGGTTCGAAAATCGGTCGCGGGGGAGGCGTGATTGCAATCATGGGTGGCGGCGGCTTTCATGTACTGCGTAGCGGAAAAGTAGTGCAGCGTAATTCATAGGCAAACGGCGACCAGATGTCACGGCCAAATGCGAAATCGGTAAAACAGCCGTGACTCACTCGACGCAATGCGGCAACGCGTTTAAGCTGGAAGACATCTCATTGATCATCCCCGCCGGCAAGATTGGCCCTCCCATGCATCCACGAAGTATTCCGCTCAACATTCGCTGCCTGTCTCTTTACGGTTTCGCAACAGCAATTCTGATGCTGACGCTCATCGGCAGCATCGCAGCCGCAGACAAAATCGATCTCGGCGATGTCCGTGAAAAACATGTGATGATTCCCATGCGCGACGGAAAGAAACTGTCCGCCTACTTATATATCCCAGCAGGCAAAGGCCCATGGCCGGCGCTGTTCGAACAACGCTACGGCGGTTTGCAGGGAACTTCGACGCGGAAGGCGGCGGCGGAACTGGCGAGCGAAGGATTTGTTGTGGCGCTGGTGAATTTTCGCGGCACACATCTCTCCGAGGGTACCTACGTCGGCTATCGCGCGCTGCAATGGGGCGCATTACAAGACGGATACGACAGTTGCGAATGGCTGGCGGACCAAGATTGGTGCACCGGCAAAATTGGGACCTTCGGGAGTTCGCAAGGCGGGTACGCGCAGAATTATCTGGCCGTCACTGAGCCGCCGCACCTGGTTTGCCAATACATGACCGATACCGGTTTGAGCCTGTTCGAAGAAGGGTATCGTATCGGCGGGACAACACGGCCGGAACGATTCAAAGGCATGGCCGGCGTTTGCCGTGACCCCGAGGACAATGCGCGGTTGTTGGCCGAGTGGTTCGCCCATCCGCACTATGACGAATATTGGCAAGCCGAAGACTGCACGCGGCATTTCGACAAGATGAACGTCCCCTGCATGACGATTGGCAGTTGGTACGACTTTATGAATCAAGGCTCGATCGCCAGCTTTCAAGGACGGCAACACCAGGGAGGCCCCAACTCGCGGGGAAAACAACAATTGGTTGTCGGCCCTTGGTTGCATGGGCGGCTGAACAAAGGCAATCGCGTCGGTCAATTGGTTTATCCCAAAAACGCGATTTGGCCGGTGCGCGAACACATGGTCCGCTGGTTCAATCATTATCTCAAGGGCGAAGAGAACGGCGTCGAACAAGATCCGACGGTGCGGTACTACGTGATGGGCGCACTCGGTGAGGGAGACGCACCGGGCAATGTCTGGCGAACTGCCAAAGATTTTCCGCCGCCCGCAAAACCGGTGGAAATGTTTTTGCAAACCGATGGCAAGCTCTCGGCAGCGGCACCGCCCGCCGATGGGGGATCCACCAGTTACACGTCCGACCCGCTGCACCCCATGCAAATTCCCGGCCGCGGTTTTCCCGGCGCGACCGATGCGCGGCCTTTTGAAGAACAGGCCGAAGTGCGCACGTTCACAACCGAACCGCTGACGAAACCAGTCGAATGGACGGGCCGCGTGCAGGCCGAGTTGTATGTCTCTTCAACAGCCCGTGACACCGACTTTATCGTCCGCATCAGCGACGTCTATCCCGACGGACGTTCGATCTTGATTGTCGATTATCCCTGGCGGGCGCGGTACCGCGAAGGCTTTGATCACGAAACACTCATGACACCCGGTGAAGTAACGAAAATCGCGTTTCCGGTGGGCTGGATGAGTCAGATTTTCAATGCCGGACACCGCATCCGCGTCACCATCGCCAGCACGGGCGCTCCGTTGTACGAACCGAATCCGCAAACGGGAAAACCGCTGACCATCGAGTTTCCCGACGATGCCGTGAGTGCCGTCAACACGATCCACCACAACCGCGAACACGCCTCCCGCATCATCGCTCCGGTGCCGGAATAATTCAGAGCGTGCCTGCCAAGCTATTCGACTGTGAAGCCGACTTGATCAATGGCGGCGCGGCCCGATTTCATGAACGGCCGGGGCATGGGTTGAGCGGCGCCGTTGTCGTCGATCGTGCGACAACGGAACGTATACTTCCCCGGCGGCAATCCCGGTAACAGCGCCGCCCAGTGGGCTTTCGACAGCCGCAGGGGCCACGTTTGCGGTTGTCCCGTTTCCGGGTCAAAGCCTTGCGTGGGTACTGGGATACGATTGTCGGCGATATCGCCGCCCCAGTTTTGGGGCGGTGGAAGAATTTCCGCGTCGCTCCAGGGAGCCTTAGTGAAATACTTATCCCCGGCGACCCGCTCTTCGTCGTCATTTTGCACCCAGACCTGCACCTTCTGCAGACCCGAGATGCCGACTTGCGCATAGCCGGTGACGGGGATCGGCTGCCCGGGTTTGATAGTTTTAGGCAGCGAGATCGTTTCGCAAAACGTTTTGAGTGGGCTGTCGACGTCGTTGTTTTTTTCACCGTAAGTGTCGTTGGCGTTCACGCGGTTTGACAGAAACACGTGCGACAACCATTTGATGCTCTTAAATCCATATGCCTCAGGAACGACCATCCGCACCGGCGCGCCGCGCTCGGGCGAGAGCCATTGTCCGTTGAGTTTGTAGCACAGAATCACCGGCGGCAAGCCGTACATATCCTCCAGCACACGGCCGACCGGGAGTGAACTGCGGAACAACTGTTTGGGATCGTCGTTATGGAATCCGTCGTAAAAGACACGGCGGAGATCCTTGCTTGGCTTGGTCAACCAGAGCACTTCCCGCAGCGGCACCCCTTCCCAATTCCCGTTGCCCAACGGGCAGCCGATGTTGAGGCAGGTCATGATTTTGGGAAAGCGGACCGCATGCGTCTCGGCCAGTTGCATGAGATCTTTGAACGTGAAGGCGGTGTTTTTTTCTTTCGTCAACGGGTTACGAATCCGAGCTTTGTTTTCGGGATCGCTCACAACTTCCAACGACCATGTGTCGCGCGTCAATCCGACTTCTTTGCGGCGGGCTTCGTCGAGGGAATGTGGTTGCGGATTACCGCGGGAGACGTCCTGAAAGTCATCCGGCTTCGTCAGCCACGTTTCGAGATTATCGATCACTTGTTGCAGCGCAGGGTCGCGTTCGGCGGCCTTGGCAAATAACGGCAACGTACTCATCGCCGCCAAACCGGCGGCGCCGCTGCGGAGGAAAAACCGACGCGTGAGATATGTGTGCTGAGCGAGAAAATCGTGGGGCTGCGGTTTCATATCGCAATGCCTTACGCGGAGAGGGGATTGTACGCGAGCACGGAAAGGCCGTCTGCAAATCATAACACGCCATGCGCGCCGGCGTCCATCACTGGGCCGGTGCAGTCAGGCGCCGCGCAACCTCAGCCGCATAGAGTGAGGCGTCTAGTAAAAAATCTCGTCGTGCAAGAAGGTCTGACATGCGATTGATTGTCCGAGTCGTGGTGGTGGTGATGTGCACGTGGGGGATAATATCGCAGGCGATGGCGGCTCCGCCTCGAGCGATCCTGACTGGGCCGACCGGAGGAGTGCCGGGCGATATTCTTGTGCTGGATGCTTCGGAATCGGCGGCGGACTTTTATGCCTGGAGCGTGACGCCGCAATTACCGGGTGGACGACCGACGATCTTGGTGTTGGAAGAGGGGCGCAAATGTCTTGTTGCCAGCGTGCCGGGCGTGTATCACGTTTTTTTGGCGTGCAGCACCGCTGAGGGAATTGATCAGGCGCAGTGGACATTGACGATCGGCGACGAGCCAAATCCCACTCCCGTACCACCCGCACCAAATCCCCCGACACCAACGCCGCCCGCTCCGGCACCGGACACTGTGCCGGATGGTGTGTTTCGCATCGCAAAGTTGGCGTTCGACTTGGCCCAATTGGTCGACTCGGCCAATCGCGTGGGACAGGCACATGCCTTGGCTGACGCGGCTGACGCCGTCGCCGCTTCGATTGCTGCGGGGACACTCAAGAAACCACAAGAGATTTTGCGGGCGATTTTGGCAGCCAACAATGCGGCGCTGGGTACAGCGATGCTCGCTTGGACGCCATGGGGAACATCAATCGGCTTGAAGTTGCAAGAACTTTATAAAGCGGGGCGATTGGCACAAACCGGCGACTGGGCGGTCTGCTTGCGGGAAATCGCGATTGGTCTCCGTGCTGTCAAATAAATACTACGCACCAGAGCACGCCTCCCAAACCGACCGCTTGCGGTCGTGCGCAGCGAAGCTTTGTAAGAATTCGAACATCCAGCCCTCCGACATGAATCCACTGAATTCTCACCGGTCTATTGCTCTAGCAATTGCCATCATATTTGAAACACAAGTCACATGAATCAAAACAACGGACTGAGCATGCGTTGGAAGGCGGGGATTGCGGCGGCGATTGGAATTTCGGTCGCCGGGCTGACGATTTCGATCACGACGTCGGTCGACGTCGACGTAACGATCACGCCCAAATCCGTCCGCCAAGGTTGGGCCGGTCCCGCGGCGGTACGGGCGGCACGGCCGCTTGTGGCGGGGATGCCGAAGTTTCGCATCGTCGGTGCCGCTCAAGACAACCAACGGGCCAACGTGCGGTTGTGGGATTATGTCAAAGCGATCAACAACGGGCAGCACTTGCCCAACACAGCGCAGCAGGTAGGAGATTGCGTGAGTTGGGGGGCGAAAAATGCGGTCGATTATTTGCAATGCGTACAGATTGCCCGCGGACCGCCGGTCAGTGCTTTTCATCCCTCGTTCGCGCCCTATTTTTACGGCGTCTCCCGCGTGTTGATCGGCAACGGGCGGATATCGGGTGATGGATCCGTCGGGGCGTGGGCGGCCGAAGGGGCGCGGCGGTTTGGGGTCTTGCCGGCGGATCACGCAGGGGTGCCGGAGTACGATGGTCGCGTCGCGCGCAAATGGGGACGCAGCGGACCGCCGGACGAATTCGTACAGTTCGCGCAGCAGTTCCCCGTACAGACCGTCGCTCCGGTTCGTTCGGCGGCGGATGTGCGGGATGCGGTTTGCAATGGGTATCCGGTGACGATTGCTTCGGATTGGGGCGGGCGGATGCAACCGCGGGAGGTCGATGGACGACTGGTGAATGAGCGCCGCGGCACATGGAATCATCAAATGTGCATCATCGGTTACGACGGCCAAACCGGCAGTGAGCCGTATTACTACGTGTTGAACTCCTGGGGGGCAGCGGCGCACGGCACGCCGCCGGACGATGCGCCGCCGGGAGGATTTTGGATTCGCGAAAAAGATGTCGAGTACATCGTCGCTCAAGGGGATTCGTTTGCGTTCAGCGCGTTCGCGGGATTCCCATCACAGGAATTGGATTTTCGGATTATTGGAGACCAGTAAGATGCGAACGTTTACTCTATTGTTCATTGGATTGTGTTGCACCCAAGTCACTGCGGATGAGCCGCTCAACTGGCGGATCGTCGGACCGTCGACACGAGAAGTGGCCGGTGAGGAGCCGCTCTCGTGGTCGGTCGTCGGGCCGTGCCATTGCAGCTCCGGCGGCAAATGCACCTGCGGCTTAGATTGCCGTTGCGAAGCGGCCGCCCACGAAAGAGCGGAATCCAAACCGGTAGTATTCGCCTACAAGGACTTCCGCCTCACCTGCCCCGGCTGCCAACGCCTAGACCGCGAAGCCGACGCGCTGCCGGTCCAACTGGAATGGAAAGCAGCCCCGGCCTGGGTCCGCTCGTACCCAACACTACATTGGCGCGGAGAGAATGGGCGCTGGTATCAATACCAGTGGGGACTAAAAAACGACGACGTCGCCGGTTTTCGTCGTGTCTGGGAAGCGACACACACAGCGTCTGTGCCAATGACCGAACCGGGGGAGATCCGTGCATCGTCGAATGTTCGATAAACCGATCCGGGAGGGCGAGGCTCCCGCCGAGCCGCTGTCTACCGTTAGATGATCCCCCAAATCGAGATGCCGCAACCTTCCATGATCTATCACATTTCAGGTTCGTTGCAGTCTTTTTAACGCGGTGAAAGTCGTTGGTTGCGCGCGGCTCAGCGGGAGCTTCGCCCTCCCGGATCGTCGAGTTGCTCTTTTTAGAGCGGTTCCCCTGCAGGACCAGAATCCTTGACATTGCCTGATTGTCTGATAATCTGAATGCTGGCAAAAAACGGCGCGTGTGCCGTTGGGATTCTGGTTTGCGGAGAGGTTCATGTTAAAAACTCTGCCACGGCAGAAGCTGCGGGATGTGGTTGCTGAAGGGCTGAAGTCGTATATCGTTTCCGAAGGACTGGTTCCCGGAGACCGGTTGCCGAATGAAACGGAGCTTGCCGAATCGTTTGGTGTCAGCCGACTCAGCCTGCGCGAGGCGACCAAAGCACTCGAGTTTTTGGGGATTGTCGAATCCCGGACCGGCGTCGGACTGACGGTCGGGGAAATCGACCTGCAGCGAGTCACCAAGCACCTCGGCTTCCACCCTGCCCTGCACGCCGCCGACCCGCATCAGTTGATCGACTCGCGCGTCGTCATCGAAACCGGTGTCCTCCCGCATGTGGCACGGCGGATGGCGGACGATCCCGCTTTGTATGATTCGCTGAAATCCATCGTCGATCGCCTCAGTGCGTCGCGCAAGTTTGAGGTGCAAATTGAAGTCGACATCGAATTTCACCGCAGTCTGATGCAAGCCAGCGGCCTCGCGCCGCTGGTGGCCTTCGATGATTTATTGCAGGTGTTTTTTCGTCGATTTCGCGATAGCGTCAAAAAGGCGGAATGGAAAGCGGGCCTTGAAAGCCATCGGCGAATCGTTGAGGACTTACGCGACCAAAATGTCGAGCGGGCCACGGCGGAATTGAAAGCCCACATAGAAAGTCATCGGCAGCGGATTGGAGCAGGTCTATGAGAAACGACGATAGCCTCGCTCGTCGTGGCGTTCCCACAGTGTTGTGCGCGTTGGCTCTGTCGATGGCTTGGCAGTTACCGTCCGCATCGGCCGAAGAGAAATCCGCGACCGCTTTAGATCAAGACTACGGCAAGACGATTCAACCGTTGTTGCGGCAATATTGTTTTGATTGTCACTCGGCGGATTTGGCGGAAGCGGAAGTCGACCTTTCGACGATTCCGACAATGGCCGCTGCGCGCAAGCAGGTGAAAACGTGGTTGCGGATTCGTCAGATGCTGGAAAGCGGACAGATGCCGCCGCGTGATGAAGCGCAACCGACTGAAGCAGAGCTAAAAGCATTGCGGAGTTGGGTGCGGGATTTTCTCACGCTCGAAGCCAATGCCCGCGCCGGCGATCCGGGGCCGATCGTGCTGCGGCGGCTGAATAATGCGGAGTATAATTATACAATCCGCGACCTGACCGGTGTCGCCACACTTGATCCCACCGAAGAATTTCCGATCGACGGCGCCGCAGGGGAAGGCTTTATCAACACCGGCTCCGCGCAGGCAATGTCGCCGTCGCTGGTCACCAAGTATCTCGAAGCTGCCAAAGATGTGGCCGCCCATGTGGTGTTGTTGCCTGACGGAATTCGTTTTTCGCCGCACACTTCAAAACGTGACCACACAGACGAATTGTTGGCCCGCATTCAATCCTTCTACCGCCGGTTCACCCAAAGCGGGGATGGGACGGTTCTCACGTGGCAAGGCACCAAATTCGACACTGACCAAGAGGGGCTGTTGCCTGTCGAAAGATATCTAACAGCCACGCTCGAAGAACGGGATGCCCTGACTGCCGGCCAAAAGTCGATCGAACAGGTTGCCAACGAACGTTCGCTCAACCCGCGTTATTTGCAAATGTTGTGGACCGCATTGTCAGTCGCGGCCGAATCTTCTGATTCGTTCGTTATCAATCGGTTTCGCCAAAAATGGCAACAGGCGACAGCCGCGGATGTTCCCGCATTGGTTGCAGAAATCACAGCCGCACAGCAAGCGCTGTGGAAATATAACTCCATCGGTCAATTGACGGGCGACGGTGTGCAAAAAAAATGGATGGAGCCGGTCGAAAAAGTTACGACGCGACAGGACATACGGCTGGCGCTGCCGCCGACCGATACGGATGTTGTGCTGTATCTCACGGCGGATGATTTGGGAGACGGACGCGACGGGGATTATGTGATTTGGGAACGTCCACGTATTGAGTTTCCGACCGATGAGTCGGAAGCAGCACACCCGCCGATCCTGTTGCGCGATGTCTACGGTCTGGACGAGCGTATTAAGAAGGCGCTGGCCAGTGAAGGGCCACGGACGACGGCTTATCTCGACGGGGTCGACAAACTGCGGGCCTCGACGGCCACGTTGGAAGAATTCGCCGAAGCCAACGGTTTGAATCCGCAATTGCTCAAAGCGTGGTCGACGCTGCTTGGGTTGGAGCGGAAAGAGAAACGTGAGATTCGCGGGCTGTTCACCAACAAATTAACCAGCTTGCACAATTATGATTCCATTAACGGTTGGGCTGCGGGGAACTTACCGAGCCTGTTGACGAATCGCTCCAAAGAGGACGTCACCTTTCGGACGTTGACGATACCCGCTCGCGGTGTGACGGTGCATCCGACGCCAACGCAGGAATCGATCATCGCGTGGCGTAGCCCGTTGGATGGACAGGTGCGGATTGAGGGCTTCGCCGCCGATGCGGACGACAAGTGCGGCAACGGGTTTGCCTGGCGCGTGGAACTGCATGCGGAAACCGGCACGACACAACTGGCAAGCGGCACCGTCGATAACGGCCGGCGTCAGACATTTTCTCCCGAGGGGGAAACGGCCATCCACGCGGGAGATGTCGTGTCGCTGATCATCAACGCCCGAGACAATACACATGTCTGCGACACAACACATGTGGCCTTGAAACTGACTGAGGTCGGGGGTGAAACGCGCGTTTGGGATTTAGCGACCGATGTCGTTGATCGGATCCTGGAGTCCAACCCGTTGCCCGATGCGTACGGCAACTTGAAGACTTGGCACTTTGGTGCCTCGGAGGATGTGGGGTCGACCAAATCGTTATTGCCCCCCGGCTCCGCCCTCGCCCAGTGGCGTGCGGCCGTGCTCGGCGAGAAACCGGTCGACGAAATCCAGCAGCTGGCGCAGTCCGTGCAGACTGCAATAACGACGACGGATGAGGCATCGCTCAGCGAACCAGACCGGGCGTTACGAACATTGCTCAACGACTGGAAAGGTCCACTGCACTGGGCAACGGTTGCCGGCACAGCGGCCTCGGGAAGCGATTCGACCTTTGGAATCGACCCGGCGCAATTTGGCAAACATCCCAACGGCTCAGCCATTGAACCAGCCAGTCTATGCGTGCAGGCGCCGCAGATTCTAGAAGTGCAACTGCCGAAAGAATTGGCAAGCGGAGCCGAGTTTGTCGTATCCGGCACATTGCATCCGGCGACAGCTACGGGAGGGAGTGTGCAGCTTCAAGTTCTCAGCACCAAACCGGTGTCGCTCTCATCGTCGCCGGCGCTGCCGATTCTCGTCTCAGCAGATGAAAAAACGCAGCAGCGTGCCAAACAAGCGGTGGCGGAGTTTCGCAACCTGTTTCCCGCAGCCCTTTGTTATGCCCAGATCGTGCCGGTTGATGAAGTGGTTACGTTGTCATTGTATTTCCGGGAAGACGATCAGCTCAAACGGTTGATGCTCAATGATGAGCAGGTGGCTGAATTGGATCGATTGTGGGATGAACTGTATTATGTCGCCCAGGAACCGATTGCGCTGACGGTGGCATATGAACAGATCTATGAATTCGCCACGCAGGATCGGCCGGACTTGGTGAAATCGTTTGAGCCGATGCGGGGGCCAATCAATGCGCGAGCGGATCTGTTTCGCACGCGGTTAAAAGAGACTGAACCGGCGCACGTTGATGCGGTTTTGGAATTCGCCAATCGCGCTTGGCGGCGGCCATTGAGTGAATCGGAGCAAGAGGATTTACGCAAGCTTTATGACGGGCTGCGCCAATCGGACATTCCGCACGAGGAAGCGATTCAATTGACGTTGGCACGGGTACTGGCTTCACCGGCATTTTTGTATCGGCTCGAAACCCCGCCGGCGGGTGACGCAGCGGCTGAAGTTTCCGGCATGGAGTTGGCAAATCGGCTGAGTTATTTCCTGTGGTCGTCGCTGCCCGATGCTGAACTTCGTGAAGCGGGTGATTCGGGTGCGCTGCTGTCAGAAGACGTGTTGCAAAAACAAACGCGGCGGATGCTGGCCGATCCACGGACGCGGCGGTTGGCGGTGCAGTTTGCCTGCCAATGGTTGCATCTGCGGGACTTTGATCAGAACGACGATAAAAACGAAGCGTTGTATCCCGAGTTCGCGGAACTGCGCGGCGCCATGTATGAAGAAACGGTGCGGTTCTTCGAAGATATGTTCCGCAACGACGGTTCGATTCTAGATTTGCTCAACGCGGATCATGCGTTCGTGAATGCGGCACTGGCTGAGCACTATGGAATCGACGGTGTTGAGGGGGATGAGTGGCGGCGCGTCGAAGGGCTGCAAGCGCAAGGTCGCGGCGGGATTTTGGGGATGGCCACGTTTTTGGCCAGTCAATCGGGTGCCTCGCGGACGAGTCCCATTCTGCGCGGGAACTGGATTTATGAAACGTTGCTGGGCGAGCGTTTGCCGCGCCCGCCGGCGAATATTCCGCAATTGCCTGAAACCGTTCCGGCGGGACTTTCGGCACGGCAGTTAATTGAGAAACATAGCTCCGCTCCGGAGTGTGCCACCTGCCACGTCCGTATTGATCCGTTCGGATTCGCGCTGGAACAATACGACGCCATCGGCCGCCTGCGCCCGGAACCGGCGGATACAAAAACAGTCCTCGACAATGGCCAACCGATGGAAGGGATCGCGGGATTGCGGAACTATCTGCTCACGGTCCGTCGCGACGATGTGGTCCGGCAATTCTGCCGCAAACTCTTAGGTTATGCATTGGGCCGGGAAGTACAATTGTCGGACGAGCCATTGTTGGCCACGATGCAAGAAAAACTGAAGGCGGGCGATTACCGATTCCACGTGGCTGTCGAAGCGATTGTATCGAGCGAGCAGTTCCAACGGATTCGCGGCCGAGATTTTGTCGGCGATTGAATAGAGCGGCGCGGACATTTACAACTGAATATTAGCGAACATTATTATTCCAACCGGAGCAGTCCCATGGCAGACCATCAGTTTTCACGTCGAACGATGCTTCGCGGCTTGGGTGTCACGATGGCCCTGCCGTGGATGGAGTCGCTGTCGGTCTGGGGCGACGAGACTCCCAGTATCACACCCGCCAGCCAAGCGCCGACGCGGATGGCGATTCTGTTCTCCGGCTGCGGATACCATCGCCACGAGTGGTGGGCCAAGGGGCAAGGCAAATCGATGGAGCTCGGCAAGGTGCTGGCTCCGCTGAATGATTTTCGCGACCGCATGACATTCATTCGCGGGCTGTACAACGCCGAAGCGCTCAAGGGAAACATTCATAGTTCGCAAACGGGCAATTTGCTGTCCGGCGCGCCGCTAACAGCGGGAGGCACGATTCGCTCCGGCACGAGTGTCGATCAAGTCGTGGCGCAAAAAATCGGCCATCAGACCAAACTGCCGAGCCTGGTGCTGGGTTGCGAAAAAGCGAACCCGTCGGTGCACAAAAATTATTCGATGCTGTATAGCTCGCACATTTCCTGGAGCAGCCCGACCACGCCGACCCCTTTGGAAGTCTATCCCGCGTTGGCCTTCGACCACCTCTTCAAAGAGAGTGCACAGTTGGGCGACAAGAGCGTCTTGGATGCCGTCTTGGCCGATGCTAAGGACTTTCGCCGGGATATTAGCACGCTCGATCAACATAAATTGGATGAATACTTAAACTCGGTCCGTGATGTGGAACAGCGGATCGAGCGCGCTGGGAAGCGCGGAGAAATGCAAGGCTGGCGGCCCACGCTGACTGGTCCCAACATCCCGCGGCCAGCCGATGGATATCCGCAGGACATTGTCGAACATATGCGGTTGATGAGCGACATTTTGGTGCTGGCCTTCCAAACCGACACGACCCGCGTCTGCACGTTGAAACTCAACAACGATCACGGCACGCTGCGGTTTCCGCATCTGGGCGTGGACTACATGATTCACCATCTGCTATCGCACAACGATACGGACGATTGGTTGAAGGTGAATCAGTTCTTCCTGGAACAGGTCGCCTACATCGCCCGCAAGATGGACAGTATTCGCGAAGGAGACCGTACACTTCTGGACAACTCAATGTTGATGCTCTGTTCCAGCATGCTCAACGGACACCATGATGCAAATCAACTTCCCGTGGTGATGGTCGGCGGCGGGGGCGGGCGGATTCGCGGGGGTCAGAATTTGGATTACCTTGAAAAACCCGACCGCCAAATGTGCCGACTTTACTTGAGCATGATGGATAAAATGGGCGTCCAATTGGATTCCTTCGGCGACGCTACCCAGCCGTTGGATGAGGTCTGACGATGCGATCGGCCCTGTTCGTTGCGGCATGCTTGATTCATTGCACGGTCATTGCGGCGGAACCTCCGCCACTGGTGCTCCGCGATGCGGCGGTGTTCGATACCGCGACCGGGACGATGCTGCCGGAGCGGACGGTTGTGGTTGAGGACGGGTTGATCACGGCGATCGGCACGCAGGAACAACCGGCGACGATTCCCGACGGAGCAACCGTTGTCGAGGCGGGCGGTAAATACGTGATCCCCGGCTTGATCGATGCGCACGTGCATTTGGTGCATCTGGCGGATCGCACGCACGTCACAGGTGATGAGTTTTTGCCGCTATTCTTGGCAGCGGGGGTGACGTCGGTCCGCAGTGCCGGCGATGCGATTGTGGCTGAAGTAGGCATCGCGCGGTATGCGGCGCTGCATCCGGAGTTTTGTCCGCAGGTGTTTCTGGCTAGTCCGCTCATCGACGGCGCGCGACCGGTGCACCGCGACATCGGTTACAGCTTGACCGATCCGGCGCTTGTCCCCGCTTTTGTGGATGAGATGTCGCAGTGGAACGTGGTGACACTGAAAATCTATGTCGGCACGCCGCGAGCGATCGGGCAAAAAGTGATTGAAGAGGGACACCGCCGCGGCATGATGGTCACCGGTCATTTGGGCCGCTACACCGCTCAGGAATCGGCGACCGACGGGATCGATTGTTTGGAACATATCTGGTCGGTGTTCAACTACAGCATCTCTCCCGCAGCGGCCAAGGTCCCCAATCCACGGGCGAATCTTGATCTGCAAAACCCACAATGCCAAGCACTGATCGCTCAATTGGCGAAGCAAAAAGTGGCCGTCGATCCGACGTTGGTCGTGTTTCGCAATATGATCTATTTGAACGACTTGGAAGAGGTCCACCAACACGCGGATTTGCAACATGTGCCGAAACGGATGCTGCGATACTGGGAAGCGTATCGCGCCTCCAGCAATCTCGCTCCCGAAACGCGTCCGTTACGGCTCCGCGAAATTGAGAAGTATCAGGAACTCACCGGCTTGCTGCACAAAGCGGGGGTGAAAATCCTGGTGGGGACCGACACACCCGAACCGTTCGTCCCGCCCGGATTTTCGCTGCACCAAGAATTGGAACTGCTGGTCGCCTCGGGGCTGTCGCCGGCAGCGGCGCTCACATCGGCCACGCTGCACAATGCGGGAATCGTCAAGCAGTCCGACACGCTGGGCAGCATTGAGGTCGGCAAACAAGCGGACCTTGTGGTACTCTCGGCCGACCCGCTGGCGGACATTCGCAACACGCGGAAGATCGACTTTGTAGTGCATCGCGGACAGGTCTGTGACCCGGCAAAACTGTTGGAGCGGGAGTCGGACGAATAGTCCGTTCATCGCACTGCTGGGCAAGCCAGCAGTGGCACCCAGAATCTCTTAGCCTCCCGCACCCGGGGTTATTGGTCCCCTTCGAGGACCCAGGCCTTGTTAAATGTTGCCGCCTTGATGCTTTTCCGTTCACCTTCGGGAGTGGGGACGAAGTAGCTGTACGTGGCGTGCAGCATGCCGTCTTTGCCTTGGATGATTGAGGGGTAGTGGTAGCGGCCTTTGCCGGTTTTGTCTTGTTCGAGATGCCGCGTCCATTTCCAGGTGGCCCCTTCGTCGTCGGAGATCGAGACTGCCAAAGTGCTGCGGCTGTTTTCGGCGTCGTTGTAAATGCAGATCCAATCCCCGTCCGCCAGATTGGCTAACTCCAACCCCGCGCCGGGATTATGCAGTTGCGGATGATCATAAACCGTACCCCAGGAGATGCCGCCATCGGTCGATTCAGAAACCAGCACGCGTTTGGGAGGCGGGCCGTTATCGCGCATGTAGGTCACCAACGTGCCATCTACCTTGCGGGCAAAGCTCGGTTGAATATTGCCACCCCCAACAATCGGATCACTGAACCGCCAGGTTTGGCCTCCATCGTCGGTCAGTGCAACAAGCGAAAACGAAAAGCCGTCGGAATACAAACCGACCAGCATGGTTTTGCCATCCAGAATCAGCGGATGCGCGCGGGTGAACCAGCCAAGTCGCCGGGTGAGTTTATCAGCAGCCTGTTTCTGGTTCCGCTGTTTCCAAGCATTGACCAACGGTGCGAGATTGTCCGGAATATTGAGCGAAGCCACGTACTTGTCGGTCGCCTGTTGCACCTTGTCTTCAAAATCATCACCCGGTTTCATGTGCAAGATTTGCATCGAATCCCATTCAGGGGCAGTTGCGTCTTGCTGCATGTAATTTTCGGAGATCTTGTATTTCATCAGCGCGCTCTCCCACGTATGCGCCTGAATCGTGGGCCACAGCAGCCACAGTCGCTCGTCGGGATCGATGATCATGCAGCAATTCGTATCGGGAAAGCCGGGGGTATCGGCCATCACAAACGGCTCGGTCCACTTACCGGTCGCTTTGAGTTTTCGCGCCCCGAGAATCACCACATCATCCGCCTTCCGTTCCCCGGAACCATGAAACCAACACGCCAACAAGTCGCCGTTGGGACACTCGACAACACACGAGCCATGGTTGTGCCAGTCTTCGACGGGAAAAATCAGTTCAGAAGAAAACGACGGCTCCTCACCCCAGGTGGGTGCGACGACGACGTGCATAATCATGAGGAGCAAAGTGAAGAGGGCAAAGTTTCGCATCGAGGGAGTCTCGCAAAGGGATCAATGAAGTGGATCAATATCGTTTATTAGAAATTCCATGATACCGGCGGAGCGATTTGGTAGCCATGCGACCGCAATCACAGGTCGCTATAAAATTTAACCACGAAAGGCACGAAACACACGAAAAAAAACTAAGGCTTAAGCAGTCTCTCACGACTTAATAGCCACGTTAGCAGCGGCGAGCATTGGCAAAAATTTCGTGTCTTTCGTGTCTTTCGTGGTTCTTAATCATGCAACGCTGAAGTATCGCAACAAGCAGCGTGGAGTTTACTGACCAAACAGTTAATTGGTGTCGTCATGCGTAGACAGGCGGTTTTTAGCGTGAAATGGGGTGCTGGGAATCGCCATTGATCTGAGACCCAGCTTGGCTACAATTCCCAGCGAATTAGGAAATTCCCCGTAACGAATGGAGTCCCCGCGATGACAACTCACCGATTTTTCTTATCCGCCGCCTTGGTTGCGACGGTCTTTACCTGCTCGGCATCCCGCCTGGCTGCTCAGACGCGGGAAATTGAGACTGTGCTCAATTCGGCAGCTGTGCTGGATGAAGTCATGCAGACACCGGGACGTAAAATTCCTGAGTCGCTGTTGGCCAAAGCCGAAGGCATTGTGATCATTCCCAATATGCTCAAAGGGGGCTTTGTGATTGGCGCGCGGCACGGTCATGGCGTCGCCTTGGTCCGCAACGAAAGCCGGGGCTGGGATGCACCGCGATTTTTGCAAATGACCGGCGGCAGCATCGGGTTTCAGGTGGGTGTCCAGTCGACTGATATCATTTTAGTGTTCATGACCAAAAATAGCGTCCGCGGCTTGCTCAGCGGAAAGTTTACAATCGGCGTCGATGCGGCCGCCGCAGCAGGACCGGTCGGACGACAATTGGCCGCAGCGACCGACGAACGTCTGCAAGCGGAAATTCTCTCCTACGCACGCAGCCGCGGATTATTCGCAGGCGTCTCCTTGGACGGTTCGGCAATTCGTCTCGACCCGTCCGCAGAGGCGGCCTATTACCGCGCTGCTCCTGCCGGCAATGGAAATGCGTTGCCTCCCTCGGCAGTGACATTGATCGAAAAGGTGATGCAATACTCCGGCGACGCGGTCGCAGTCCCAGCGGAATCGGGTCCCGCGTTTTCCCCGCCGAAACGTGTCAACGATACGGAAGTGACACGCGAGCAATTGGCAGCTGCGGCAATCAAGCTTGCCAAAATCCTGCCCCCCGACTGGCAAAAGTATCTGGCCTTTCCGGCGCAGGTGTTCACCGGCGATCAGCATCCTCCGGTAGAACGACTGCAGGAGTTGCTCGGCCGCTTTGATAAGATCGCTGCGAATCCGCAATATCGTTCGCTCAGTGAAAAGGCCGAGTTTCGACAGGCCTACCATTTGATCAAGGAATACATTGCCAAACTGACGGCAACTCCCGCGACAGACACGTTGCAGTTGCCCCCCGCACCGACGAATTAACATTCTCGCCGAGTGCAATCGTTTTTATTCACCAGGGGACGAACTCAGTTCGTCCCCTGTTGCTTTTGATCAAACCCAGCGCACAGGGTGGCAGAAACACTGCTGGACAAGCCAGCAGTGGCACCCGACCTCAGTGTGTTATCTGGATCGTAACGGTGGGAGAAAGAGCACGATTTTACCCAGTTCAAATCGTGAGTGGTCCTTTGCGGGAACGCTCGTACAGATCCTGAAATTCCGCGGAACCATCGTCGGACAACAACCGCGTTTTGACGCCGCGGACGTAAAACGGAATCACGTCCGGCTTTCCGCAAGGAACCAATACGAAGTTCACGCCGCCTAAGTGGTTGAAGTATATCTTCTTGCCATCGGGCCAGCTGACTTCGACGAGCCGTGGTGGATCGGGTCGCGCTGCCGGTTTGTCGACGCGGAAACGTTCGACCGCTTCCCAGTCGATGTCGTATCCAAGTCCCGGCTTGGTGGGGACGGCCGCTGTTCCGTCTTGTAGCGTGATCGGTTCTTTCAGCAACTGGTGCGTATACAACTGATGGCAATTGACTGCCGGCCACGTCGAGTGACTGGTCACGCCGCCAAAATGCAGCGAGTACGCGGCGGTGATGCCCGTACCGACCAACTGCAACCAAAACGGCATGTCGGCGACCGCAGCAACATTTGCTGAGGCGAGCAAGGCGGAGGCACCGCGACCAATCACGAATCCGTCGCAGACACCTTTGCAAATCGCAATTTTCGGCGGGGGCGTGCCGTAGTGCATGGCGATTTTGACGCGCGTTGCTTTGCGGATGGCTTGGTTGCCGGGAATGTCTCTCTGAGGAATCGGCGATTCGTAAATGTCGGTTTGCGGATACTCAGCCAATGCCTTGACGATCGGCATCGCTAGCTCGGCATTGAGCAGCGTGTCGTTGAAGTCCATGTCGATTTTGAATTCGGGCGGTACTTCTTTTGTGGCCAAATCCATCTGGTCATAGATATCGAACCAAGGCCGGCCTTTGGTTTTGTAGGCCATGTAACCTTGGCTGTACGCCAACTTGCATTCGGCCGCCATGTCTTCAGGATAGGTATCGATGTTCCACCAGGAGAGCGGCGTTCGCTCGTGGACTTGGTGTCCCAACAAGCTGTGAATTGGCACATCACAGGCGCGAGCGACCGCATCGAACAGCGCCATTTGCAATCCGGCACCGAGAGAGTCATCCCACATGATGGCAGCGGCATTTTTACCGAGAGCGTTTTTAACATCCTCATCCGAGGTCACACCCCAGGTGTAGTACAACAGCGTTTCGCCGTGTCCTTGATGACCGCTCTGTAAATGGACGGTACAGATTTCAGAATATTTCCAGTGCGGAATTTCCCGCGCCATGTTCCGATCCGGCGCGGGCCGAAAGGGGACTTTCACCGTCACGCGGTCAATTTTGGTGACGGTCAAATCTTTAGTCGGCGGAGCAGCAACCAGCGGCACCCCCCGCAGCAACCCACCCACAGCCACAGAGGCCAATCCGGTTTTCAAGAACCGCCGCCGGTGCATGTTTTTCTTTTTTGGTACCAAACTGCTGGGGCCGAATGTCATCTGTTCATTCCTCGCAAATTTTCAAACGAATTCAAAGCACCGGTAATTATAGCGAAATCTCGAGGGCAGTGCGTGGAATGAAACGTTGAGTGGCGAAAAATGCAGATCACGATCTTGCATCGTCGAGATGCCCTTGCGGAGATATGAGCAACTGTTGGGCAAGTGCTGGATCAAAAGACGCTCTGCCTTAGAGCCACGTAATAGAAGAAGGTACACATGAGAACTTGCAAAATCACATCGATGGCAATGACTTCCCAATACCTCCCAGGGGAATCGGATTTGTCAATGACATCCCCTTCGTCTTTCTTAAACAGCAACCTCATATCGCTTGTCTTGGTGATGACTCCTGTGCGCAGCCAAGAAATCGTTCGATAGATATTCCGCATCAAGACGATGGCCACAGCTGTATTAATCAAGCCGAATGCGATTTGTTTATCCATAGCGAGCACTTTTCACTATTCAGTCGCGATTTTGTCCAACCACGGGCGGCCTCCGGGAATGATCATTTTATCAATGATCACGAACGAACGAAAACTAAAAGCCATGTCACCTTGATGTGCCTCGAACACGCCTGCTTCGTAAGTTTCCTTGCGGCCGTCGATATATTGAATCCTCAATTGGAAATCCCGCACCGTAGCTTCATGGCTTGTGTAAAACAGTTCGGCGCGGCGACACAGACGGCAAAACTCAGCGACCGACGCGGGAGACGCGAGATGCTCTACATTTTTTCCTCCCTCAAGTTCCACAATGGAAATTGAGGCGATATCCGCAGGCGTCAATTGCCTGATCTTCTCTCGGAATTGCTCTTCCGTCACAAAAAGCGTAACGACGAGTACGGTCACGATGGGTGCGGCGAGCAGCATCCCCAGCCGGCCTCGACGATTTTTCATATAGTCCGCAACCGCTGCATCCCCCAATTTCGGCGACAACAGATCGATCAAGCAAACCCCAATCATGAGGCCCAATAGTAGCTTGAAAAAAAAGAAGGGATGCGGAAAACAGACCGTTAGAATTAGAAAGCAAATGGCAGCAGCCATGCCCATCAGCACGATCGCGCGGCTTTGCGGGATGAGTTTGCGATAGAGGCGTAACACGATCTTGATGAAATACCTCATCGGATTTCCGCTTCTCGTCCTGCACGGCAGGTCAGGACCAATGTTGCGGCATGAAAGGGCGCCGCTGTTAGTGCGTGGCTACGTAGCTGTTACCGTTTTCGAAACAATGGAAATGCGGCTCATTTTCTCCGCCCCTGCATCATAATCGATTTGACCGCGGAATTGCCCTGCCTGCTGCGGGGCGGCCAGAATTTGAGTATTTTGTAGGATTCACGCATTTTTTCTCCTAAAATGTGTGAATAATCCCGCTCGTTTCGGGGAGTAACCAATACAGAGAATTGGGAATCCGTGGATCAATCAACAGACGGACATCGCGCTTGGGCACGGCTGCGCTCGGGGGACAAAACGGCATTGGCCGAGTTATTTGGCCAATATCGTCCGCAATTGCGGCGGATGGTCGAATTGCGGATCGCTGGGCAGTTGACCCGTCGCGTTGACCCGTCGGACATCCTGCAGGAGACCTTTATGGACGCCAGTCAAAAAATCGACGCTTACGTCAGCGATCCGCGGGTCACCCTGTTTGTTTGGCTGCGAGGTTTGACGTTGGATCGACTGCTGAAAGTTCAGCGACGTCACCTGGGAACGCAATCTCGTGACATCCTGCGAGAATTGCGCTTGCCGGCGGAATCTTCGTTGGCCCTGGGCCGCCAATTACTCGCCGGGGGACCGACCCCCAGTGGAATCATGGAGCAGGGAGAATTACGTAGACAGGTCGCGGCGGCCTTGCAACAATTGAATGATCGCGACCGCGAGGTCTTGGTGATGCGACACTTCGAAGGCATGAGCAACCTGCAAGTCGCCGAAGCGCTCGAGATTGCCGCGACAGCGGCGACCATGCGACACGGTCGCGCGCTCAAACGGCTGAAAGACATTCTCACCGCTCGTCTCCCTTCCGGGGAATCGTCATGAACGTGAAATCCCGCTCACACCCACATGCCGAAACGCTGCCCGAGGAGAGTTCCGGGGGTGAGTATTTGGTCTACGGTCTGATCGCCGAACAAGTGGAACAATTCCTCAACGAAGGCCGCTCGATCGATGTGTCGGGTATCGTGAAACAATATCCGCACTTGGAACGACAAATCCGCGACTTGATTCCGTCGCTGGCGGCGCTGCACCAGATTGGGCCGTCCGAGGAAGATCGCGAGACACGGTCCCTCGGTGGATTCCGTAACGGCCGCCGCACGATGCTCGGCGACTTTGCACTGGGCCGCGAAATTGGTCGGGGCGGCATGGGGGTGGTTTATGAAGCGATGCAAGTCTCGCTGGGACGGCGCGTTGCACTGAAGGTGCTGCCATTTGCTGCTGTACTCGACAAACGGCAGTTGCAACGTTTTAAAAATGAAGCCCAGGCGGCCGCGGCGCTGCATCACCCACACATTGTGCCGGTCTTCGCCGTCGGTTGCGAACGCGGCGTGCACTATTATGCAATGCAGTATATTGAGGGCAGGGACCTTTCGGACGCCATCGTGCAATTGCGGCATCTATGCGTCGGGGCTGCGACGACGGCGGATGCGGAAACGCAAGCTTTGGAGTCCTCATCGGCTGGCGGGTTTGACCGAGGCCGTAAGTTTTATCGTACGGTGGCAGAGATCGGGGTCCAGGCCGCTGAAGCGTTGGAGTACGCGCACCAACGGGGTATTGTGCATCGCGACATCAAGCCCTCGAATTTAATGCTCGACAGCGAGGGCGAGATTTGGATTGCTGATTTTGGTTTGGCACAAATCGAAACCGATGCCACCTTGACCGGCACCGGCGATTTGGTCGGGACGCTGCGGTACATGAGCCCAGAACAAATCTCCGACCGGCCGACCGACGTGGATCACCGCTGCGACATCTTCGCCCTGGGAGCCACGTTGTATGAACTGGCGACCTTGCAGCCGTTGTACACAGCGGAAACGCGTGCAGAACTGCTACGCGAACGGACGCAACATGATCCGGTCAGCCCCCGAACATTGGAACCGTCGCTCCCTCAGGATCTGGAAACGATCATTCTGAAAGCCATCGCCAAACACAAACAGGCACGGTACGCAACTGCCGAAGATCTGGCGGCCGACCTGCGGCGGTTTTTGAACAACGAACCAATAGCGGCCCGCCCGCCGAATCTGTTGGCCCGCGTTTCGACATGGTCCAAGCGGCATCAGAAATGGGTCGCGGCGGCAGCGATTCTCATTTGCGGCTGCTTTGTGTTCGCAGCGGGACTAACGCTCGCGCCCCGCCGCGCACACCAGGCACGCGGCGGCAATGAAACTCCGCCGATCGTTGTCGATCATGTCCGTCCGCTCGAAATCAAAAAGCCCAAGAGGGTCGAACCGAATATCCCAGAGCCGCCTGCGGTCGCGGAGGATGTTGCGGAGCCCATGCCGCAGTTGCCGGAATCGCTACGGCCGGTAATCGCCCAGATCGCCGGAGTGCTCGCCCGCTTGCAACAACAACCAAACATCGAGGAAATACAATCCGAAGCCCCCTTGGCGGTCGATGTGGCGGCAGGCAGTGACGCACAACCCGCTCCACAACCGATCGCACCGCAATTTATCGTACCGGATTCAACGCCCCCTCCCCCGCTCGATTTCCGGGTGGAATCCAATCAAGCAGCCTACGTCAGTTTGGTCAAAAACATTTTGGAAGAAGGGCTGGGGCAGTCTGGAAAATCCGCCGTGGAGGCGGCTGAACAATATGCCGTCGAAGCCCGTCGACTGTGCGACAACGATCCGCGGCTGGATTATGCGTTGGGGCTGGTGAACTTAAAAAACTTTCGCCCGTCCGAGGCTCTAAAACATTTCGATGCGGCCAAACACCGCGCTGATTATCCTTACCTTCCGGCAGAGCAAGCGGAGATTTTGTATTTGCTGTCGCGGAAAGAGTATGAACCGGGGCTGGATCGTCTGGCACAGTTGGTGAAGACCCTTTCCGATTCCCCCGCCGCTTGGCCCGACACAGCGACGCGCACGAATACCGCGCACTGGGTGGGACGCGTGGTTGCGTTTTTGCAGGGTCCGGGAAGCGGACGCAAAGTTGATAAGGCTTTGCAGCGTCCCGGAATGGATTTCCGCGAATCCTTGAGCGCCCCCTATCGACCAGCGTACGACGCAGGTCAGTTGATGACGCAATTGACTCACCAGCAGTTGCAAACCCGCGTGGATGAAATCCGCAAGAATACGCAAACAGCGCAACTGGATAAACGAAACGTAAAGCAAGAAGAACTCGCCGACCGCCGTGAAGAGCTCGCCGGGCAGCGGAACGACATCAAGCGTGATGCAAAGCAATGGAAGGAGTGGTTGGAAGACCAAACTTCGCAAGCGGATGAAAAACTGAATGAACTGGAAAAGGAATACATCACGTTGGAGGAACAAGATAAATCGCTGCGACGCTCAATACAGTCGTTGCAATTTGAAATTCAACTCTACAGTCAATCTGGTCCTGACATCGGATCGGGGAATGCAAGGGAAACAAATTTTGGTAATGGGGATGTGACCCGCCGTAGACTCTTCACGTTGCAGGATCAAATGATGCGGTATCATGCCCAGTTGCATGCGGTATGGCGTCAAGCAAGTATTGTCAATCGCAACGCGCAAACTGTTATGAATGAACGTCGCGCCGCTGAGCGACGCTATGAGAAAGAGACCGGAACATTCCTAGAAAAGAACGTGAAGTTGGAGAAATGGACGAAGCGACTCAAACGGCAGGAGCAGCGTCTGAAAGCCAATCCTGTTGTGACGAGCGCTGAACTCACTGATGCGGAACGGCGGTTGGGGATCCTGCGGTCTTATGTGGATCTGGACTGGGACGAGCTACAACAACAGATTTTAAAAACATATCAGGCAGCCGGATCGAACGTCGATTCTCCTGCTCAAACGGATGCTGATTAATCGCGAGGTTGCGCTTGGAAAGGCGGGTGATGTCATGAAACGCTCGATGTCTATCGCTATCTTTCTCTCAATTGTCGGGATGTGGAGTCCGGGAACGTTCGCCGGACAACCGCTGAGGCGCCGCGCTGCTCAAGAAGAACTATCGCAGGTTCTGCAATCCGAAGCCGACGGGATCATCACGAATCGGGCTGCGCGACTTAAAGACGCTTTAATCGATTCGAAATGGGATGACCTGGCGCACTGGCAAGCCGGGGAGGTACGTGGCGAGAAGGGCTGGATGGCCTACGATCAATTGTTGTTGATGGATACGAGCCTGGCGCTACGCAAAGAATATCGCCAGCGGCGCCAGAAAACTCCAGAGACACTAGAAGGGCAACTTCAGCTCGCCGGCTGGTGTCGGACTCACAAACTGCTGGATCAAGAACGTGTGCATCTTCTGAAAGCGTTAAAATTTCGACCCATGTCGTCCGAGCTACGCACACGGCTCGGTCATCAATTTGTGGGAGGCTCATGGCTCAGCCCGCAACAGCAGCAACGACTCGACGAAGAAAAGGGAATGCGCGCCGCCGCACTCAAGGAATGGGCACCGCGCCTCACCAAACTGCGTGACGGTTTGCATTCCCGTTCGAAACGGCGTCAGCGTCTCGCCACACGGCAGTTAGCCGCCATCACGGATGTGGCGGCTGTTTATGCGATGGAGCAGTTATTTCTCCGTGGCGTCGAGCTGGAGGAATTGGTCGCCGTTCGGGCTTTGGGAGAGATCACCGCGTATCAGGCAGCACACGCGCTGGTCGACGTTGCGGTTGAGTCGAACAATAGCCTGGTCCGAAACGCAGCTATCGAAGAACTCAAAGAAAAACCACATAAACACACGGTCCCGGAGTTATTGGCACGATTATCCGATTCGACGGAGACAGCTTTCGTAACCCGCTTTCACTACTCTGGCGCGTTCATTCGACAGGTGTACTATCGAGAGCGGCAGTATCTACGTCAAGCAGCCATTGTGGATACGACGCTTCAGGGTGGTAGACCAGGGACGGGTCGTCGAGGGGGCGCATTCTACGCCACAGGTACCAAGCGTTTCGTAGAAGATCTCGCTCGGCAACAGGCTGAGCTTGCCCGCCAACTCAACAAACAGTCCGAGAACAGTAATGCTCGAATCTACACAGTGCTTGCAGCGATTTCCGACGCCGAGGTGTCCAATACTCCCGAAAAATGGTGGAGTTGGTGGAACCTTGAGCAGGACATCGGAGTCTCTGAAAAGCAGTACGAATACTACTACGAGCATTCGCATGAACGACTTGTCCAACTGCCTACGATCTCGTGTTTTCGTGCGGGAACGCCGGTCTGGACGGACGAGGGGTTTGTAGCGATTGAGAAAATCCGTGCCGGGGACCGGGTCTTATCCAAAGATATTGAGACCGGGGAACTGATGTACAAACCTGTTCTCCAACCGACCCAGCGGACCGAACAAGAGCTCAAAACGATCATGCTGTCGGGCGGCGAAACCTTGGACTGCACGATCGGCCATCTATTTTGGCGCTCTGGGATGGGCTGGATGAAGGCCAAGGATTTAAAGCAGGGGGACTTGTTGCATTCTGTGACCGGAGCACAGTCAGTCGATGGCATGACCAACGGGCCGATTGCAAAGGTCTACAACCTCATCGTGGCAGACTTTAATACCTATTTCGTCGGTCATGACATGGTACTCAGCCACGACAACACAATCCGCAAACCGACCAACGCCGTCGTGCCGGGATTGATGCGAAAAGAGCTGAGAGCACCTTAGTCACTGCGCTGCCGGTTTGCCCCAAGTCCTTTAAGACAATGCGAAACCAAACGCCGCTGCCGCAGCTGATACCAAGAATCACTATACTCGCGAAAGCGCAGGGAAAGGTGGATACCATGCTGAAGTGCTCAACACAGATCATGATCATTGTGGTCGTTGCCGGATTATCCAGTACGGCTGTCGTGGTTGCTGAGCGTCCGGTCTCGCGCAATTCGCGGGAGACGCTGGCGCAGGTGCTCCGCTTGGAAGTCGATGGAGGCGTGGCAAACCGTGCCGAGTTACTCCAAGGCGTGCTGGGCAATTCGAAACGCGATGCGCCGGCGCGTTGGCAGTCGGGACAAGTACGAACCCACGCCGGCTGGGTCGCGTACGATCAGCAGCCCACCTCCGACAAACTTTTAGCGCTGCGCAGTGAATATCGCCAGCGCCGCAGTGACGCGGGAGAGTCATTCGAGGAACGCCTCAAGCTGGCCGATTGGTGCCGGACACACCGACTCTGGGATCAGGAGCGGGCTCACCTCGTGGAAGCGTTGGAAATTCAACCAACATCCGAGGCCGTCCGCAGACGACTCGGCTATCGAATGATCGGCGGAATATGGCTTAGCCCTCAACAGATAGAAATGTTTAAAGAGGAACAGCAAACCCGCGCCGCCGCACTGAATCGTTGGCAGCCACGCATCCTAAAGATTCGCAACGGTTTGAGTTCTCCTTCCGAACGCCGACGCAAAAAAGCAGAAAAAGAACTGGCGGCGATTACCGATCCGGAGGCGGTTTACGCGATGGAGCAATTGTTCTTCCGCGGCCAAGAGCCCGAAGAATTGGCAGCCACGCGTACGTTTGGACAAATGACTGTCTACCAAGCGGCCCATGCCCTTGTCGACGTCGCCATCGCAGCCAACAACAGCCGTGTTCGAGACGCCGCCATCGAAGAACTGCAGAACAAGCCGCACAAACAATCGGTTCCCGAGTTGTTAGGCCGACTGACCACACCGATTGAGACCGACATCGAAGCCAGTTATCGCAACGGCTCGGCGTTTATCCGACAGGTCTACTACCGCGAACAGCAATATCAAAAACGAGCACTGGTTGTGGAATCGACGATCGACTTCATCGGACCAACAGATATGAATACCGCATCCAGTCGGCGGTTTGCTGAGGATATTTCACGGCGGCAAAAGGAAACGACTCGGCAAATCAATGCACAAGCCCAAAAAGACAATGCCCGCATCTATACGGTCCTGGCAGCCATTTCTGAGGTAGACGTTTCGAATTCGCCTCAGAAATGGTGGGCATGGTGGAATTCAGAACAGGATACCGAGGTGGGCGAAAAGCCTGTTGATCTCAGTTACAATCAAAACTATTTCAGTTTTGATCAAGGTTATCAACAATACACACCGACGGCCGAATGTTTTCAGGCAGGAACACCCGTCTGGACGGATGAGGGGTTTGTGGCGATTGAAAAGATCCGTGCCGGTGACCGGGTGCTTTCCAAGAATATCGAGACCGGCGAACTGATGTACAAACCGGTCCTGCGTCCCACGCAGCGGACTCCCCAAGAACTCAAGACGATCTTGCTCCAGGGAGGCGAAACCCTGGTGTGTACCGGCGGACATCCCTTCTGGCATTCCGGACACGGATGGACGATGGCCAAAAACCTAGCAGCGGGCAATGTGTTGCACACTGTCATCGGCTCGCAGAAAGTGGCAGCGATCTCCGGCGGGGCAGCGGAGAAGGTCTATAACCTCGTCGTTGCCGATTTCCACACATACTTCGTCGGCCGCGGCATGGTGCTCAGCCACGACAACGCCATTCGCGAACCAACCAATGCCATCGTGCCGGGATTGATGCGAGAAGAACTGACGGCCCGCTAGATCCCAAGTCTGAGACTAAAACTTCTTCGGCGGCGTCGCTCGCAATTCGGACAGCGATTTTCGCAACCGAGTTCGAACGGCGTCGGTGGTGGGGTCGGTTTCAGCGGGGATTGCATGTTCTTCGAAAAAGTCTTGCGAAAGATCAAACAACCGGCCGTCACTATAGAGTTTCCAGTTTTTATCGCGGACGACGTGTAGAAATGTCTCTGCGTATTGTGCCGGGGCTTTATACCTTTTCGAGCTGTGGTCGAAATTCCCCCAGGTATAAATGAACGACTTATCGTGCTCTGCTTGGCCGGTGAGATGGGGGACCAGACTGACGCCGTCGGTCGGGCGGCCCTCGTTTTTCTTCGCCCCCGCAATTTTGCGAATCGTCGGTAGCAAGTCGGTAAGATCGACCAATTCCTCCGAGACGCGGCCCGGTGTGGTTCGCTGCGGCCAATGTACAATCAACGGTACATTGACCCCCAACTCGATCGGGAAATACTTGCCACCGCTGACCATCCGGTCACGGAATTTTGTACGGATCGTCTTGGCTTCCCCTTTGTTGTCGGTGCCGTTGTCGGATGTAAAAATCACAACGGTGTTCTCGGCGATCCCTTGCTCTTGGAGCGTATCGAGTAAACGCCCGATCAGCTTGTCGGTATAGCGGAGCATGGCGGCATAGTTTTTGGCATCGCCGCGACTACCCCTCCACGCCTCCGGCGGATCCTCCCCCGCTGCAGGCGCATCAGGATGCTCGGGCGTGGGGTGAAACGGCCGGTGCATCGGCGTTAAACAATAGTAGGCCAGAAACGGGGTCTCATGGTGACGACGGATAAAGTCCACCAGGAAATCACAATTCACATCAGGACCGTAACGGTCGAGTTTTGTCTGCCTGCCGTTGCGATCGATCGTGCCGCCCCAGAAACGATTTCCCCGCCCGCGCTTCGAATCCGCCAACAGTTGAACCGAATCATAGGAACAAAACTCCTCGAACCCAGCTTGGACGATCCGCGGCGGCTTCGAAGACCAGCCCCCCAGGTGCCACTTGCCGGCAAAGGCGGTCGCATACCCCGCGTCTTTTAGGTGATTGGCAAAGGTGATTTCGCCCGGCTCTAATGCGCCCCAGGCGACGTAATTGCGAAAGCTATACCGTCCGGTCAGAATCTCCACCCGGCTGGGCGTGCACAGCGGCGTCGCATAGCAATGCTTAAACCGCATGCCGTCGGCGGCCAATTGATTGATCCGCGGCGTTTCATAGCGGGATTGCCCGCCGTAACAATCCAACAACTCCCGCCCCAAGTCGTCGGCGAGGATGACGAGGAAATTCGGCGGCCGAACCGCGTTCTTTTCGGCCGTTACCTGCGACGGCCCGACGAGTGTCATCCACATGCACGCGACAAACAGGGCGTATCGTCTCATGGAGTGACTCCGGTCGGTTTTTGTTGGATCGTGTCGAGCAACGGGTCGTTGATGTCTTGCATGTTGCGGCGGATTTCACGGTCGAGGTGAGCAATGATTTTGTGAATCTCGGGCCGGTCTTCGCCGATCAGATTCACCCGTTCTTCAGGATCGACGCTGAGGTGGTAGAGTTCATCACGCGCCGGATCGAGGAAGTCGCGGACCAGTTTCCACTCCGGCGTGCGGTAGGTTCGCATGAACGCGCGGCAATAGTTGATCATACTGTACTCGGCATAGACATTTTGATCCCAATCGGGCACCGATTCGCCACGAAGTAGCGGCACCAAACTGCGGCCACGGACAGTGTGTTGTTCTGGTAATGTCGCACCGGCCATTTCGACCAACGAGGGATACCAATCCAAGCTGGTCGTTGAATCCTCGATCACCGTCCCCGGTTTGACCACTCTCGGCCAACGGACGATTGCGGGGACCTTCAGCGAATTGTCGTACAGGTTGGGGCGGTACTTGCCGTTGATGTTCTTTGTCGACGGCGGCCTAGTCTTCGTCGCCCAAACCCCATTGCCTTTGTGATGAATGCCGTTGTGGCCCATGTTGTAGCCGTGGTCCGAGGTATAGATCACCACGGTCTCATCGGCGATATCCAAGGCATCAAGGGTGCGTAATACGCGGCCCAAATTGCGATCCACGCCGGAGATACTTGCCAGATACTCGCGCATCTTGCGTTTGACCAATTTCACATCCAGATCGGGATAATCAGGATGCGGCAAGATAGGATCGAGGTCTTCATACGGTGCCCAATCTTCATCGGCCACCGGCAACCAACGACCGTGCGGCGCGCGATAATTCAAACAGAGTAAAAACGGTTCCTCCGCATGGTCCTTGATATACGAAATCGCCCGGTCGGTGAGGATGTCGGTCGTTAGCCCCTGGAATTTGCGAACCTCCCCGTGCTCTTCGAGCGGCGGGTCGTCAGGCGTTGTGCCGCCGCCGGTCAGTCCCATGAAATAATCGAAACCGTGCTGCGTGGGATGGTAGTCACGATGTCCCGCAGCCGTCCAATCGCCCAAATGCCATTTGCCGATCAAGCCGGTCGCATAACCGCTTTCTTTGAGAACCTCGGCAAAGGTGACACTGCGGGGATCAAGGCCGATTTGTTTGTCCGCTTCATACAGTTTATGGCGGGGATGCGGAATGAAATCGAGGATGCCATATTCGCTTGCATAACGACTGGTCATCAACGAGGCCCGCGCCGGCGAACAGACCGGTGTGGTGACAAAGGCATTGGTGAACCGCGCGCCTTGGTCGGCGAGACGATCAATATTCGGCGTATGCGCCTGCGGGTTGCCTGCTGCGCCGAAACCCCAGGGGGCTTGGTCATCCGTATAGACAAACAGAATATTCGGCTTCCGTGGTTTTATAGTCGGTGCGGCGTTTGCTCCACTGGCTTTGGTTTGCAGCGGTCGTGGCAGACGGGCGTCGGCATCGTCGAGATACGTCGTTAGCAGTTGCCGCATCTCGTTGGCGACTGCTGGCGTTTTTTGAACAATGTCCTGTTGTTCGCCGATGTCTTCGCTCAGGTCATATAGCTCGGTACGTTGGTCTTCGTGAAAGAAGAGCATTTTGTATTTACCGGAGCGGACCGCCGAATGCGGGTGGGTTTGACTGACGGCAAAGTCGTTGACGCCAATGTCCGCCTGTGCTTTTTCATAGCCTTTTTCCGGATGGTAATACGGGAAATGCCAGTACAACGACCGGTCGGGGCCCTGCTCTGTCTTTTCAAAGACCGCTGTCAGGTCTTGCCCATCTAATTTCTCCGCGGCAACGTCGACCGGTGCTTTGGCCATGGCGGCGAAGGTGGGTAACAGGTCATAACCGATGACCGGGGTCGAATTGGTGGTCCCGGTGGGAACTTGTCCGGGACGGCGGACGATGAAGGGCACGCGAACTCCCCCTTCGTAAAGATTCCATTTCGAGCCGCGCAGCGGGCCATTGCCGGCGAATTCAGGATGTCCGCCGTTATCCGATGTGAACACGACGAATGTGTCGTCGCGATGCCCCGACGCATCGAGCGCCGCGAGCAACTGTCCCACATAGTGATCCAAGGTTTCCAAGAACGCCGCATAAGCGATCTGCTTTTTGCGATTGGGCGCAGCGGCGGGAATTTTTTCGTCGTACTTTTTGAGCAACCATTCGCACGGGGTCTTAACCGGTGTGTGCACGTAAAAGTGCGAAGCCATTAAAAAAAACGGAGCATCATGTTCACCTTGCAAAAACGCCGCAGCCTTGTTGGTCATAGAATCGACCGGGAACTGTCCCGCCTCGGTGATCGGTGTGGGCTTTTTGCCCTTTCCGTAGCTGTAGGGATGACTGCCGAAATCCTCAACGGCTGTTTGAAAACCCTGTTGTTGCGGACCGTGCGTAGGACTCCAACCAAGATAACGGCCGTGGTGCGCGTTGAGATGCCATTTGCCAAAGAACGCTGTGTGATATCCGGCGTCGCCCAGTCGCTCCGCCACTGTCCGTTCGGCGAGCGGTAGATTTAAAGTATAGGGCGGGGAGCGCATCAATTGACCGCCGCGGTGCTGCGGTCGTCCCGGCTGGTTTTTGGTCACGAATTCAAAGTGCAACCGCGCCGGCGTTTTGCCAGTCATGAAACTCGCCCGCGATGCCGAACAGATCGGCGCCGGCGCATAGCCATTGGTGAACCGCATCCCGTCGGCGGCCAAGCGATCCAGATGCGGCGTTTCGTGCCAGGGATGTCCGTAACACCCCAGGTCCGACCAAGCCAGGTCGTCCGCCAGAATGAACAGAATGTTAGGACGCGGCGGGCTGGTTTCGGCCGCTGCAATTTCCAAACAGGGCCAACCGGCAACAACGACGAATAGAAATACAATGAGGCGGTTCATAGAATTCCTGAGCGTTGGTCGAGGTGACTTCTCTTGATACGCGACCACGAAATGCCCAACGACCGGTTCTAGGAATGTCTCACCTCGAAACCGACTCAGGCGCGGATCGCGTCGACGGGACGAACTTCGCGGTCCTGCGGACCCAGTCGCTCGGTACAGCCCATCGCGGTCAGCATACTATTATAGACGTCCAATCCCTCGGCGCCGACATCCAGGAACTGACCGGTCTTGAACCGACCGTTTGCGCCGGTGATCGCGTGAAAGACACCGGACAACTCGCGCTTGGTGTTATTGTGTCGACCATCACCTGATTCGGTGGAGATGGTGATCAACGAGTTTTCCAAAATCGTCTTGCCGTTGGCTTCGGTCGCATCGTCACCCGTCAGCCGCTCCAGGAAATAAGCGACCTCACGCATTTTTAGATGCGCGTGCGCTCGCAGCGCTTCGTTTTCTTTTTCGGGGTTGAACTTATGCCACCATTCGTGGCTGCACCCTTTGTCGCCGCTGGCGTTTAGGTGCTTGGCATCGTCGAATTGCCATCGCTGCTTTCCATTGTATTCGTAATCGCCGGTCAGACGGATCCGTTCACCGGCGGCCAGGAAGGTGAGCGATCCGAAGCGGACGCGGTCCATTTGGATGGCCAGTGCATACAAGTCGGCCATCAACCGCCACTCGGTGGTTAGCTCTTCCAGTGTAATGTCGATTCCCATCCCGCCGGGGTCGGCTGGGCCGCCGTGCAGCAATTGCGAACGGGGCGGCAGTTCGGGCGAGTTGGGATCCTTTTTGGCCAGCGAAAAGGCGCGTTGCTCATACTCACGAATTCGGTCCAAGTGATCGGCGACGCGCGCCTGCGAGGCGGCTCCCAACGGAGAGTTGGCGCCGGTATAGAATTTGTATTCGTCCATCACCGAATCCAACACACTCCGACGGAGGCGCTGTCGGCGAATGTCAGTGTTGTCGCCCGACAGGGAGATCGCACCAAAGACCCGGTCGAACAGATTGCGAGGCGACTCCTGAATCGTCGCGGCGACCGTACCATCGGATTTGTAGCTGTGCACATACCGCCCCACGCGACTGCGGCGAAAGAACGTGCCGCCAATCAACGTCGGAACCATGCCGGCTGGCATCCCGTCGGGATGATGCGCATTACGAATCACCTGATCAATCGACGGTCCCCCCGATTTCGCTTCACCATCGGGCGGCTCGGCTGTGAAGGCACCGGACGCTCCGTCATAATGCGCGTTGATTCCTTTTTCATCGCAGCGGACCTGGTCGACGTCGCGCATGATCAGCAATTTATCACCGAGCGGTTTGAGCGGCTCCAGCACGCCCTCGAAGCCTTCGGTTTGCAGCGGCGCGGGAATCCCTAAGCCAAAAAAGAGATTAAACGCCCGCACCGGCACGGTCGCCTCGGTGGCAGCCGCGACTGCTGAAGAAGGGGCGACCAACATCTCTTCCAACAGCGGCAGCCCAATCGTGGCAGCTCCCGCGCTTTTGAGCATCGTCCGGCGGCTAATCGGTTGTTTCATCATGGTTATTTCTCCACAGGAGTGGCTTCGGTGCGCGTGGTTTGTACCAAATCGCTCATCACGATGGCGGTGATCAGAGCGGAATAGGTTCCGCCGTTTTGTTGGGCAGCTTTATCAATCTCTCCCACAATCGGTGCATCCGCTGCGCCGAGCGGGCGGCCGAGTGCGAATTGTGTGAGCTTCCAGGTTAATGTTTCGCGAACCCGTTCGCTGTTGGCCAACAGGTCCATTAGTTCGGCGGACGTTTGATATTTGACCGGTTTTGCCGTTCCAGGAAAGAGGACTTCACCATCGCTACGCAGTTCGTTGCCATGTTCGTCCTTATCGTGAAACGCGCCGAGACCGTCGTATTTCTCTAACCCGAATGCCAGCGGTTCAAATTTCGAGTGACATCCTCCGCAGGCTGTATTGGCAATCCGCTGCTCGCCGATGTGACGTTGTGACAACCCCGGACTGGAGGGGACTGGGGTCGTATCCAACCCGGGCGGAGGACTTTTCACCATGCCTCGCAAAACGTCTTTCAAGACAAACAGCCCGCGGGTCACCATCGAGGCATCGTCGCCCCCCATGGTCAATACGCTGCCTTGCGTCAGCAGTCCGCCGCGCGGGGCCAAGGACGTCAGGTCATAACGCTCCAATCCCGGACCTTGCGGCTCGATTCCGTAATATTCCGCCAATTGCGGTGTCGCGAATGTCACCTGGGCGTTGAACAAATCGGCGAGCGGTCGTTTTTGTGTCCAGGCGACTTCTTTGAAGAACGCCAAGGTTTCGTCCCGCATATCAGCAGCCAACGCATCGTTCCAGTTGGGGAATCGTTCGCGGTTGGGTCTGAGATTCTCCAGCCGCCCTAAATCAAGCCATTCGGTGACAAATTGCAACGAACGATCGATGGCGCGCGGATCGTCCAACATCCGTTGTACTTGTTTCTCAATAGCGGCGCGGTCGCCCAACTCGCCCGCTTCGGCAGCACGAAATAACTCTTTGTCGGGCGGGCCACCCCAGAGGATGTAGCTCAACCGTGACGCCAATTCATAGCCGCCAACCGGCCACGCGGTCCCATCCCCCTGTTGATTTTCAACTCGGTACATAAACCGCGGCGACTGCAACATGGCCTCGATGAGATAGCGGACCGCTTCCTCGTAGTCGCCGCCGGTACTGGCAACCGTGGTGGCGATGCCGCTGAAATTAGTGATTTCGCGTTCATCCAGCGGCCCCCGCAAAATCCGTTTTCCCATCTTGGCGACGAACTTGCGCATGGTGGAATCGGTGGAGAGTTTTTTGCTCTTGGAGAATTTACGTGCGAACTTTAAGACGTCCATTCGCGAAACAATGATCTCCGCCAAACGGGCATAGGCTTCGACATGTTTGAAGTCGACGCTGAGGTTATAGGCGGTGTTGCTAAAACCATCGGCCCGCAAATCGGGAGGCAGGATTTCGCGGGCCTCTTGAGAAATATCGACTCCCACCGCTTCGCGCACAGTTGCAATGTATTCCGAAACAGTCAGCCGTTGCAGCCAAACGGCGCCGCTGGGGCTGTTGTTGGCATAAACGGCCGGATCGATCAAATCGACCGACCAATGCGCTCCATCGTCGATCCATTGCTGCAGAAGTTTCTTTTGCTCCGCCGTCAGCGGTTCGCCTTCGGGCGGCATCGCATCGGATTCGATCTGATCCCACAGCAGGCTCTCGGCGGAATTGCCCGGTACGATTGCCTTGCCGTTTTCGCCACCAGCTACTGCGGATGCTTGACGCGATAAATCCAAGCCACCCTTTTTGGCAAACGAATCATGGCAGTCCAAGCATTGCTTGGCTAATAGGGGAGCGACCTGGTTTGCGAAAACTTGCGCCTGATGATTCTCAGCCGTCTGCGGTGCTGCGTCTGCAACAACGGGTCCAGCTTGGAAGTTTTGTTCGACTTCATTGGCGCTCAATGCACGGCTGTAAAGGGCGGCCAATTGCAGCGTGCCCAACCAGGGGCGGCCACCCGTACTTTCGTTCGCCAACGTCAGATGATCGTCGTTGCTCCAATTCGAAAACTGTCCGTCAATTTTTTTGTCAACGTTCTCTTTGCCGTTGATATAGATCCGCGCGTTGCCCGCTATGTCGCGCGTATACACCACGTGCGTCAACTCGGTTTTGGCGGCCCCTTTGTCTGTGCTCGTCGAAGGCTGTCCGTTGCCGCTGGTGGCGGTTGTTCGCAAGCGGACGTCGTAGCGTTTCCCGTCCTGCCCCAAGGTGACGTTTCGTCCGCTGGGGTTCGCTGAGAGGGAAACGATCCGCGCCGGGCCGGATTGACGATCGTTGGCCGGAACAATCCAAGCTTCGACCGTGACTTCACCGGTCCGTTTGACCGTGGCGATCAGTTTTTTTGCTGGGGCGATCGAGCGGATTTTCGTGGCCGACCGAATCAGCAGTCCGTCCGACTTCCATTTCACAGCGGGAAGTTTTTCGATTCTTAGATCAAGTTGCGGACGAACCCCCGACTGATCGTGGACCACATCCCCCTTGCCGGCGGAAAACGTATACAACGCCCGCAAGTCGCGTTTAACCCGCTCTCGCTGTTCAGCCGCTGACGATTCTACAGTCGGTCCTGCTTTTTCATCTGCCCCAGAGAAAGTCGGCGCAACAGCGAAGCAGGCGGTGAGTAAAAGCAAACAGGAAATCGAACGCACTGTTGTGGTCTCCGTCGCGGCCAGTTGAGCAGGGAATCCGGAACACGTCTCTCGTGCGAAATGCGAATAAACCAGCTTACTTCGCCCGGGCAGCAATGTCGATAACGCCGCCGCATCGCCGCCAAGGACGCTCGCACCAAATCGGGCGATTCTCTCCAGAAATCGGTCCCCATTATGACTGGCATGCCAGTGGTGCGTCAATGCAGCGGCATGAGGATTTGCCGGTTTCGAATGCGAAAGGGCAAGCGATTACGCTCGGTCTTGACAATGATAGACAGGCTGTCTAACATCGCAGACGACTTGTCTAACTCAATCGAGGCAATCACCGTGCGCCCCAAATCACCATCGGTTACCGACGCGGAATTGGCTGTCCTTCAACTGCTGTGGAAGAACGAAGCGATGACGGTCCGCGCATTGACGCAACAACTCTATCCACCGGAGACCAGTTCCGGAGTCGCTACTGTGCAGAAACTGCTGCAACGGTTGGAAGTCAAACATCTGGTCGTCCGGGACCGCAATCATCATGCGCATCACTTCTCCGCTTCTGTCTCCCAAAGCGAGTTCGCTGGGGAGCAGCTGTCGGACATGGCAAGAAAATTGTCTGAAGGGTCGTTAGCACCGTTGTTAGTCCATCTCTTTGAATCGAACCAATTGACGCCCAGCGAGCTAGCCGACATACGACGTCTCCTCGATGGTCATCAGCAATCATCGTCAAGGGAAGGGAGTTCATGATGCATTACATTTTGCAAATTGGCCTCAGTAACGCCGTTTTGGTGGCATTGATGGCATTCCTAATCTTTTGTGTGCATCGCTACGTCAAAAATCCACACTTGCTGGCAATCTTGTGGACGATTGTTTTAGCAAAACTTATCATGCCCCCCTTGGTATCGCTGCCAGTATCGCTACCACTCAACCAAGGAGAGTTCACGGTCCTTAGCAGCCAAACCATCTCCCCAACACGCTCGCCAGTGGCCACCAATCGTCTGGGTGACACTCGCACTGACGATCGCATCAAAGCTGTCATTGCACAACCGAACGTGTCTGAGAGTTTGGCTGACATTTCCCATTCCGCAATACCGTCTCCGCCTATCTACGGAGAAGAGGCCGCACCACAGCCGCGTGGCGAGATAGCGCAGACGTGGGGCAATCGTGTTGGCGCCGCTGAACTCGTCCTAATCTGGTTGGCGGGCGGCGGGGTATGGCTGGTGATAGTAATCTCGCGAGCCATGCGATTTGATCGTCTCGTGCGGCAGGCGCCTGCCGCAGCGACTGATATCACGCGGACCGTTGAACATCTGGTCAGCCGGTTGGGAATAAAAGCCAGGCTATCGGTGAGGGTCATCGACGCCGCGATTTCGCCGATGGTGTGGGCCTTCGGTCTGCAAACAGTGATCGTGCTTCCACGAAGATTGATGGAACAGCTGTCCGGTGAGCAGCGCGAGATGCTACTTGCACACGAACTGGCGCATGTCCGCCGAGGCGACCATCGGTTGCGGTGGTTGGAAATCGTCGTGCTCGCGATTTACTGGTGGTATCCCGTGGCGTGGTGGACGCGGAAACAATTGCACCGCATGCAGGAAGAATGTTGTGATGCGCATGTCTTGGAACTCTTCCCGAAACGTGCGCATGCCTACAGCGAAGTATTGCTAACCACTGCCGAAGCAGTTTTCCAACAGCGAGCCGCGCCTCTTTGGGCGAGCGAGTTCAGCAAGAAACCCCATTTGAAGCAAAGGATCGAGGCCATGCTCAAACCGTCGAATTCTTTACGATTTTCCCGTTCAATACATATCGCTGCACGTTCCTGCGCCATCGCTCTATTAGGGATTTCTATGCACTGGTCTGCAGCAGACGCACACTCACCGGAGGACTCCGATGCGATTTCGGCAATCGGCGACAAAGACCAGGATCAATCGAATGTGGGGAGTTTTGACGACACGCACGCAAACGATGTCAAAACATTAGTAAACACGCCCGTCGAGATGACCGTCGAGGCGCTTAGGAAAGTGTGGGAAAAACGCGTTGCGAAGACGCAAGCCTACCGAGTTGTTTGGAAGACCGAGCGTACCGAACAACGAGCCCGCGCGATGCAAAACGCTGCCATGTACTTGCGTGTGTTTGGGAACGACGCAAAATCGATAAACAAGATTGACTCACAACTGGCAAACATCGACAAGACCCAGGAAACAATCAAATATGACGATGAGACCACCATGAGTTTTCGCGGTCCGGCAATGCGACTTGAAACATCGGGCGCGCGCGTCGTGTGGAAGGATAACAAGCTCCGTCCGATAGCATTTCATAAGCTTGAAGTAACGGATGGGAACGTCAGTATGTCGTATCGGCCGTTTGGTTCAAGAGATCAGCATGCTTATGGAAACATTTACTACGCCGATGTGTTGTATGATTCGAGCAACAAGGAGACGTTTCCAATCAGGGCCTGCTTCCGGCCATTGACAGAAGAGACAACGTCGCGAGAATTCCCCTTGTCAGTTTTGCAGCCAGCCACGGAAGAAGACATCACAATCCTCGGAGAAAAGAATCCGAAAGCTGTCGTCTTCAAGCAGAAATACGATTTTTATGATACTGGAAGAAGAACACTGATGTCCTTCGATCCCGACAAAGAATATAACCTGACTCGGTATGCATCGATGCACGACAAATTCACAGTCGCTTATACGCTCGACATACAATATGAGTACAAACACGAGTATGATTTATGGATTCCCCGGCAATGGAGATTTGATTTTTACGACGCGAGAGGCAAAACCGTGCAATCCAGCCGCGACAGTACTGTGCTGAGCTCAGAGCACAATCCAACAATCCCCGACGAACAGTACTCCATCGACTATCCCGTTGGAACGATTGTCTATGACCACCGGAATGAAGGGAGAGACTTCAAAGGCAACAACAGCAAGACGGTGTATGTCGAAGGTCCCGGCGGAGAAAAGAAACTCATCACCGATATTGGGGCTTACGAGGAAATTTTAGCCAGTGATGTCATCTCTCCGTCACCAGAACCGGCCGACTCGAACGATTGATACGTTGCCCAGCGCGGGCTAAACTGGGTAATTGTGCGGCATTCAACTCCCAGCCGCGGCTGGTTTGAGGTGTTCGTCGAACCAATCGGCGAATTTTCGTAAATCCCATAACATCGTTGACCAGCCATGTTCGCCGCCGGGATGCACGACCAGTTTGACGTCGACGTCCTGTTCAGCGGCGCGATCACGAAACCACTCGGATTGCTCCAGTGGCGTTAACGTGTCGGCGTCGCCGTGATAGATGAGGATCGGCGGCAGGTCCGGGGTGATGTGGTAGATCGGCGAACATTCGCGGCCGATCTCTTTCCAGGCGGTCAGGTCGGTTGCGTTGGGACCGAAGGATTTCACAAAGCTTTTCGGCGGTCCGCCGTCGCCGAGATTCTCTGTCGATTGCCCCAGATTCAACAGGTCGGTCACCGGGAAGAAAATCGCGGCTGCTTGGACAGCGCTGCTTTCACGGTCGACCGGATCCTCTGCATCCTCCGGACCTGGTCCGCCGCGCGTCGCTAACATTAAACTCAGGTGACCGCCAGCGCTGCCGCCGCTGACGCCGATGTGGTCGGGGTCGATGCCATATTCCTCCGCATGATGACGCACGAATCGAATGCCGCGGTTCACGTCTTCGATGATCTCCATGACCGTCGCTTTGGGTTGGGAGATGTGGTAAATCGCGAACACCGTATAACCGCGCCGCAACAACGGAGCCATCATCAACACCGGGGCTTCGCCCGCCTTTCCCGATTTCCAACCGCCGCTGACCATGAACGCCACCCCCAAGCCGTTGGGATTGAGCGGACGAATGACATCCAACACGAGCGGCTGATCATTCCGTTGGCCATATACCACACCGTCAGTCCGCTCGACAGCCGGATTCAAATACCACCAACCGCCACCAGCCAGAATCGCCAGTAAGGCAATCACCGAACCGGAGACGATCAACGAGAGTCTTAACCAACGGGGACACTTTAACCAAAGTTTTTTCATGATATGTCTCGGATGAAAGAAATGGAGACACGTATTCTAAGCCTCACAGCAAGGGACACTCAAGCATGACGTACCGTATCGCGTACGTCGCGGTGCACTCTGCTAACAAACTCCCCATCCCGCTGTATTCAATTACATCTGCAAGACAAGCAATCACGCGAACAGATCAGGGTAACCGCGATTGCGGCAGCAATCGGGGCGGGCAAAGCCCGCAAGAAGCCGCAATTCCCGCGTTCCTAAACAAGCAGAGTCTCGATGGCAGGGAGTGCTGAAACTGCTGCTTCTTGTGCCGCAGGCACACCGATTGCCATTGGCAATCGCTGCCACCCGATGATTGTTTCCTCAGGGGCTCAGAAAATCTGTGCTGCATCTGTGTTCAGATCTGTGGCTAATGAAAACGGTCGCGCTCAGGTCTTGGTCGCTGTGCGAGAAATCGGTTTCAAGTTCACCAATTCAGCTACGAAGCAGTCCTGAAACGGGGAATCGGGACTGCGACACATTTGGCTTGCGATTTTCTCCCTTGCCCCCGAAGCCGCTTCACCCACTATAATGCCGATCCGATAAAATGGAGTGACCCCGTACCCGGGAGACGAACATGACGAAGCGACGATTGAAACGTGCGGATCCGAACCTCTCTGAAGCCAACGTGTTACCGACCGAACACTTTGGTGATCAGGTCGAGAATCAAGAGTTGATTGACGAGATCAAAGAGACCGCTGACAAGCTTGCCCGGGACAAAGCGACGCGCGGCGACCTGAAACTGCTCAGCCGCGCCCTGCGAGAACTGCGCTATGCGTTTAAGGTGTTCACCCCCTACCGCAAGCACCGCAAGGTGACGATCTTCGGATCAGCGCGGACGCATGCCGAACACGAGGAATATAAACAGGCAGCCGAATTTGGTCGACTGATGGCGGCCGAAGGTTGGATGGCGTTGACCGGTGCCGGCGGCGGAATTATGGAAGCCGGGCACGTCGGCGCGGGCAAAGAAATGTCGATGGGGGTCAACATCATGCTCCCCTTCGAGCAGGATGCCAACTATGTGATTAACGACGACGAAAAGCTGGTGCACCTCAAGTATTTCTTCACCCGCAAATTACTGTTCGTCAAAGAAGTACACGCCATCGCCCTGTTCCCCGGCGGCTTCGGCACCCAAGACGAGGGGTTCGAAACGCTCACACTCGTGCAGACCGGAAAACGGGACATGATGCCGATCGTGTTCATCGACGAACCGGGGGGCATCTATTGGAAAGCCTGGCTGGAATTCATCTCCGAACAACTGCTTGCCCGCGAATTGATTTCTCCGGCCGACATGTCGCTGTTTCTCGTCACCGACGATGTCAACGAAGCGGTCGAGGAGATCCTCAGTTTTTATAGCGTGTACAACAGCATGCGTTACGTGCGGGACAAACTCGTGCTGCGACTGCACAAAGAGCCGAGCGACGCGTTCGTCGAACGCCTCAACGACGAGTTTAGCGACATCGTGGAAAAGGGCCGCATCGAGAAGTCGGACGTGCTAAAGTGGGAGATGGATGAAGAACATCTCCTCGATTTACCACGATTGGTCTTTCGCTTCGACCGGCACGGCATCGGACGGTTGCGGGAAATGATCGACGTGATCAACAGCGAGTTGGGCGAAGAAAAGTGACTGATCGATGCCGTCGTGAGCGGGCTTTTCACACTGCACCGAAATTTTTCTGCACGACCAATGGCCTCCCGATTCCTAATCGGGATGCGCGGCATTCCCACACTGCTGGCTCCTTAACCAGCCTTGTAGGAATCAATGCCTAAATCACACTGGAGTCGGAAAGCGATGATTGAGAAGATCCGCCAATTCATTCAATACGCCCTGGTCTGGCTGAAGCGCGTGGTCACACAGCCGCGGAGCGAATTGGATCGTTGGCAACGCGCTGCGCTGTTCACTTACGACCTATCGCGGTTTGGCGCACGGCAATTGCGACACGACCGTGCTCCGCAAATGGCAGCTGCGCTCGCTTATCGCGTGTTGTTCGGCATGTTGCCGGTATTAATTGTCGCCACGATTCTGGTCCGGGCGATTATTGGTATCCCCGACTTTCAATCTCAGGTCGAAAGCTTTCTGGATGAAATCGGCTTGGCTCAGATCCATGTTGTTGATCGGAACGCCGGACCGAACGGCGAGGCTGAGGAGAGCATCAACCTCAAGGAGTGGATTGTCGCACTGATTGAAAAAGCTGCTGAAATCAATTTGGCAGCTGTGGGTTGGGTGGGGTTGGCGCTGATCATCTATTCGGCGATCAGTCTGATGGTCACCATCGAAAACAGTTTCAATACCATCTACCGTGCGCCCGAAGGGCGGTCCTGGGTGCGGCGCGTGCCGTTGTATTGGTTCATCCTCACGATCAGCCCCGCTGCCTTAGGCTTGGCGGTCTATCTCGACGGACAAATCGACACACTGTTAGATTCCAATGCCGCCCAAGCCGTTGCCGAAACCGCCCTCGACGAGGAACAAGCCGCACGACTGCTTGACACGGACACGGCCAACGCAGCAACTGCCGCCGCACAACCTGACGGAAAAACAAAGGCCGCGTCCCCGCCGCGCAGCCGTTGGCAATGGTTGATCGATATTGGCGGATTCTTGTGGGTGGTGCTCATCGAATGGCTATTCATGTTCGGGGTCTATACGCTCGTCCCCAACACAGAAGTTGCCGGCAAACCAGCGGCGATCGGTGCATTGGTCACGGTGTTGATGCTGGAAGTCGGCAAACGGACCATGGGGGCTTATCTGGCCAACGCATTTACGATCAGCCATTTGTACGGCTCATTGGGGCTGGTGCCGCTCTTCATGTTTTGGGTCTATTTGATGTGGCTGGGAGTCTTGTTCGGCTTGCAAGTCAGCGCCGCATTGCAAATGCTGCACGGCCGACGGCTTGATGAAATCGAACGCAAACGCGAAACGATCGGCTTGATCGATCCCGCTGCTGTGTTGACGGTGATGGAAATCGTGACGGGACGGTTCAATCACAGCCAGCAAACATCCGTGCAAAAAATCGCTGACGAAGCCTCATTGCCCGCATCGGTGGTCTCCCAAATCTTCGACCGCTTGGTCGACGCAGGTATGTTGCATTATTTGGATCACGACAAACAAACAGTCACCTTGGCGCAACCCCCGGAACTGATCTCCGCCGATCAACTCATGAATGTCGGCTTTGAAATGGCCGACAGTACCGGCGATGGCCGACGCTGCTCGATGCTGGAACGTCTCCGCGACACACAACGAAAACTCGCCGCTCAGGCCACACTGGCCTCCCTGGTCCCCGTCACCCCGGCCAGTGGCTCGTCAACCAGCGAATAGTTGCGGCAAAACCGGCTTCAAAATGAGTCGTTTCGTGTTAAGATCAGCGCGCCTGTTTTATTCGAGACTCCCTACCCGAAGGACGCCCACGGATGAATGCCCTGGAATCGGTCGATCAGTATCTCACAGAACATGCTGAGCGGAATGTCGAGCAATTGAAGGATTTTCTGCGGATTGCCAGCGTCAGTGCCGATTCGGCCTTTGCGGCGGAAATGACGAAAGCGGCTGAGTTCGTGCGCGCTCAAATGGTCGACGCCGGATTGAATGTTGAAGTTGTCGAGACAGCCGGTTTTCCCATTGTCTACGGCTCCCGCATCGTCTCCGAAGATGTCCCCACCGTTTTGGTCTACGGCCATTACGACGTGCAGCCCCCCGATCCACTGGAGGATTGGATCACCCCCGCTTTCGATCCGCACGAGCGCGACGGAAATCTCTATGCACGCGGGGCGACCGACAACAAAGGACAACTGTACACGCATCTCAAATCGATCGAAGCCTGGACGAAGACCCAAGACGCCCCGCCGGTCAACGTGAAGGTAATCATCGAAGGCGAAGAAGAGGTCGGCAGCAACAACCTCGATCATTTTCTAGAGACCCGCAAAGAGGATCTTGCCGCCGATGTGGCTGTCGTCAGCGACACCAGCCAATACGGTCCCGGCATGCCGGCCATCACCTACGGCCTGCGGGGCATCATGGCGTGTGAAGTCACACTCCGGGGACCGAAGCAAGACCTGCATAGCGGCGTCTTCGGCGGCGCGATTGCCAATCCGGTCAATGCGTTGGCGAAAATGGTGGGATCACTCGTCGACGAAAACGGCCGGGTCACGATTCCGGGGTTTTACGACGGTGTGATTCCGTTGACCGACGGGGAACGCAAACAATTCGCGAACCTTCCCTTCGACGAAGCCTCTTTCCTAGAGAAAATCGGCGTAAAAGAGACATTCGGCGAAGAAGGCTATACCACGCTCGAACGCCGCTGGGCACGTCCGACGTGTGAAATCAACGGGTTTTACGGGGGCTATCAAGGAGAAGGCCCGAAAACGATCATCCCCTCGTTCGCCACCGCCAAAATCACTTGCCGCCTCGTCCCGGATCAAAATCCCCAATCGGTAGCAGCGGCGCTCAAATCGCATTTGCAGTCGCTTTGTCCGGCGGGGGTGGAGTTGGAATTCACCGACCAACATGGGGGCAACGGCATGGTGGTCGATATGACCGGACCATTCGCCGCTGCCGCCAGCCGCGCGATCGACGACGCCTTTGGAACGCCGCCGGTTTTGATTCGCGAAGGGGGTTCCATCCCGGTGGTGGCATCCTTTCGGGAGATTCTGGGAATCGATACACTGCTGTTAGGATGGGGGCAAAACACTGACAATTTGCACAGCCCCAACGAACATTTTAACCTCCAAGACTTCCACCGCGGCACCCGTGCCAGCGCCCACTTATTACACTACTTAGCCGAAAAATAACCAGCATTATTCGTAGGGTGCGTCGCAACGCACCTTCCTATGCAGTCAGAATAATTCACCCAATTCAACAAGCCCCAGCATGATGAGAATGGGTGCCACTGGCGGCTTGTCCGCCAGTGCAGAACGTGTGACCGGCAAAACACTGCTGGGCAAGCCAGCAGTGGCACCCAACTCCTGGATGTTTTTGGTTTTCAACGGGCTGCTAATACACAATCAAGCGTAGGGCAGGCTCCCGCCTGCCGTGCATTACAATAGGGAATGATTTCCAAAACGGCAGGCGGGAGTCTGCCCTACGGAACTGACGGACAAACAATTACGCCAAGAAAGAGTCTCTTCTGATGTTGGACCTGCAATTCATTTGTGATCATGCCGACGAAGTCGCAAAAAACTGCCGCGACCGCGGCGTGACTGCGGACATTGATAAGATCGTCCAACTGCGGCAGCAGCGGGGTGAATTGATTTCCGGCGGCGACAAACTGCGGCACGAGCACAAGGAGTCCTCCAGCAAGATTCCCCAGGAGTCCGACGCGGCAAAAAAACAGGCCTTGATCGCTCACGGTAAGGAACTCAAACAGAAAATCGCCGCCAACGAAGCGGAGCTCCGAGACCTGGAAGCCGAACTGTACAGCGCACAATCCCTGGTCCCCAACATGACGCATCCCGATGCGCCGGTCGGCAACGACGACGACGCCAATCGGATCGTGCGGCAAGTTGGCGAAATCCCCAAATTCGACTTTCCCCCGTTGAGCCATGTCGAACTGGCGGAGAAGCATGACCTGATCGACTTAGAAGCGGGTTCACGCGTCGCCGGACACGGTTTTTACTATCTGAAAAATGAAGCCGTGCTGATGGAAATGGCGCTCATCCAATTCGCAATGCAGAAAGTCGCCGCCGCCGGTTTCACATTGCACACGACGCCCGACTTGGCCCGCGATACGGTGCTGGAAGGCATTGGATTCATCCCGCGCGGACCGGAAGCACAGATTTACTCCGTGGAGAAGACCGACCTAAGCTTGGTCGCAACAGCTGAGATCACGCTGGGTGGCATGTTCAAAGACCAGATTTTGGATACCGCAAAGCTACCGATCAAGGTGGCGGGACTGTCTCACTGTTTCCGGACCGAAGCAGGCGCTCACGGCGCTGCGACGCGAGGGATCTACCGTGTGCATCAGTTCACCAAAGTCGAGATGTTCGTCGTCTCCGGCCCGGATCAATCCGACGCGATCCACGATGAGATTGTGGCGATCGAAGAGGATATGTTCCAATCCCTAGGCATTCCCTATCAGGTGGTCGATACCGCCACGGGAGACCTGGGCGGACCGGCGTACCGCAAATACGATCTCGAAGCCTGGATGCCGGGACGGGGTGAAGCTGGAACGTTCGGCGAAGTCACTTCAGCCTCCAACTGCACCGACTACCAAGCCCGCCGTTTGGCCATCCGTTACAAATCACAGGATACCAAAGGGACGCATATCGCCCACACGCTCAACGGTACCGCCGTCGCCGTGACACGGGCCTTGATCGCCATCTGGGAAAACTACCAGCAAGCAGACGGCTCCATCATCATCCCCGAAGTCCTACGCCCCTGGGTCGGCAAAGACCGCATAGGCGGCGTGGTCGCTGGGTGAGAGCTGCCGCTCTGTTGCGAGTGGGCCGCTCCCGTTGGTCGCTGTGATTCTCGAAACAGGCGATCCGCGCACGATCAATCCGCGATCTCGCGCAGATAAACCTCGGCCAGGCCCTGCCTCATTGTACCGATGTGGCTCAGCGGGAGCTTCGTCCTCCCGGAGACCGCTGAGCGATACCCGTTAACGATATTGTTCGGCGGCTTCTACGGCGAGTTCATCGCAGCGTTCGTTTTCGGGATGTCCGGCGTGTCCTTTTACGATTTGGAACCCGACGGAGTGCTTGGCCAGCAACGCGTCCATTTCCCGCCAAAGGTCTTCGTTCTTGACCGGTTTGAGCGACTTGCCTTCCCGGCGTTTCCAGCCGTTGGCTTTCCACTTGGGCATCCATTCGCTGCAGCCCTTGGCGACGTAGGTGCTATCGGTAATCACCTCGACGCGACTGGTCCGTTTCAGGGCGCTCAGACCGGAGAGAACGGCCTGCAATTCCATTTTGTTGTTTGTGGTATCGGGCGCGCCGCCGGAGGCTTCCTTTTCGGCGCCCGTGGCGGGATACCTGAGAATATACGCCCACCCCCCCGGTCCGGGATTTCCGCGACAGGCACCGTCGGTGTAGAGTTGCACGAACGGCAAATCGGACGGATCGACCGACGATTCAGGCGCAGACGCTCTCTCATCAGGCACGGGTGGGGTCTCCTCCATGCGACGTGTCATCAGGCTCCATAGCGGAATAGGCGGACCGTAGGCCCACAATCAGCTAGGCAGAGCCGGAATTAGGGAATCCGGTCGTGGCGAACAAATCGCGTTAGCGCTCGCGAAAGACAATGCGTCCACGGTTGAGGTCATAGGGCGAGACTTCAACGACGACACGGTCGCCTGGGACAATACGGATAAAGTGCTTGCGCATCTTCCCGGCAACGTGGGCCAGAACCATATGCCCATTTTCCAACTCAACGCGAAATTGCGTATTGGCCAATGCTTCGGTGACTACACCTTCAACTTCGATGGCCTCTTCTTTGGCCATAAACAACTTCCTCCCGGGTTTTCACAGGTAAACGTGATGCGGGTTACGCAGCTTGGTCGATTGCGACATCGCGAATCGTCTCCGTCTGCCCCGCGTCGATCACGACATTTTTTCATTTTCGCAGGAACGGAACAATTTCTCCAGTGACATTGACCGAAACTGTGGCATTTCGGCATCAACCCGGATAACACGACTCCAGGAGTCGTCCTAGCCTGTTGCCGAAGCGAAACAGCCCCCGATTCGTTCGCTACTTTCCGCAAATTTTGATTTGACGGACGGAATTCTACAACCTAGTGTTTTAATACCCCCTTGTTCAACTTGGAAACCAAGGGACAGTCGCTCGTCTCACCAGGGCGACTCTAGATAGGTAGGGAAGTCAATATGAACGCGATCAAACAATTTTTGCTCGACGAAGACGCCACAACCGCTGTAGAATATGCGGTGATGCTGGGCCTGATTCTCTTATCCGCGATCTCCGCCATCTCCACATTTGGCGTCGGAACCGGAGGTCTCTGGGGGGGAATCGCAGCTCAGCTGTAATCGTTTCCTACTTCGAGCCCCACGGAAGGCCCTCGTGATGGTCGCTATTCTAGCGACGGATCACGAATGAAAACCTCTTATGCCGCAATGCTTTCTGGCACTGGGCGGAAATGCCGGTGCCGTCGCCGAGACCTTTGCTCGCTGTCTCGAGGAGTTGAATTCCCAGCCGGCTGTTTCCGTCGGCCAGGTCAGCAACTCCCACACAACCGCCGCTGTCGGCGAAGATGCCGGAGATGCTTTTCTGAACGCGGCTGCCGAAATTGAGACCAGTCTGCCCCCGCTCGAACTCCTCGATTTGCTGCAAGCCACCGAATTGCGACATGGCCGGACCCGCGAAAAACGGTGGGGACCACGGACCCTCGACATCGATATCATCTTTTACGGCGATTTGGTCTGCAATGAGCCTCGGTTGATCCTGCCGCACCCCGCCTGCTGGTACCGGCGTTTTGTACTCGATCCGCTCTCGGAAATCGCCGCAGATATCGTGCACCCGGTCAAAGGCGTGACCGTGGCGGAATTGCGTCAACGGCTCTTGCCGCGGCCGCTCGATGTCGCGATCTGCGGAGGAAGTCAGAAACAACGTAGCGAGCTCTGCGGGATGCTGCAAAAGCAATTTGCCGATGCGGTCTTTCATCAGACCATTGCCACCAACCCGGCCCCAGCCCTCATTGCTTGGTTGGGCGCGGGGGACAGTCTTGGGGAAGAGAGTGGCGCGGCATGGGACGAATTGCCCGCTCTGCCGCGACTGGATGTCACTCAATTAACCGGCACACCGAGCGAGGCACTGCAGGCGGTCGTAAGTTCCGCACTCGGACAGTAGCCTCGCAGGCATTAGGCACAAGGGCCGACCAAGGGGCCGACGCTGATTAGTTAAGCTTCGCCGGGCCATCGGCCAGTGGTCCGAGTTTGGGCAACTTGTCTTGGACGTTCGTGGCCAAGCCAAGTTTTTCCAACACCCAGATCGTGCGGTAGGTGACGTCAATTTCGTACCAACGGTGTCCGTGCTTCGCCAGACGTTGATGGGCGTGGTGGTTGTTGTGCCAACCTTCGCCGTAGGACAACAGCGCCACCCACCACAGGTTGCGTGAGCGATCGCTGGATTCGTAGTTGCGATAACCCCAAACGTGCGTGGCAGAATTCACAAACCACGTGCAGTGGTAGCAGACAACCATGCGGGCACAGAGTCCCCACAGTACGAAGGAGATTCCCAGTCCACCGACGGCCCATTGGCCGATCGCGAACAGCCCGAATCCGAGTAAAATCGGATACAGGATAAAGGTCTTGTGCAAGAAGCGTTGCACCGGATCGTTGTACATGTCCGGCGCCCAACGTTTGAACAGCTCCAATTCCTGTTCGGCGGTATCTTTGGGTTGGAACCACAGCATGTGCGACCACCAGAATCCCTGGTTGGGGGAGTGCGGATCCCCTTCATGGTCGGAAAGCACATGGTGCTTGCGATGGTTGGCGACCCAAAACAGCGGGCTGCCTTCGGCGGAGAGTGTTCCACACAGCGAAAAGAAATAGCGAACCGGGCGGGAAACAACCATGCTTCCGTGGGTCAGCAGCCGGTGATAACCCAGCGTAATGCCCCAACAGGCAGTGATGTAGTGCAAAATGAAGAACGCCACCATGGCTTGCCAACTGACATACCACAGGGCAGCTACGGCACCGACGTGCATGACCGTCATCCAGCCGGTGGTCACCCAATTGATGCCGTTGGGAAATTGATCACGAAACCGGAACGTACTTGGCGTACCTTCCAGCATTTGACGGCGTTTTCCCGCCTGACGCTCCTCCGTTCTCGATCGCTCGGGGCGCGTCGCGGGAGATTTGATCGAGTGACGGTCTAATTTATGGTTACGCGGTGGCGTTTGTGTAGTCGGTTTGGTTTGCGTGGCTTGTGGCGACACTAGACTGCTCCCCTTATTTTGTCAGCTTTTGCTTGCGAAAGTTTGCCGATTGCGCGAAAGAGGATTGTTTCCCTCTCCCGAATTTCATGGCCGGCAATTGCACGGCCCGTTTGAACTGCATCCAGCAGTTCCTTGCTGTTTACGATCGGCATGTCCATCGAATTGAAGGACATTGTTCGGTGTCCAAACCGAGTCGAAGAATTCTAAGCAAATACGCGTTTTGCAGTGTCATCGTTTTGTAAAAGTTACGTAAAAATTGGGTGTTTGCCAGAATTTTTCGAGGCCACGCCAATCCTCGCAAACCTTTCATACGAAACCAGTTACGACACACCTACGCAATATAATGTTTGTCAACTTGCCTTTACCAATAGCGACGGTGCAGCCGCGGGCGGCGATGCCAGCGCCGCGGGCCAATCACAATCTGAGCCGTGGGACGCGGTGCGACATACACCGTGGACGGGGGACCGGGGACGGTCATTACCGTCTGAGGATTCACGGTTGTTGCGCCGGCAACATATTGCGGCCCGCCACTGGTTTGCATGGCCTGTATCACGCCATCCCCAACGCCTTCGGATTTGAGAACGATCAGCGCATCGGGAGAAAGATCAAAACGTCCGCCGCGACTGCGAATCGTGCCGGCAATCACCTCTTCCGACAGTCCGCCACGCGCCATACGGATCACATCTTGATTGGTCACGGCTTGAGCGTCAGCATGACGGCGCCATTCTGCCTGCTGAGCAGCGGCAACGGCAGCGTCCCGTTCTTCGGACATCTGTTGTGCATTGCCGACCAATGCCCCGCCCAATGCTCCTGCAGCGGCACCGATCAGCGCGCCTCCTTCGCCGTGCCCGGACTGGTGGCCGATGATCGCACCGGTAGTGGCTCCGATGCCGGTACCGACCAGCGCACCGTTTTCGGTATGATTCATACTGCGGCACCCGGCAAATAAAGGCACCACGAAAACGCAGCCGACGAAATAGCAAAACGACTTATATAGGCGAGGCATGATCGTTCCCTCCATGGATCCACGCTGACTCAACAATTGGCGGCGCGGTGATTTGGCCTAATACAATGCGAAATCATTTCGCATCTTCACTGTCATCAATCGACCAATTGCAACGATGCAATTGAGTCTGACACAACTTGCAATAAACACGCCAAAGGGTCGGATGTATCGGGGGGCCACCGCTGAATTCGGCAATTTTTTAGTAAAAGCTGCACTCGCGACAATCCACCGGCAATTTCTGCCGGTCCAATGCGGCAAAACGGTCGCGGAGCATAGCGAAATCCACAATCTGCGTCGACAGCCGTTTTTAGAGGGGTGATTATTGAGATACCGACCCAAAAAACCGCCCTGGCATTTGGCAACAGGACGCAGGGCGTCTATCTTGAAAGTCAAATCTCCCCGGGCAAGTACGCTTCGCCCGGATCATGACTCTCACAACTGAAGGACAATCACAACCATGAGCGCTGACGCAAAAATTCAAGAACTCGGACTAGAACTTCCCGCCCCCCAAGTCCCCGCTGGAACCTACATGCCGGTGGTCCAGGTCGGCAACCTGATTTACGTCTCCGGACACGGCCCGTTGCACGCCGATGGCAAGCAGATCCAAGGGCGGGTGGGCGATGACCTCACCGAAGAGCAAGGCAACGAAGCGGCCCGGCTCGTGGGACTGTGCATTTTGTCGACCATCAAGAACTACCTGGGCTCGCTCGACCGGGTGGAGCGTTTGGTCAAGGCGCTGGGCATGGTGAATGCCACCGCCGATTTCCGGCATCACCCCAAAGTGATCAACGGTTTTAGCGACTTGATGGTCGAAGTCTTCGGCGAAAAAGGCCGCGGCGCCCGCAGCGCCGTCGGCATGGGCTCACTCCCCTTCAACATTGCCGTCGAGGTCGAAGTGATTTTTGAAGTCCGCGATTGAAAATCATCCCCGCATAACGCCGGAACTCTTTTATCATGAGTGGCTGGGGACGGACAAAATCCGCCCCCAGAGAGTTGGGCGTCTCAGTAAGTTGAGCGCCCCAGTGAGTTGGGCATCGTGGAGTCAAACGACCTGGGGGCGAGCTACTGCTCGTCCCCAGCCACCTTGGGTCTGACCACCCTGGACCTGACATGGATCGTGGGAAGGTGCGCTCTAGTGCGGTCCGCTTGTTGCGTTGTCGGATCAACCGCGATCCAGCCAAGGCAACGGGGCGCCGGCGGGGGGGAGTTTGACCAGTTCGACGCTCGTCACATCGGGATGCGCACAGATTTCGGCGATAATCTCTTGCGTGGGAGCGTTGTCCAGATTCAGCACCGCAATCGCGTTGCCTCCCTGTTCGTCGTGTTCACGCCCTAAGGACATGTGCGCGATATTCACGCCATGTTCGCCGAACATCGTGCCGATGTAGCCGATCAAACCGGGCACGTCGCGGTGCCGAAAAATCAACATCAGCCCATCCAGATAGGCATCCAGCGAAAACGTTCCCAACCGGACCAATCGCAAAAATTGCTTGCCGAAGACCGTCCCGGCAGCAGTCGGTTGGCCGTTATCCGTATCGATCGTCGCCTGAATCAGTGTCGAGAAATCGCCGATTTCTGAGGAACTCGACTCGGTGATCTCAATCCCCCGCTCTTTGGCCATCAACTCAGCGTTGACGATATTCACGTTATCATCCATCGCTGCTTCGAGTAGCCCCGAGGTGAAACTGGCGGTAATCAATTTTGTGTTCTTCGCCGCCACCTCGCCGCGATACATAATACGGGCACTTTTGATTCCTCCCGCCTTCGGATGCTGCGCTAACAGCAAACCCAAACGCCGGCTGAGGTCGAGGTACGTACGAATCTCGGCCATCTCCGCTGCCGAGACCGGCGCCAAATTGACGGCATGACGAATTTCATTCCGCAGCAAAAACCCGCTGATCAGTTCGGCCGCTTCCACCGCCACCAGTTCCTGGGCTTCTTCTGTCGAAGCCCCCAGGTGCGGCGTGCTGAGTACCTGCGGCAGCTTGACCAAGCGGTCGTCGGTAGGGGGTTCGGAGGTAAACACGTCTAGCGCTGCGCCGCCCACCTGTCCTGCTTCGATTGCATCGGCCAGATCATTCTCGTCGACGATTCCGCCACGAGCGCAGTTGATGATCCGCACCCCTTTGCGCATCTTGGCCAGACGCGCGGCATTGATGATGCCCCGCGTTTCATCCGTCAGCGGCGTGTGCACTGTCAGGTAATCGCACAGCGGAACCAGATCGTCGATATCTCGATGCAGCTCGATCCCCAATTCGGCTGCCCGCTCGGCGGACAGAAACGGGTCGAAGCCGACAATCTTCATTTCCAACCCTTGAGCTCGTTTGGCGACCGACAAGCCAATCCGTCCCAGACCGACAATGCCCAACGTCTTACCCGAGAGCTGCGTTCCGGTGTACAGTTTGCGGTCCCAGCGTCCGGCGCTCATGCTGGCTGCGGCGGGGGCGATGTTTCGCGACAGGGCCATCATCATCGCCACGGTATGTTCGGCCGTGCTGGTCGTGTTGCCCGCCGGGGTATTCATCACCACAATTCCCTCGCGGGTGGCGGCCGGCAGGTTGATGTTATCGACACCCACACCGGCGCGAACGACCACTTTGAGTCGCGGCTGGTCCTTGAGCAATTCCGGCGTCAGTTTCGTCGCGCTACGAATAATAATGCCGTCCGCCTCTTTGAGCGCCTCGCGGACCTCTTCCGGCGAAAGGCCCTGACGGACATCGACCTCAATACCGGGCAGATTTTTTAAAACTTCCATCCCAGCCGGGGACAGATTGTCGGTGATCAATACTCTAAACATTATCCGATTCCCAAAAATGATTGCTCAGCACACATTCGCCATCGAAATAGCGGGTACCGTTTCCTGCAGATCGACCCAGTGAATTCGCAGTCCGTTTAAAAAGGGTGCCACCAGCAGCTTGCCTGCCAATGCATAACCGCCCGCCCGGTAAGACAGTGCTGGCAATCCAGCAGTGGCATCCGGCGCGCGAGTGGTTTGTGTCAAACCTGAAAATTGAGGGTGCCACTGGCACCGCCAGTGCTTTGTAACAAATTCAATCAATCGAACTTGCACAGGCAAAGCAGGAGCCCAACCCTAGGATTTCACCCTGACAAAGCACTAGCTTAGTGGAGACAGGCGTAGCGCCAAGGGTCACGAAACCGCTAGCAGCGCGGAAATCGCAAACTTGCACACAAAGCGGCAAAAACACCTGGGGGTGACCGCCTAATAAGACAGCGCTCGGTGACTTTAGTTCATAGTCCGCCAATCGCGTTCCACTGCGGGCTCGCCCAGCATTGCGCGTCGTATGACGTCCGCCGGCATGGAAAAACTCGACCGCCAACCGCACTGGCGGACAAGCCGCCAGTGGCACCCCGCCGCCAAAGTTGTTTGATATGCCGAGGTTAGGAAAATCACCCGGAATTGAAATCGCACGTTCGTACTAAAACGGCTGTACGAACGCTTCGCCGTTGCTGATTTGTGTTCCGCTGTTTCCCGGAATCGGCGCGCCGATTTGCATATTCGGGTCTGGAACCGGGGCAATCGGTCGCTCGGTGATCACAGCTTGGGGCACACTGGCCGTCGCTGCGGAGTAGTTTGGCAGCGGATAATTGGCCATTTGTTGTTGCGGGTAACCGTTTTGCGCTGTTGTCCAGGGGGTGGGCGCATAAACGGCCGATCCGATGGAGCTGATTTGCGGGTTCTCGCGCATCAGAGCCGTCATCCGCGATTCGACCTGGGGTTGGTTCCATTGCGAGAATCGCGAACGCTGATACATCGCCAATGCCCGATCCTTTTGTCCGGTGTCTTCGTAGACCTGTCCCAATTGTGCCGAAGCGATCGGATCGTTGGGGCGGATCCGCAGCGCCTGCGTCAGCAATTGTTCCGACGCGGCCAGATTGCCTTGTTCGCGGTTCATCCAAGCGAGTTCGATATACGGCTCGGTGTTGTACGGTTGGGTTTCTTTCCAGGCTTGCAGCATGGAAAGTGTCTCACCTTGGCGGCCCTGTTCGTTGAGCAGCAGCGCCAAGCTGTGATACGACGGTTGATGTTCGGGGTTCACGGTGATCGCATGCCGGTACAGCCGCTCCGCTTCGCCGACCTGCCCCTGTTTTTTGTGAGCGGCGGCGAGATTGTGGATGTAGTCGGCGTTGTCCGGATCATTGATCACGGCTCGCTGAAACTCATCCTTAGCCATCGTATAATTGCCGGCCTTATAATAATTCTTGCCGACTTCGTTATTCATTGTGCCATTCATTGCATTGCAACCGGCAAAGACAACGAGGGCGACACAAGCGAACCGGCGAGAACGCGTCAGGCGCGAACGGGAGACCATACTCATGATGGCCGAGCTCCGTAATAAATGCTGGGAAGTGATCGCGAGAGAATTGAGAGACGATTTTTGCTGGGGTGGAGTTGCCGGCAACCGATGCGGACAAACGCATCACCACAGCAACACCATCTCCCGCGAGGGGATTAGTGGCGGGGAGAATATCGCGAAGCGGTTGATGGGGCAAGACCAGCTTGGGAGGCGGTTTTGAGACGTGTGGTTATCTTAATTGGTGTGGTTTTTTAGCCACGGATTCACACGGCGCAGCGGAGCCGCAATCAAAATGACAATATTTTTTAGCCACAGATTAAACACGGATAAAACACAGATTCAAAGGAATGAAACACAACATCCCAAACCGACGGCTTGCCGTCGTGCACAGCGATCCTAGTCAAAGAGAGTGACCGAATGATTTTCGACGTAAAACTTTGAATCGTTCGTCGCACGGATGAAACTCGGATTTTCTTTTGGTTCATCCAGCGTAGACAGCGAATAGAACGCGAGAGGGTGGCCCCGAAAGATTCTTTCGGGGCGGCGCAGCCGCAGGAGCTTGTAACGTTTTGAGTGGCCGCAGAATAATTTCACCTTCAGCAACCTGAATTTTCTTGATCCAGCGCAAACGTTCGCACATGATCCAGCTATGTCCGACAATCGCCGCCAATACGGCAACCAACTCTACTGCCACTTCGTGACGTTCTCGTGTCATCGACGTCGCAGATTACTCGATGAAGAGCACCCAAAACGAATTCTGCTCGGGCAATTGAACACGCAACTGCAAAACCGCTCCGCGACGTGTGTGGGTTTCGTGGTGATGCCCGACCATGTGCACGCCGTGATCCGATTCTCGGAGACCGGCCAATTGAGCCGCTTTATCCAACATTGGAAACGTCTTTCGAGCCACGCAATTCGAAAATGGTACCGCGAGGGAAACTCAGCCTATTTCCAAAACAGTGACGTTCCAGACAGCATCTGGACGCCGAAGTATTACTCGTTCGAGATTTATTCCGTGGCAAAACTCACCGAGAAGCTGGAGTACATGCACCAGAATCCTGTGCGTGCCGACTTGGTTCAGAAATGTGCTGATTGGAAATGGAGTTCCGCACGCTGGTATTTAGAGAAGCGAACCGTGGGCGTGCCGATTGGTTGGGTCGACTAAATTGAACCTCTCCTGCCGACTTCGTCGGCCCCGAAAGAATCTTTCGGGGCCACCCTTGCAGCCTTTCATCCGTGTGTCATCCGTGTTCATCCGTGGCTAAAAACTCAACTCCCACCCGTCGCCACCACGCGGTGGAAGTGTAGCTCCACTTCGCGATCGACCACCCGCCTCAGGCCTTCAACCAAACAGGTTGGTTCGTGGTCTGATTCGCCGATGCGGATGATTTCTTGCAGGGGCGTGCCGGGAGTGACGGTGAAGGTCGCTTGGTGGATGGTTTGATTGCCGGCGTCGAGTTCGGGGACGATGAAGTGGATCGTTGCTCCGTAGGTGAGCATGCGGTGTTCGAAGGCGTCTTGGTAGGGGCGGAAGCCGGGGAAGGGGGGGAGCAGGCCGTGGTGTAGGTTGATGATCCGTCCCCCGGCGAAACGCCAACAGGTACTCGCCGGCAGAATGCGCATGTAACGCGCGAGCACGATGTAGTCGACGTCGTATTCGTCAAAGATCTCGACCATGCGATCGTTGTCGGGATTTCCTTTTCCGTCCCCCACCATCTGCCAATCCACATCAAACTGCTCCGCTACCCCCTGCACGGCACTGCGATTGCCGAGCATCACCACCGGATCGGCCTTAATACGGCCATCACGAATCGCCCGCAGAACAGCCAGCGCCGGTTCGGGGCGATAGGTCGTACAGATCGCCAACCGCGGTTTTCTTGACGGCTGCGGACGTGACCAGGTGCGAATCGACAATCCGGTCTGCTGGCCAATCTCATTCATCTTCTCCCGCAGTTCATCCACCGATGGCGAATCGCCCGGCCATTCGATGCGGAGCAACATAGCAAAGATCCGCTCCGCATCGTGGTCGTACATCTGGATTTCACTGATGTTCGCACCCGACGTCGAAACATGATGCACAATCGGATCGGCCAACCCACGATTATCAGGCCCGACAGCGGTGATGATGACTTGCATGGCTTTTCCAGTAGGCAGTAGACAGTAGGCAGAAAAAAGTGGCCGGTGGCCAGTGGTTGTGTCAGGATGGTCTTACGGCTTAGTGGCGCCATTCCTATAGCCTAAGGTCTAAAGCCTATCGCCTCTTTCCTCAAGCCTGTTCCCTCACGCCTCACGCCTGCCCCCCCCTGGCCCGTTGGGTATCGGCTGTTTATGATGGTGAAACTTGGATTGGCAGCACGAGCAATCTGTTGAGATTGGAACATACGATGCGGTGGAACGCAATTCTTGTTTTATGCGCGAGCATGAATGCCGGGTTACTGGCCGATGTGCGGGCGGCTGATCCGCCTGGGAGGATGCTGGCGATTCGGGTGACGGTCACGTCCAAGTTGCCGTTCGCCCAGGTTCCGCTCGATCCGGAAATTGACTTCGCTGCGGCAATCACTGAACTCGGTGCGACTGGGGTTCTGGATCCTGATTCGATTACCGTTCACAACGTTGCAACAGGTCAAACGGTTTCTCATGCGCTGCGTGAAAACTTTGCGCATGGTGATCGGGGACGTGTGGAATGGGTCGCACGCGATCCCGCGCACACGAAATACGAAATTCGCTTTCGTAGCGTTGCGCAGCGGCCGGGGGTGCAGGTGCCGAAATTCACGCCGCAAATCGGGACCGGCGATCTCTTGCGTTATAACGCCGGGGTCGGGCGTCCGGTCAGCCCCAGTTATCAGAGCCGGTTGATCGACATCAACGGCGACGGCCGACGCGATTTGCTGGGCTGCTGGAATTATGCCTACCGTGCCGGCGAGCCTTGGGATGGAATCATCGCCTTTCCGCGCGTGGGCGGGAAGGATGAATTGGAGTTCGGGGAGCTGACCCGCCTGCGCTATTTGGAATCTGCCGACGCTACGGAGCCTAAGCATTTCAGCTCGATCTACATGCGCGCTGATTTCGCGGATTTTAATCGTGACGGACTCATTGATGTCGTCTATTCGCCGCGGCGGGGCGATGAGTTGCACCTTTACCTCAACAGCGGCCGCAATGATGCGGGGGGATGGCCGATGTTGGTCGCTGCGGGAAGCGTTTCACGCCAGGGGGCCAAATGGGGCACATGCCGTGCGGTGGATCTGAACGGCGACGGTGCCGTCGACTTTGTGGTGGGTGATACGTATCTGAAGAATACCAATCCTGAAGGGTGGCCGCTTCAATTGGCGCCCGCCGCAACCATTGACGCCGGACAATCTGCGTGTTTCTTGGATGTCGACCAAGACGGCCAGTTGGATGCGGTTTGCTTGCTTGACGGCTCGGACGAAGACCCCCGCGCGCGGCGTGTAGCATGGCGAAAGAATCTCGGGGGTGATCCTCCAACCTTTGCTGCAGCAGAACGATTAAGAGACATCGACGCAAACTGGTGTAGCGAGTTGGCGGCTGTCCCCGACGGTCCGCGTCGCGGCCTGCTGGTGCAACATGACGTTTATCAACGCGTTTCGTTTTACGAACACCTTCCGAGCGAGAACGACACTGCGCGGTTTCAACTTTTCGACGAAGCCAAATCGAAGTCGGCGGTTTTAGTCTTGAGCGATCAAGCTTGGCCGTGTATTTGCGATTGGGATGGTGATGGGGATCAAGATCTGTTGGTGGGCGGCGGATATGGATGGCCGCGGATCGTGATCAACGAGGGAACGAAGACTCAGCCGGCTTATGCGGAAGCCAAGCAAATTTTAGCGGATGGTCAGCCGATTCGCTTGTTGCGCGACGACATCCTGGATAGCAAACATTGGCACAACATGGGCTACCCCTTTCCCGTCTACGCGGATTGGGACGGGGACGACCTGCCCGATTTGATTCTGCCCAACGAAACCAATCGAATTTTCTGGTACAAAAATATCGGCACGCGTAGCCAACCACAATTCTCGGCGCAGCGACAAATTCTTTGCGACGGGTATCCCGATACGCCGGCGATGATTGCCGAGTCGGCGCGATTGGCGGGGGACAAGTCCGTACCGAACCAGCCGTATCCTTATGAGAAGCAGCGGCCTTTCTTTTGGCGCACTGGAATTGCCGTCGCGGATTTTAACGGGGATGGATTCGCCGATTTCGTGACCCATGATGGCTTCACGCGCAAGGCAACTCTGTTTGCGCAATATCGCGACGAATCGGGCAAGTTGAGGCTGCGCAAACAGGCTCCACTGAAACTGGCTGACGGGCGGTTGATCGATGATGCGATCGTGGGACGGACCTCGCATTGGACGGAATCGTTTCGCGCGACGGATTGGAATGGGGACGGGCTGCAAGATTTGATCTACAGCTGCGCCGGAACGCGCCCCGAGCAAGGCAGCATCTATTTGCTAAAGAATGTGGGTACCGCCACCGATCCACTCTTTGATGCGCCGCGGACGTTAAGCTGTTTCGGCAAACCAATCAAAGTCACCTCACATGGACCTCATCCGTGGGTTGCCGACATGGATGGTGACGGCAAGCCGGACGTGTTGACGTGCGTGGAATGGAGCGTGTATCCGTTTTTCAGCCATGCTGCTATCGAAATGGCCGAGCGTCCCCAACTGGACATTGTCCCCATTGACCGTCGTTCAAGGGAATAGGCAAATCGACTGTTGCGGATCGTTTCGTCGTAACATCACAATGCTAGGTCGACAGCGCACACTGTGACTTTCCCACAGCGGATTGAGAAGAACCATGCACCTCTCGTTTTACACCTACAGCTACACCGATGTCCTCGACCTGCCGATCCCGGAGACGTTGGCCTTTGCCGCCGGCGTAGGATATACGCGGGTGGACGTGTCCGGCACGCATGGAAAATCCAGCGACCCCCGATCGTTTGATGCCGCGCGGCGGAAATTGACGCGCGAGACAGCGGAGCGGTTTGGCCTCCGCGTGGCAGCGGTGATAACGCATGCGGAATTGACGGGGACCATCGCCGCCGGCAAGCCGCTCGATTTGAAAGGGAGCGTTGATTTGGCCGTCGATGTCGGCGCACCGGTCGTCACGTTTCATATGGGTGGGCCGCAAGAGGGGATTGCTCCGGAGGCCTTGTGGAAAAAAACAGCAAAAACCATTCGCACTGCCGCCGATTACGGATCTTCAAAACATGTCTCGCTGGCGGTCGATGGCATTTGGCCAACCTGGATCGACGATTCGCCCGATGCCCTCCAACGGCTATTCGACGACGTTGGCTCCGACGATTTTGGTGTGAACTTCGATCCCTGTTATTTGGAATTGATCGACATTGATCCCGTGAAGTTCTTTGATCGTTTTGCTAATCGGGTTCGGCATACGCATTTGAAAGACTACGTCGGCAAGTATCCGAAATGGACGCATCATATTCCGGGGCAAGGCAGCATGGATTATGCGCCGTTGGTTGCCGTAGCTGCGAAACACAAATATGCCGGCACGATGGCGGTGGAGTGTTTTACGAACATGGAACTCACAGAAGCGGCCCGCGTGGGTTACCGGACGATGACGGCTGCGGCAGAAACAGCTGGGACGAGTTTTGTGGGGGCGGCGACTTAGTTTTTTGTGGCGTAGCTATTGCGCGGATGGGACTCGATGCGGAGCTTCGAGAATGTGGGTTCCCAAACGGAGTTTGGGAACCAGGGATGCCCGGAGCGCAGGAACCGGTGGCTATTTGTGTTTGCGGTTCTTTCGGGATTTTTTGGGTGGGCGGACGCCGGTTTTTTTGGCCCAGGCGCGATACGCAGCCAGGAGTTCATCTCGTTTTTCGGGATGGGTCTTCGCTAGGTCGTTGAGTTCGGTGCGATCTTTGCTGAGATCGTACAACTCCCACGGTCCTCCCTCGGCGGAGACGAGTTTCCAATCTCCCTGCCGGACGGCGGCGCTGCCCAGGTGCTCCCAAAATAGCATCTCATGCCCGGTCCGTTGTTTGCCTTCTAAAATCGGCAACAGACTTTTGCCGTCGAGCGGGTGGATGGATTTGCCGTCGACCGTTTCCGGATAATCCGCGCCGGCGACGTCCAGACAGGTCGCCATTAAGTCGACGACATGCCCAACCTGCTGGGTGAGTTTCCCGGATTTCACCACAGCGGGCCAATGCGCGATGAGCGGCGAGGAGATTCCCCCCTCGTGCACCCAATGTTTGTAGCGACGAAACGGCGTGTTGCTGGCGTTGGCCCAATTTTTTCCATAGGCCAGATAGCTGTCTCGGGGACCGGGGGGTGTGCCGGGGACTTCGCTGCGAACGGGGTTTTCGTGGCAGCCGCCGTTGTCGGCCAGGAACAGAATCAGCGTGTTCTCAAGTTCCCCCACCGCTTGGATCTGTTCGACGATTCGCCCCACCCCATGGTCCATGCGGTCGATCATCGCGGCATAGACGGCCATCTTCAAATCGAATTCTGCTTGCTCTTGTTCTGACAGATTGTCCCACGGCTTCGCATCGAGTGGCGAGAGTGGCCAGTCGGCATCGACGATGCCCCCTTCGATCATCCGCGCGTGCCGTTGTTTGCGAAGTGCTTCCCAGCCGCCGCGATATTTGCCGCGATACTTCTCGATGTCCTCTGGCCAAGCGTGCAATGGCCAGTGCGGAGCGGTGTAGGCTACGTAAAGAAAAAACGGTTCATCCCGGCGGCCGTATTCGTCGACCATTTTAACAGCGTAGTCGCTGATCGCATCGGTCATATAAAAACTGCCGTCGGCCGGCGGTGTGTAGGGTTGGTCTTCCAAGGCCATTTGGCGGCCTTCGTCGACTTTCCAATAATTACACGCTCCGCTGATCAGACCGAAGTACCGATCAAAGCCGCGGTCGGTTGGCCAATTCGGACGCTGCTCGCCGACGTGCCATTTTCCCGACATCAACACGTTGTACCCCGCCGGTTTGAGCGCTTCGGCAATGGTGAGGCAATGGTCGTTTAGAAATCCTTGATAAGGGGAATCGGTCCCCTTCCCCGTTGCACGCTTATTGACCATCCCGCCCATCCCGGCACTGTGGGAATACAGCCCTGTGAGCAGCGATGCCCGCGTCGGACAACAGCGGGAGGTGTTATAAAATTGCGTGAACCGCAATCCTCTCTCAGCCAGACGATTGAGATGCGGCGTGTCGATTTCGCCGCCATAACAGCCAATGTCGGAATACCCCATGTCATCAGCCATAATGATGACAATATTAGGCCGCTCCGCCGCAGCAGCCTGCGGCGCGAAACAGGCAACGACAATGGCCGGTAACCACGCGATGCGGCGAAAGATTTTTAGCCACGGATGAACACGGATCTTCACGGATAAGTCGACCCTACGATTACTAGGAGGTGTCGCCGAAACGTTGCTCATCGGTCTCTCCTAAATTTTGGTCGTCGCGAGTCTTTTCTGTCTTCTATCCGTGTTTTATCTGTGTAGATCCGTGGCTAAATTATTATACTTTTCTGTATCTAATGGTGGGCAGCGTCCGCTGGTTCTTCGTCGAGATCGTCGGAGAAGTTGCAAAATCGATCGCAGGCCCCGCTGTTTTGCACCGCTCCGCAGAGCAGCATGATGCAGAGCAAGCCGGTGACGTAGACGGTTTTTCCGACGAAGTTTGAGTTGCCGGCGTAATCCTCGCCGGGAATGCCGAAGTCATGCGTCCCCGGGGCGACTGAACCCCAGACCAGGACAGCTGCAGCACAAATCAGCAACAAAGCAATCCATCCGCCGCCACGCAGGACCACGCGGAGCTTGTTCCAATTCACAGCAAACAGCCAGAAGACGCACCAAGCAATGAGAGGAATCCAGGGGCCGATCACGACACCCGCTTCCCATACGACCTGCCACACTGCTAACAACAGAAGTTTAAACGATTCCAACATCGATCGAGTTCCGCTAAGACTGGCTGACGGTCGCGGATCCGTTGATCCGCCGCGCCGCCTGAAATGTATTTCACAACGAAGTTCCGCATTCTAGCGGAGTCTCGGAGCCGACGCCAGCGTCCTCAGTCAACACGCTCGCCCCAATTCCCGACATCCCGCCGGAATTTTGACGCCCAGATCAGAGCGGTTCGTAATCTTTTATTCGCTGCGGCCAAATTAAAATAATCCGAGTTTGACGATTTTGCCGATGAGTGAACCGTAGAGTTTGTTTCGTGCGGTTGTTGTGTGGAACATCGTATTCAAGCGGGCCACCGAATCGTTCATTGAGATGAAAACAATCGTCCTCAGTGATCCTTAGTAAAGAATCACAGGCGACGAAGGGAGATTAGGAAACATGTTGAGAGTCATCTCGTGCGGCGTAATCTTTTTGGCAATCAGTGCAGGCTCCGGAAACGTGGCTCGTGCACAATGGGGACTGCCTTGTTTTGATTGTTGTACGACCTGCGCGGCGCCAGCTCCGCAACCGGTGACACAGGCCTATGTGCAGCCGGTGGTCTCGACGCAATACCGCCAACAGCAACAAATCTCCTATCAAGACGTGGCACAAACCGAATACCGGCAAGAATCTTTCTACCAAAGCGTGCCGGTGACGACGTACGAAAATGTGACCGTGGATGAAGGGAGCTACCAACAGGTCTGGGTGCCCAAGCTCACCACCAAGACCGTTGCCAAGCAAGGGTATCAAACCCAACTCTCGCAACGGACCGTGCCCTATCAAGTCACGCGGCGAATTCCGCGGGTGACGACACAGTTGGTTCCCGAACAACGCATCAGCTACCAAACGTCTTACACGACCAGCTATATCCCGCCGGTCTATACAACATACAACACGGCCCTGTTGCCGCCGCTATCGACACCCATCGTCACCGCACCGATCTCCACACCGTTGGCTACGAATCCGATTCCGCGTCGCTCCTACGAGAGTTCATCATTGGCGCCGGTGCCGGATCCTGAATTCGATGAATCGGGTCGCTCCACAAACGTGTCACGTTCCACAAGCATTCCGCGTCGAGCAGCATCCAACGATCGCTACGACGGTTATCGCAGCTCAACGACCACCGCCAGCAAAAAATTCGTTCCCGCCCCATCGGCGGCAACAGTTTGGCAAACGCCGCGCGGTCGGTCCTATCGTTAGGGTGACGAAGTGGAGTCGCCCGTAACGCGGGGATGTGGATCAATCGTTGGTTGAAAGAAATCCTCACGCAAAGCCGCAAAGCTCGCAAAGAGATTTGCAACGACGATAGTGCTGGGTATCAGCTGGTGTAGATCACGTCCAATGCGCTGAAATAAATCGAGTACAGAAACGGCATCCGCACCACACAGCCGCCATGTTGGAATCGGTTTCTCCCGATGATGTCTTTGCGGCCTTCGCGGCTTTGCGTGAGTTTTTTACTTTGGCGTTGGGCACAGGGACTCGTAACGCGGGGATGATGATCCAATCGTGGGTTGAAAGAAAGCCTCACGCAAAGTCGCGAAGCTCGCAAAGAGATTTGCAACGACGATAGCGCTGGATATCAGCTGGTGTGGATCGCGTCCAACGCGCTGAAACAAATCAAGTACAGAAACGGCATCCCCGCCAAGCAGCCGTCATTCACAACGTGGTCGATCCCCTGCGCCTCTTTTGCGGGCTTTGCGACTTTGCGTGAGGCCTTTGTTTTTTCTGTTTGCCCAATCCACGTCACTCCGGCTGACAATCTTGGGCCACTAACTCCCGCGCGCGGAGTACCGACTCCAGCACCTGGCCTGCGTACCATTCGGTCGAAAAGGGGCTCATGATGTAGGACTTGAGTGCTACGATCGGTTCGCCGTAGTCTGTTTCGCGATAGCAGTCTGTTAACGACAACACGACTCCACGGCCTTGCAGGGCCTCATCTTGGATCAATTCAAAAACGCGGCGATTATAGTCGTTGTATTGTAATAACTGTTCTCGATGCCGCGCGTCGGATTGTTCGCGGTCTGGGAACGAAAAGGTATCCACGTCGTCGGGGTAGACGCGGAAGAGTGTCACCGGGCCGAAGTTTTTGCCGTTGAGTACGTGAATCGCCGGATGGCTATCCAAGTGTTCCCGCAGCGACTCAGCCATCGACACCAGATGCCCCAACAACGAACGCAGGCCGTCCTTACCGAACAGCCTCAAGTTCGCCAGCGCCGCCATGGGACCGCTGCCGCTGCGCGTCGTTTCTAACGTATATTTGCCGGGATGGTATTTGCCGCTTTGGAACAAATACGGCGTCGTCTCTTCGTCGCGCGTTATCAACTTTAAGTCCCCCGCATCCTTGCACAAGAATAGGCTCGAGACATACGGCGCAAAGCCGGTCTTGTGGAAATCGATGCCCATCGAATCGGCCAGATGCAGATGCTTGATGCGCCGCCGCGTGCCGGCCAACGACCGGATTGTTCTCGGGGGAAATGCCAGCGGATTGGTTTCGAAGTCGTAGTCATTAAACACCGCCCAAGCCCAACCGATGACGGCGTCGGCATGAATGTGCGGGCGATAGTCCAGGTCATAGTCGCTGATTAACTGTTCGCGCAAATCATAAATCGTTTGCAGGTCGTCCAACCCAAATGCGTCGGTGGTTCCCATCGTGGCGACAATCACGGCAATCTTTACTCCGCGATCCAACAACGCGCGGCAATGGGTTTCCAGCAGGCAGGGGCGGATGGCGTTTTCTGGATCGCTCGGCACGTGCACCACGTTTTGATGCCCCAATCCCATCCACCCTGCGACCGTTTGGCAGGCGTAATGCGCCTGCGTGGAGCAGAGTAAGTGCGCCGGTTCGCGAATGCCGTGGGTCATGGTCCCGGGGCAAGCTTTTTCGAGACCGATTTTCGCGCCGTATAACGTGGTACCGGTTCCGCCGAACGTGAATAAGCCGCCCGCCCGTTGCGGATCGTAACCCACCAAGTCGGCCGTCATCGCCACCGATTCCAACTCCGCCATCACGACGCCCCGCGCCGATTCGTCACTGCACAGATTGGGATTATAGATTGACGGCAGCAATCCGCCGATCACGCTGGGGATTGTGGGTGAGGGGCCAACGTTGATCTGCGAGCGGGGATGTCCCCAAATGAACATGCCGGACAGATATCCGACCAACTCTTCGGAAACCTCTTCGACCGAGTGCGGCGCGTCCTCCATCCGTCGCTGCCGAGCACTGTCGTAGTCCAACTCAATCGGTTGCCCCAACAACGGCTTAACCGATTTCATCGCATCCAGCTGGTCGAGCGCACGCATGAAGGAGAAGACAAAATACGAATCATGCAACCGATCGGAGACAGGTTGCGGAAAAGCGGTTTGCAGTTCACTGACGATGTCGAGGTAGGACATTTTTTATTAGGCTCTAGGCTGTGGGCTTTAGGCTGTGGAAAACCGCGGGGGGAGAGTTCTGTTGTATTTTAGGAGGCCTCGTGGTCGTTGTGGGGAGTCCATTGAGTTCCAATGGGTAAAGATCTGGGCGGGACGCGAGCTTATGAGCTGTTGTTGCCATTTATAGCCGACTTTTGGTGAAAATCGAAGATCGTGCTGAAATGGGATCGGGTGCTGTTCGCAGCGGACGATTCTTCGACACTTTGGTCGCCTGAGCGTCATTAACATCATTGCTGAATGCCACTTGCGAGAAATGAGGGCAACTTCTAAAATCATCCGCTGATTGGTCGCTGGACAGCTTAGATATGAATTTTTTCCGCTGCAAACAGTCGTTGCGCAGTGGCCTGAACGCGCCAACGCCCCAATTCGAGCCTGTCGACCAAATAGTCCAACTTTAAATTCAAAGACCAGCATCGGTTGGCGCGGCAATTGACGCGTACAGCAAACGGGTGCAAGTCCCACCCGTAGTCCGCTAGCAATCCTGTTGCCGTAGTCATTATTTTATGAACGACGATTCCTCGCACAACCGTATTGTGATCCTTGGCTCGACCGGCTCGATCGGCACGAGTTGTCTTGAGGTCGTCGAGGGGTTGGGGAACAACATGGAAGTGCTCGGGTTGACCGCGCACACCAGTTGGCGGGACTTGGCCGCTCAAAGTCGTAAATACCGCCCCCGGTGGTCCGTACTCAGCGACGAGCGTATTCGCAGTCGCGTGGAGACCTCGGAATTCGGCAGCGACACCGAACTTTGCTTTGGGACCGATGCCATTGAAGATGTCGCAGCAGCGGACGAAGCGGATGTTGTCATCTGTGGAATTGTGGGAGTCGCCGGTTTGCGCGGCGTCTCGGCCGCCATTTCGGCCGGTAAGCGGGTCGGCATTGCCAATAAAGAACCTTTAGTCATGGCCGGCGGGTTGATGATGAAGGCAGCCGCCGAACATGGGGCGACGATTATTCCCGTCGACAGCGAACACAGCGCGATTTATCAGGCGATGAAATCAGGACACCCCAGCGAGGTCAAACGGGTGGTGCTCACCGCCAGCGGCGGACCGTTTCGCGGCTGGAAACGGGAGCAGCTAACGGACGTCACCCCGGAAATGGCGCTGGCACACCCGACTTGGGATATGGGTGCCAAAATCACGATCGATTCGGCGACATTGATGAATAAGGCGCTGGAAATAATTGAGGCAAAATGGCTATTTGGGCTGTCTGTGGACCAAATTGAAGTTGTCATTCACCCGCAATCGATCATACATTCGTTTGTGGAGTTCGTGGACGGCTCTGTGATTGCCCAGTTATCGCCGCCCGACATGAAATTGCCGATTCAGTATGCGTTGACCTATCCCCGCCGCGTGAGTGGAGTGGCACGCAAGCTGGACTGGTCGACTGGTATGAACCTACAATTCGATCCGCCGGACCTGGAAAATTTCCCCGGGTTGCAACTGGGCTTTGAGGTTGCCGAGCGGGGCGGTACGTGCGGGGCGGTTTTGAATGCCGCCAATGAAGGAGCGGTGGCTCGGTTTTTGGCGGGCGACCTTCGTTTTTCCGAAATCCCTCGCGCCTGTCGCGCGATTTTAGATGCTCACAATTTCGACCCCGATCCGACCATGACTGAATTATTACGGCAGGACGGATGGGCGCGAGAGGAGATACAGCAGTGGCGATCCTAGCCTTGTCGTTGAGTTCAGTTCCCAGCATTCTTTTGGCGGCGCTGGGTCTGGGCTTTGTCATTTTCATCCACGAGTTGGGCCACTTTGCCGTCGCCAAATGGTGCGACGTCAATGTGGAGCGATTCAGCATCGGTTTCGGACCGGTGATCTGGTCCCGGACGTGGGGGGAAACCGAGTATGCGCTTTCGCTGATTCCCTTTGGGGGATACGTGAAGATGCTCGGCCAGGACGATATGGATCCCAGCCAAGAAACCGACGAAGATCTCGCCGAGGATCCACGCTCCTACACCGCCAAGTCGGTGCCGCAGCGGATGGCGATTATCTCCGCCGGCGTGATCATGAACCTGCTCACCTCAGTACTGTTCTTCCTGTTCGCCTTCAAATTGGGCGTTGAATTCACACCGGCGGTCGTCGGCTATACCCGGCCAGGTGATCCTGCTTGGGTCGCGGGTCTGCGCACGGGAGACGAATTCACACAGGTGAACGGTCGCACCGGTCGGCCGCTAAGGTTTATCGATCTGCGGCAAGAAATCGCGCTCTCCTCTGGCGATGTCCATGTGAAGGGGATTCGCCGGATTTATGACGGCGTGAAGATGACCGAAGAGGATTTCACGACCACGCTCGTCCCCAAAACCGGCGACATCATCCCCACCGTCGGCGTAGCCCCCAGCCTGGGCATGCGGTTGCCGCAGGCCGCCGAGGGGGAAGAAGCAACCGTGACGATCCCGGGCACAGCTGCCGCAAAATCTACCCCTCCCTTTGAGGGCGGAGACGAGATCGTCAAGATCGACGAAGTTGATATTTCAGGCTATGCCGATCTGCAAAACGTCTTGGCGCGGCGCCGCGGGCAAGAAGTCACGTTCACCGTCAAACGGGGTAAAAAAGGCGAGACGCCGACAACACACGAAATCAAAACCCCGCCCAACTATTTCCATACATTGGGCCTGAAAATGGATATCGGGCCGATTACGGCCATCCAACAGGGTTCACCGGCAACAACCGCCCAACCACCGTTGGCCGTTGACGACAAGATCACACACATCATCAGCGAGACCGATGGCGAACGCGAAGTCGGCGCTGACTTAAACGCTTTAGAATTGCCCGATTACCTGGCGACATTGCACGGGCAGGAAATCAAAATTCGCGTGAAACGCAGCACGTCCGGACAGGAAGAATCGATCGAATGCACCATCACACCCGATGACCGTCCCGGTTGGACCGAAACCCCGACGGGTCCTTCGATCCCACTGACCATTCCGGCAATCGGGATCGGCTATCAAGTGATGCCGTTGGTCCTCAAAGTCGAAGAGGGAAGCCCCGCCTTTGGAGAAGTGAATCGCGGAGGCAAGCCGAGCTTTATTAAAAGCATCGAGTTCTTTCCGCCGATCACCCAAGAAGCCAAACCGATAATTTTTGACAACAAAAGTGAGGACCCGATCAATTGGGCGTTCGCGTTTTGGGCGATGCAACAACATCCGGAAGCAGAAGTTGTCTTGCAAATCTCCGAACAGGATTCGGGGCAAGAGTACACGACCAAAAAACTCGCTCCCCAACCGCGCGATCAGATGGGCAGCGAATGGTATCTGCCGATTCGGGGAATCCCCCTCAACATGCTCACCGAACGCCGCAAAGCGGCCACCTATGGCGAAAGCCTGTCGTTGGCCTACAACCGCACGAAGTCTTCGTTGCTGGAAATTTATCTCACGCTCCGCAATCTAGCGACGGGTCGCGTTTCGCCCAAGGCGCTGCGGGGTCCGTTGGGGATCGCTGAAACGGCGTACCATTTTTCCGAAAAAGGCCTAGGCGATCTGCTTTGGTTTTTGGGCCTATTGAGCGTTAGTTTGGCCGTGCTGAACTTCCTGCCGATTCCTGTCCTAGATGGCGGGCATATGGTTTTCTTGATCTGGGAAGGAATTCGTGGTAAACCGGCAAGTGAACGAGTCATGATCGCCGCAAATTATGTGGGGTTATGTTTCGTCTTGTGTTTGATGCTGTGGGTCTTGTCCCTCGACATTTTCATGCACTTGCTCGGCTGGTGGAAAATGTAAGCGGTGCCGGCAACGGCGGCCGCGGATTCCCCGGTCCGTCTTGGGAGGCGCAATGGTAACTGGTCGAAATCGCGGACGATCGGGTGACAAAGCGGTCGCCTATCTGGCTGTGGCGTTTGTCGTCGCCGGGGGCATCCTGTTTGTCAGCGTAGCCATTTTGTTATTCAGCCCCGATCCGCCACGTGTGTTCGGGATCATGGCAGCCGTCACCCTGGGGTGTCTGTTCCTGGTCTGGTTGGTGAGTGATCATCGCGATGGCCGCTCGCTGAAGGAACGTTACGGCGCTTTGATCGGCTTGGGCCCCAAAAAAGAAAAGGTCAAAGTCAAAGTCAAACGCGTGAAACGATCCGAGATGGAAGCTCCGAATCGGCCTCCCTCAGTGGAGGACATTCGTGGACTCTCCGAAGGGGCCAACACCTGGGTCCCGTCGAGCGACAAGCGTCAATCCGATGCGGATTGCTGACTTTCAACGCGCGACTTTGCCAAATCCCAGTGCGGCTTGGGGAGCGGAGTTTGTTGTTCCTCGATCGCTTGCGGCGTGTACGCTCGAATTGTCTCCACCACCCGGTTGAGTTCGTCGGAGGGCATTTGAATCGACGACGGTAACCACACGCCCCGCGCTGCGATATCGCTCGAGACCAGAAACTCACCCGTTTGATCGGCATAAGGGGGCTGCGTGTGCAACGGCGGGTAAAACGTGCGGCAGCCGATGCCGTTTTGTTTCATGTAATCCAAGAACGGTTGTTTCTGCACGCCGTTGAGTAATGCATCCGCGAACCACGGTACGGTGTCGTCGCTACCCAACGGTAGAAACTGCAGCCACTCAATGTCGGCCAGCTGCTCGGCATAGGTCCGCCACACATTTCGCCGGCCTTCGATCCGCTCTTCGATGATCTTGAGCTGTTCAATGCCAATCACTGCTTGCAGGTCGGTGAACTTGAAGTTGAAGCCAATTCCATCGTGCTGATCGACGCCCGGTTGCAGCCGATGGAAGTCTTTTAATTTGCGGATTTTTTCAGCGACAGCGTCATCGTTGGTCACAATGGCGCCCCCCTGCCCTGTGGTAATGATCTTGTGTGGGGTGAACGAAAACACGCCGACGTCGCCGAACGTGCCGAGTTTTTGTCCCGCTGATTGCGAACCGAGCGCTTGGCAGGCATCCTCGATCAGCACCAGTCCGTGACTGCGGCAAAACTGCCGCACCTGTTGCATGTCGCCGCTACGGCCATTGATCGGCACGTAGATCATCGCCAACGTATCGGGACGCAGTCGGACTTTGTTGAGATCCAAACAGAGGGTTTGCGGATCGACGTCGCACAGAATCGGCTCAGCCCCCGCCCAGCGCACGACGTTCGGCGTGGCGATCATCGTAAAGTCGGGGACGATCACCGAATCGCCCGGACCGATGCCCAGCGCCAACAGCGACAGATACAACGCCGCCGTTCCACTGGTGACAACCGTGGCATGCTTGGCCGAAACAAATTCCGCCAGTCGTTGTTCAAACTCCGCCGTCTTTTGAAATTCCGTCAACCATCCGCCGGAGCGGAGGTAGTCCGTCACGGCAGCGATATCGTTCTCGGTCAGATACGGTTCGATTTGATGGATGAAGTTCATTTGGTGGCTTCCACATTGAGGCTGGTCAACAGGCCGTTGTCTTTGTCCATGTGCGGAACGTACGCTTGCGAATAGTCGTCGTAGCCGGCCAACTCGCCGACGAAGACTTCACGCCACTCCCAATGCCGCACGTTGGTAAAACCGGCGTCGCCGAGAACTTGTTCGAGGGCAGCGAAGTCGTATACCGTTTTGTGAAAAACGACAATGTCCGTCCCGGGGACTTCCCAGCGGCCGAAGATCGGGCCGATGACCAGATCCAGATCGCCTTGTTCCTGATAGACGCGGGATAAGGCGGCGAAGTCGGGAACAGCCAGTCGCAACGTTCCCCCCGGCGCAAGCACGCGCCGCCATTCGCGCAACACAGCGGCAACTTCGATGCGGTCAAAGTATTCCAGCACATGCGAGGCATAGATCAGTTGCACGCTATCGTCGCTCAGCATGGGCAGCGTGGCGATATCGTGCTGATGATCGATGTGCGGAAAATCGGCTAGGTCGATGTGCAGGTAACCCGGCATTTCGCGCTTGCCGCAACCAAGATGGACTTTGACATCACTCACCGTCAAACCGCCTCCGATCAGCATCCGGCCCAGGATAGGGACCGTTTTTGACTTCTAAAACCTGCGTGCCGTCTTCGAGAATGTCGTAGCTATGCCCACCGCGGAGCAGGATTAAGACATCGCCCGCTTCCAGCACAACCTGTTCGACGCGTTGTTCCGATTCATCGAACACGGTGCATTGCACTCGTCCGGTTAGCACACAGATCACTTCTTGGGTACGGTCGATTTGCCGCGGCACGACATTGTGAATATGCGCCTGCAAATGTTTGCCCGCGTCATACCCCCACATGCCGACTTGGATGAAGTCGTCATCCTCGGAGAAAAAACTAAGTCCCTCCGCACGATCCGCCACGGTAATCAGCGTCGCCAATCGCACGCCATCTTTTTCAATCGTAGCCAACGACGTATCTCCAGGTTCTCAGTGGCCAGTAGCGAGTGGCCGGTGGCCAGAACCGTAGGTCATGCTGTGCATGACATCGCTCAATAGGTTCACATTTCCCCAAGCAGCGTCATGCACAGCATGACCTACAAACGAGTCTGTCTGGCCACTGACCACCGGCCACCGGCCACTCATTTCAAATCGCTTTAATAAACGAGTGCGGATTGAAAAAGCGATACAGCTTGATCAACTCCACGATGCCATCGTCGAGTGAATACTGACATTCAAATCCCAGCGCCTTGGCTTTAGCGTACGAGACATAAAAATGCCGCACGTCTTTGTCGCACATGCTGGAATCGACGATTTCGAATGATTCGTAGCGATGGATGTTTTCGGCGATATCCCGTTTGGAGTAGTTCAACTCCTCGCTGCCCATGTTGAAGACGCCGCCTCGCATTTGGTCGACGTGCTCCAGCGCGAAGAGATATCCAGCAACGCTGTCGTTGACGTGCATGAAGGTCCGTTTGGAATCGCCCGAATAGAGCACCAACGTTCCTTCGTGTATTGCTTTTTGTACGAAGTCATTGACCATCAACCCGGACCGCATGCGGGGGGCCACGCCGAAGACGGTTGCCCAGCGTAACGAGATCGAATTCTCGCGCTGCATAATCACCCGTTCGGCCTGCAGTTTGGTCATGCCGTACAAGCTCACCGGAGCGACCTCGGTCTCTTCATCACTGACCGAACCGGATGCACCGTAGATGGAGGTCGTCGAGGCGAAGACCAACAGTTGATCTTTGGAGAGATGATCGGAAATACGGATCGAGGCATCGAGGTTGATCCGCTGCGCTGAGTTGGGATTGGCTTCGCACTCGGGATACCCGCTGATGGCGGCCAGATGAAAGACGACGTCGCTGTCATCGAGATACGAGAGGTCCTCGTTGCGGACATCGTTTTTGATCATCTTCAAATTCGGCCGCGAAACAAGATGCAGCACAGATTCGAAGCCGAACATGAAATTGTCGACAATCGTGACTTGATGTCCGGCATCCAATAGCGCGGAGACCAAAGGCACGCCGACATAGCCTGCTCCACCGGTGACCAATATCTTCATCGCGTTAGAATCTCCTGGCCGAAACAAGGTCCCGAGCGGGGGTGCACACCCGTACGTAGCGCGTCCGCGCGCCTGTGGGTTGCTCCGCTCCGTAAGATGTATCGGCCGGACAAGCTGTGACGATTGAATCAGTTTTGCCGCCTGGTTGAGCAATCTTGAGTTTTTTCACAGCACATCATGGTCCATCTCCCTCTCAAATGTTCTGCCAAGGAGGGAGGCGTCAGGGTGGATGATTTGAGAGGCACTCAACGAAAACAGGGGTCGGCTTTTCAGCCGACCCCTGTCGAACGGGCAAGGATTCAAGTTTGCCACCAAACTAGTCATTTCGTCGCCCTGGGACGAAAACAACCAGCGTCTTACTTTTCACCGATTACTTGGACTCGCAACAGGTTTGCGGAGCCGCACAATCGGATGGGGCACAGCATCCCGGGTCGGCGGGGCAGCAGACCTGGACCGGCACCATTTTGCAGGTGACGCGGGGCACGCAGCGGGTGCAGGTGACCTGAACCTGACGCGGCACGCATTTGCGACGTGTGACGTACTTCGTCTCACAAACTTGCTTGCAGACACAGTACGGAACCTTGCGGGTGCAGGTTTGCGTCACGTGTTGACAAGTTGTGTACGGCACCTTCTTGGTGATGGTTTCGCACTTGTAGGTGCAGGTCGTGTACGGCACCTTGCGGGTGACGCATTCGGTGACCATGCGGCAAGTACGGTACGGCACCTTCTTGTGGCAGCACTGGCGAACCATCGTGCAGGTCGTGTACGGCACGCGACGCGTTTTGCATTCGCGGACGTAGCTGCAAGTCGTGTACGGAACCTTCTTGGTTGTCGTGCACGGGATGCATTTCACACAGGTGTAAGGCACGCGGCGATGCTTGGTTTCCGTGACATAACGGGTGCAGCACACAGTCTTTTTGACCGTCTTGGGGCACCAGACTTTGCGGCAAATCGTCGTGCCGGGGCACTGTTGTTTGACCATGCGGCAGCAACCCGGCTTGTAGATGCAGCAACCACAGCAGTTGGTTTCCCAGGTACCGGGATCGCAAACACATTTGCAAACCACAGGACCGGGGCAGTGTTCCGTAACGGTTTTCCATTCGCCACAGCAAACGTCGATCGTCTTGGTTTCCGTGACTGGTTTGCAGACCGTGTAGCAGCAGTCGCGATATTTGGTTTCGCAGACGCGTTTGTAGGTCGTGCAGCAGACGTCACGGTAACAGGTCTTATAAACCGGCTTGCAGACCGTGTAGCAGCAGTCGCGGTAGCAGGTTTTGTAGACCGGTTTGCAGACCGTGTAGCACACGTCGCGATAGCAGGTGTTGTAGACCGGCTTGCAAACTTTGCAGCAGACATCGCGGTAGCAGGTCTTGTAAACCGGCCGGCGAACCGTGCAACAAACGTCGCGGTAGCAAGTCTTGTAGACCGGCTTGCAGACGGTGTAGCAGCAATCGCGATAGCGTGTTTCGTACACATTGCGAGTGCATTGCACCGGCACTTTTTCGCAGACAGTGTCATACACTGTTTTGCAGCATGTGTACTGTTCTTTTTCCCATTTGACTTCCCGCACTTGCTTGTAGCAGGTGCAGCAGTTCGATTTCGCGGCACAATAGTCCCCGCTCGGGGCACAACAGGACGTTGGGCAGCATGAGTAGTTCGCTGCTCCACAATATCCTGCTTCGGCTGTAGTTCCGTCGCATGCAACCAAGAATAGCCCGGCGGCGACGGAGATCCAAAATGCGTGTTTCATCTCTCCGTTATCCCCAAAAAGTGTCAGTATTTCGTACGTCCGACAACCAGACGTTGCCCGTTCATCTCTTTTCTTCGACACGCACAGGCTACCCCCTTTAGCCTTCCTGCCCAATTTATCCGCACTTCGCATACCCGCCAGCACCCGCCGCCGGCGCAAGAGGGGGATTCGGCGCAACCGACACTGTCGGCGTCTTTGACATGCGTCGAAGTCGTAACTTGCTTGAGACTATCCCCACCCCAGTCCGCACCAATACGGTTTTGGCATGGCTGATTTTTTTGAAATGATGTAGGAATTCCGTTGCAATACAGCGCCAGCAAGACAATAATGTACACATGTACACAACGAGGTGATCAATGAGTGACGGCTCAAAAATTGAATGGACCGATGCAACCTGGAACCCAATGCGGGGTTGCACCAAAATCAGCCCCGGCTGCAAGCATTGCTATGCGGAGACGTTTGCTGAACGTTTTCGCGGCGTGCCGGGGCATCCCTATGAACAGGGGTTTGACCTGCGACTCGTTCCAGAAAAACTGACGGAGCCGCTCAAATGGTCGAAACCGAAAATGGTGTTCGTGAATTCCATGAGCGATCTGTTTCACGAAGACGTGCCGGACGATTACATAGAAGCGGTGGTGGAAATGATGTGCACAGCCAACTGGCACGTGTATCAAGTTTTGACCAAACGATCGCAACGTCTACAAGACTTACTGCAAACCAAGCTCCGGGCCGCCGCGCAGCAACCGCACATTTGGTGGGGGACCAGCGTCGAAAACCGCCGGCACGGCCTACCGCGAATTGACCATCTTCGTCACGCAGGGGCAGCGATGACGTTCCTGTCGATCGAACCACTCCTGGAAGATATTGGCACGTTCGATTTGAGCGGCATTGACTGGGTGATCGTCGGCGGCGAAAGCGGCGCCGGTGCGCGCCCAATGCGCCCGGACTGGGTCGTCAACATCCGCGAACAATGCTCCGCTGCAGGCGTGCCGTTCTTCTTCAAACAATGGGGCGGTGTGCGGAAGAAACTGGCGGGGCGGGAGTTGGAGGGACGGACTTATGACGAGTTTCCGGAGATCTCACGCCATGCGATGGCGGATACGGTAACTCGAAAAACATTGCGCTCAAAAATCGAACATGAGTTGTTGGAGGTGGCGAGCGCGTGATATCTCCATTTCTGAGGATGCAATATGGCTTCCAGCACAGTTGGTCCGTGGGCGAAAGACAAACTTGATCGCTTAGGGAAGTACTTGAATGCCTACACAACGATCATGCGAAAACAGAGTTGGTGTGAAGGCTATTATTACATTGATGCGTTTGCTGGCCCTGGAAAGCACCAGGTACGTGACAAGGAGGTCAATGAACTCGAAGTTGAATCTGCACTGCTGGATTTATCGCATGATGGATCTCAACAACCGGAACACCAAGCCTTTCTGGCAGGCTCTCCGAGGATCGCTCTAGAACTTAACAATCCATTTTCGGGCTATATTTTCGTCGAAAAAAATGCTGAACGCGCCACTGAACTCGAACAATTGAAAGAAGAATTTGGAACTTCTCGCAGCATTTCAATTCACAAATTGGATTGCAACGAGTTTCTTCTGAATCGCGTCGTCAATTCCAAAAAAGTTAATTGGAAAACGAACCGAGCAGTCGTCTTTCTTGATCCCTTCGGAATGCAGGTGGGGTGGGATACTCTTCAAAACCTCGCCCAAACAGAAGCAATCGAAGTGTTTTTAAATTTTCCAGTAGGGATGGCTATCCAACGACTCCTGCCCCGTGATTCGACGAAGCTTACTAAAAAAAGTCGGGAAAAGCTTGATAGATACTTTGGTTCGCCCGATTGGTACAGGGAACTATATAAGCCACAATTCAACTTGTTCGGTGAAGAAATTGATGAAAAATCAGAAAACTCTGGTATAGCGCTTTTACGTTGGTACCGCGCTCGGTTGAAAAAGGCCTTTGGACACGTATCCAAAGCAGCTTTGATTCGCAATTCAAAAGGTGGTCACCTTTATTTCTTGCTATTGGCTACTCCGAAGGCGACGGGTGCCAAAATTGCGTCAGATATCCTTTCTGGTGGCGAAACAGTGCGTTTGTGAACTCGTCATTTCCGACCACTAAAATCACTTCTCAAGTTGTTACTACACAACTACCCGTAAGAACCGCACGTCATCCGCCACCACATCCAACAGCGCCACGGATGGTTCGCTGGTGCGGAACAATGCGCCGGGGTTGATGCGGCGGGTGGGGCCGGATTGCCAGTCGCGGGCGGTGTGGGTGTGGCCAGTGAGTAGGTAATCGGGTTCGGATTCCAGCAACGGCCGCAGGTCGATCGTCATGTGGCCGTGGACGACGGCGATCCGTTTGCTGCGATGCTCGAACTGCCCGCCCCACTCCAGACAGGTTGCCCCATGTTTCTTGGCTGCCTGTTTCAAATCAGCGGCGCTGTCCGCGTCGTGATTGCCGAACACAAAATACAGCGGCAGCACGGCGCAGATCTCGACGATTTCGGGACTCGCCAAATCGCCGCAATGCACCAACACCTCCGCCCCCTGCTCTTGCAACACCCGCACACCGGCCAGTGTGCGTTTGACGTGATTGTGTGTGTCCGCGAGGATGCCGATCATGGGGCGTGTTTCATCTAGCGTGTGTCGACCAACCACTGAGTCAGAGTCTGAAGGACGTGGAATTTGTTATAATACAACTCTCTCGTCAAAGGGGAATGCGTCATGTCAAATTCTCGCGATAACACACAGCCAATAAATTCGTTCAGTGCAACAGACGGGATTCGTGCTCGGCCGACCATGTATTTGCCTGAATTCGGCCAGCGGCATGCAGTGAATTCTCTCGTGCAGGAATGTCTGTGCATTTCACTGGACAACGCACTCGAAGGTTGCGCAACAGAGATTCGCATAACAATCCGCGGTGACGGGAGTATCGCCATTTGGGACAACGGGCTACCGCTTCCACTCATCGGCAGCGACGGATTGCCAGCCATTCAGAGTCTCTTGACGATCATGTACGCTTGCCGTGATGCCAAACGTGCCGTCAATAAAGATCTGTGTCGAGTGGGGGTCGTCGTTGTCAATGCACTGAGCGAGTGGCTGAAAGTCGATTGTGGTATCGATGCCCGGCATTGGCGACAAGAGTATCAACGAGGAGCCCCGGTCGGTCCCTTCGCCGAGATAGGCGACACTACTAAAACATGGGAACAAATCAGCTTTCTGCCAGACCGCTCCCTCCTAGGAGAAACGCAATTCGACATTCCCGCATTTCAACGATGGTTTACGGACCAACAATTCGCAATCTCGAATTGTCATATCACGCTCGATGATGATGTTACCGGCGAACGCCTGCTGTTGTCGTGATGACGTGGCAACTCAACTTGCTTTTACAGACACCACTCGCCGCGCGTTGCGACGAGTGGTGCGTTGCCAAGGGACTGTCAATCGACTTCGGTTACTACGCCGGAGCCGACAGTCCGACCTCCTTCACGAATCGCGAAACGTGTGCCCGGTTCCAAAGCAACCGGCTTATCCAAGCCGATTCGAACCGACACTGAGTCGCCCGGTAGGACCATTTCGGTCTTGCCAACCAACTTCGTATCACCTGTCACATCCGTGGTCCGGAAGTAGAATTGAGGACGATAACCATTAAAAAATGGAGAATGGCGTCCTCCTTCCTCCTTCGTCAATGCATAAATTTCGGCCTGGAATTTTCGGCGAGGCAATATACTACCGGGCGCCGCGATCACTTGACCGCGACACACTTGATCTTGCTTCACTCGACGCAACAACAGACCAACATTTTGACCGGCGGAACCAACATCCAACACTTGCCGGAACGCTTCCACGCTTGTACAAACCGTACGAATCGGTTCCGCTAGCCCCAGGATCTCGACATCGTCACCGGCACGGACGAGACCTTGCTCGATACGCCCCGTGACCACCGTTCCGCGTCCTTCGATTTGATGCACACCTTCGATTGCCAACAAAAATGGTTTGTCGACATCCCGGTATGGATCAGGAATCTCCGTATCCAAAGCGGCCAGCAACTCTTCGATACACCCAGAAAATTGTGGATCATCGGGATGCTCCAGAGCGCCTTTGGCATTCCCTCGGATGACTGTCACCTGCGAACCCTTGTAGCCGTATTTGGTTAACAGGTCACGGGCTTCCATCTCGACGAGATCGATGATATCCGGATCGTCGACGAGGTCACACTTGTTGACGAACACCACGATATGCGGCACACCGACCTGTCGCGCAAGCAGGATATGCTCACGTGTTTGCGGCATCGGACCGTCAACCGCCGACGTGAGCAAAATTGCGCCGTCCATCTGAGCCGCGCCGGTGATCATGTTCTTGATGTAATCGGCATGGCCGGGGCAGTCAACATGCGCATAGTGGCGCCGCTCGGTTTCGTACTCCACATGACTCGTGATAATGGTTACCGTTTTCGTCTCATCACGCACGGTCCCTCCTTTGGAAACATCCGCGTAGCTTTTGGCTTGGGCCATTCCACGGCACGCCTGCACAGCCAGTATGGCCGCCGTCAACGTTGTTTTACCATGATCGATGTGACCGATTGTCCCGACATTCACGTGAACTTTCTGAACCATTGCTCAAAGTACTCCTTTCGAAGTGAGGAATTGCACCGCGCCCACTGACCAGCCGACAAGGAGAGCAGCCTCGGCAGCCTTTTTGTGCCCATGCAGCGCCAGGGCAGTAGTTGCGACTTAAACAGAGAAATCCAACTGCAGAAACAAAAACAGCCCGCCAAGCGAATTCACTGGGCGGGCTGAGGTTGGGTTTTCGGAAATGCTTCAGACCGACACCGTCTCCGCCTCGCCATCGAATGACGAGTCAAATGTGTAAGAGGCTTGGTTGAAGAAAAAAGTAGTCATAGTTTTTTGCTCGATGCGATAGACTGGTTTCCCATTAGATACGAAAACTGCGGAAGGGTTCGCGCAAAATGAGCTTCGCGTCAGAGATGATTGCTCATCGAGCCGATTTCTTCGATGGAACGCCGTTTTCTCCACGTGCTTTCACCGCCGTTACCAGCCAGATGCCGACGATGACGCATAGGGCGGCGACGGCTAGCCAGGGGGAGAGTTGGTCGCCGCGGAAGATGACGCTGAACGTTAGGCCAAATAGCGGTGAGGCGAAACTGAAGACTGAGATTTGTGAAGCGGCGTGCCGTCGCAGTAGCAACGCCGAGAGTGCGAAACAGAAGCCGGCCACCACCACGCCTTGATACAATAACCCCAACAGCGAAGGGGTGTGCTCGACGCTGAATTGCCAAATCACAGCCGGTGTTACGTGGAGTAGGTTCACTCCTTCGAAGAGTGTGGTGTAGATCGCAAACAGCACGACACCGACGAGGCCGCTATGAAATGTGAGGGGCCCCGGTTGCACTTTACGTAGCGCGTGTTTGGTGTAGATGATCTTGACGCCTAACAAAAATCCGCTGGCCAACAACATGAGGTCGCCTGCGAGTGTCGCGGGATCGCCTTTGGTGGGTGTTGTGTTTTGTGTGTCGACCGCCACGATCAGCACGACGCCTGATCCGGCGATGAGCAGCCCCAGCATGCGATTCCAGGAAAGTTGCGTCGCCCGCATCACAAAATGTTCTAAGGCCACCACCCAAAAGACATAGGTGTTGACGAACAGCGTCGCGTGCGAGGAACTCGATCGGGCCACCCCGAGATGAAATGCGCCGATCTGCAAAAATAACAAGACGCCCGTGATGAGCACCGACCGGAACTGTGTCCGATTTAGTTTTAGTCCGACGCCTTCCCAGCGACACCAAAGCAGCATAAATAGCGTTGCGAGCACGAAGCGAATCAATGCAGTGGAGATCGCGGGAATATCGACGGTGGAGAATTTGACAGCGACAGCATTGGCACCCCACAGTGCCGACATCAATACGCACAACCCAGCAGTCGTCATGCTCAAAGGTTGCTGCGTGACCAGATGTACGGGTTGCGACTTGGAAGTCATGGGGGAATTATCTGCGGATGGAATCAGCGGTGTATTCTCGAGTTCGCTTTGACACAGAATACCAGTTTCCGCCGAAATGCCCAGGGCGACGAGGGTGCAGAGACGCGCTCGAATTCCAAGCGCAAAGTTTGCGATGTACCAGATTGTCTACGAAATTGGGGCGTCACCGACAGATACAGGCCGATGACGCCCCCAGTCTTAAAAAAAACATCCGCTGTAATTATTTTTCAGTGTAATCTTGTGATGGGCAAATTCGGTTACGGTTGCGGTTGGCGGGGAATCTCGCCGATTTCTGCGAATTGCAAAATTCCGTTCACCCACACCAATCCAAAGATCGTGCCTACGTCTGTTTCGCATCCCACGGTCTGCATGCCGCAAGGCTGCGTGGGACAACTTTGAAACGGCATAAAGCCGACGTAGCGCCAACCATACAATTGTTTGCGGCCGCACGGATCACAGGCGATCACTGCTTCGTAGAATCCGAAGGGGACGTTTGTGGCGTAGATCCCATGGGGTCCAACAGGTGCACCCCCATCACTGGTTGCTTCCCCTCTCGGGGCCAATAATCCGCCACCAGCCTCCACAACTTCCGCAACGCTACTGATGATTTCATCGACTTGTTGATCCGTTTTGATACCCACGCTGGTCAGCTTCCAGCCATCCTCCAATTCCATGCTTAACTCGCCGATGCCTAGGCCGGGTTTCAATTCGACCGAGTATTCCTCAGCGAAATCGGGCATGTAGACAAGATCGATGGAGATCTTTGACGGAGCTTGGGGAGCCCCCGGCGCAGAAAGTTTTTGAAATGTATTCGCGTCAGTCACATCGGCATCTGTGTCGGACAGCTGATAGCCGGCTTGTGCGATCTCCCCCGCATTACCGGTTTGGCTGGTTTTGATCTCCAGTGGTTTTCCTTGCTGAATAGAAAACGTACTGGGCCCGCCACCACCGCTCGTTCCGGGCGTTATAAACAGATAGGGTTTTGGCCGGTAATACCGAAATCCTTTGTCGTCGTATCCGGGATCTTTTTTAACAACCACACGCGTACAGCCGACGAACATCAGGGCGGCACAGAGTGCGCATGCTGCCTTCCATTGGAATTTCATGAGAGCGTCCTTGCCCAAAAAACATGGAGAATTGTAAAGTCACCATGCCTGCTGTGAGATCGCATCGGCAGGACGAAATCGAATCTTCGCCAACCTGAGCATTCTCAGATTCCCTCCCGTAACCGGAAAAGTCGCAAGCAAAACGCCAGGACGCCCGGCAATCGTCTTGTCTGAGTGGGGAATTACCCGGGAGGAAATGCTAATTCTTGTGATCCAATGGGCAGAAGTACCCGTTATTCAAGGATAGACCTCTATTTGAGAGAGACGTGCTGTCGCACAATTTAATCAATAAATTGGGGATTGAATCGCATGACCACCGACCATTGTTGTCCCCGTTGCCAGGGTGAGCTGAGTGATGAAAAAGCGTTGGCCGGGCATTTGAAATGTGTTTCGTGCGGAAAGCATGTACCGCTGGACGTCGCCGCGCCGGATTTGACACAGTATTTGCTCTACACCTTATCGCTGCCTGAGCGGACGGTGCGCAGTACGGTGGCATTGGCGTCCGGAGCGGCGCGTGAAGCGGCGGAATTGTTGGTGCCGCGGGGCTTTCATAATTCCAAGACCTATGAGGTGGTTGTCCGAAATTCGCTGCGGTTCCTCACCGAGGATATTGGCAAGACGAAACCGGCTGAAGTTGCTGAAGCGGAAGCGGGGATGGAGAGCTATATGGCCCGCAAGGCGGTGGGCAACTTTGTCGATCTGGCGGGTCTATCGATGATGCATCTCTCGCCGATGTGGATGCTGGCAATTGTCAGCGACGTGGCGTACGGAACGCAGGTGTATGCCAAGGAATTGGCGACCGAATTGAAGACACAAGGATTGATCGACGAGACTTCGACGATTGAGCAGGTGGACGACATTTTGGATGCTGTGCGGAATGCATCCGGGCAGGCAGCCGGTTTGATCGATGCGCCTCCATTGTCGGTGGACGAACTCAAAAAGTCGTTGGACGAAACGCGGGCGGCGATTTCGGCAGCCAACTATACGTCGATCATTCCGGAATCGGAAATCACCAGCTATTGGAATGAAATGCGCGAGATTGCCGGACGGGACAATGTGAGTCTGTTGAATGTCTCAACGGCGGTCACCATGCACAGTCTCGGCAAAGCACAATCGGTGGCGACGGGAACGATGACCGGCATCAGCGTGGCCGGCATTTTGTTTAATGAAGTGGTCATCGGTCACTATGCGGATTCACTGAAGACGATGAACGAACAAGGTTTCTACGCGACCGTTAGCCAGTCGTACGCCCCGTACATCGATGCTGTCTGGACGAACTTCTCCAGCGACGAAGCCACGATCACCGAGGGCGTACTGGATGGCAGCCTGATCAAACGCGCCTACGGGACCCTCTCCGGCTGGCTGCGCCGTGGGACACCCCCAGCAGCCCCTTCGCTCCAAGCAGACCCATCGCTCCCGGCGGGGGCTGATCGGCTTGAGGCGTGAGGGGACAGGCTTGAGAAAGATCTCGGAGGCCGCAATACGACATCGGATGTCAAGCGGTTTCGATTGATCATTCGACATTCCTATTGCGCTCGACGCCCAATTGACTCCCCTCACGCCTGTCCCCTCAAGCCTCAAGCCGCCTGCCCCGGACCGGCATTTTCATGTGTCGGCAAACGCGTTAGAATCTGGGTCGTACTGTGCAGCGGATGCCTGAATCGAATTGGAAGGATCCTGGATTGTGTATGCTGATTCTGATGCCGACCGACAACTTCGATTTTTGCCTGTGTTGTCTCTGGTCATGATGGCTGGCTGCGGAGGCCATCAAGTGATTGATCCCGGCACGGGGCCCGTCACGCAACAGACGCCGGGACCGGTGGTGTCTCAGCAAAGCGGCGACTTCACGCCGAATCCAGGGCCGATCAAACATGTGCCTGTTTCTCAAATCGTCGACATCCCCGACCGCAGTGAAACGCAGCAGTATTATCAAGTCCGGCAGGGGGATACACTCTCGGGCATCGCCCGCGCCCACCAAATTCCGTTGTCGCGACTGCTGGACAGCAATGGTTTAGACGCGACCTCGACACTGCAGCCGGGGCAGTCGATTTTTCTGCCGCCGGCGCGGTAAGAGATCCTCACACGTACCATAGCAAATTCCTTCACCCCAGATCAAAAGAGTCCTGAAACCGTGTCGCAAGAAATCCTCTGGGCGCCCTGGCGGTTGCAATACATCAAAGAGCCTAAGGACGAATCCGGGCCGGATTGTTTTTTGTGCCGGTATATTGCGGAGCAAAACGACGCTGAGAATCTGGTCGTGACGCGCGGTCCGCGGACAATCACCGTTTTGAATCGGTATCCGTACAACAACGGGCATTTGCTGATTGCGCCGCTCGCCCATAAGGGGGATTTTGGGCAATTGGATGATGAGGAGATGCTGGAGTGCATGCAGGTCTTGCAGCAAATGACCTCGGCCATGCAGCAAAGCCTCTCTCCCCAGGGATTCAATATCGGGCTGAACCTGGGACATGTCGCCGGCGCGGGGCTGCCGGGGCATTTGCATTGGCATATCGTACCGCGCTGGAGCGGCGATACGAATTTTATGACTGTGATCTCCGATACGACGGTTATTCCGCAATCATTGCATGCTTTGTACGATTTGTTAAAAGAGACCCTGGGCGATGAAGCAAAGTGACGCCGCGCCGTTGCGGGGAAGTTTTGCAAGTGCCCACATCTGTAGGGAAAATACGTGCGGTGCTGGTGGCAAGCCCACAAAACCACCCATTCGCACCCCAAAAAGCGGGCCGGTAGACAAGGGTATCACACTAGTTACTATGACTCCGGGACCGCGAGTGCTGATAGGAACAGCCAACAAGACGTGATCGAAGTGGCAAGGCTGCTTGATTCTTGGTTCAAAACAGACGACAATTTTGTGAAGTGGCTCACATTCGAACCGTCGCCGAACGGCATTTTTGTTGACTGGCCTTACCGTCCTGATCTGAAGCATGCGCCGCAGATAGATATTGCAGGACTTTTTTGAAATCTCTTAGCACATCCAAATCGCTGATTTGGGTTGCTGCAGTGGTCTGTTCACTGCATGGATTTTCCCACGGGCGCAGTTTTCAGCAGGTCTGAAATCCCTGCAACTTTCAATCCAAAATGCGATCTCCATCGCATTCGCTATTTAGGTGTAGCATGCTATTCATCATCATTCGTTCGATCTATTTGATTGTCTGCGCAGGCGCGGCAGGCATGTTCGTCAGTTCGGAAAACCGCCCAGAGATAGTCGCTGATTATCCCGTTGTTTCGTTTGTCGTGCTGATGTTGATCACACAGGCAGCCACATTGTTGGATTTCGGATTGAGGCGATTTAGCCTGCAAGTGATATCGGCGATTTACTTCGGGCTATTGGTGGGGTGGTTGTTGAGCAACCTCTTGAACCAAGCATTGGAACCGGCACTCGTTAATTCCAACTACGGGAATCTTGTCAAAATTTTGACAAGTATTACAGCCCCTTATTTGTGCGTGACGTGGTTATTGCATACGAGGGACGATTTTCGCTTCATCATTCCCTACGTTGAGTTTTCTAAAAAGGTCAAAGGGGGCCGTCCTTTTATCTTGGACACCAGTGCGATCATCGATGGGCGGATCGCCGATATGGTCGATACCAATGTGCTTGACTCAGAATTGATCGTGCCGACATTTGTGCTCAAGGAACTTCAAAATATCGCAGACAGCAAAGAAAAACTGCGGCGAAATCGCGGCCGTCGTGGGCTGGATATTTTGGCGCGTTTACAGGCCGACGAGAAAACCGACGTCCGCATGCACCATGTTGAAAATGGTGAGGAATCGAAGGGACTGTCGATCGATCAACGGTTGGTGGAAGTGGCGATGGAACTTGGCGGGCGGGTGGTGACCAACGACTTCAATTTGAACAAGGTCGCCAGCGTGCAAGGCGTGGATGTGGTGAATCTCAACGACGTCGCCAATTCGCTCAAGCCCCGCTATCTCCCGGGCGAACGGATGCAGATCAAGGTCATCAAAGAAGGAGAAAGCGTCGGTCAAGGCGTGGGATACCTCGACGATGGCACGATGGTCGTGTGCGAAGCGGCGGGCGACCTTGTCGGCACCGATGCAGACATTATCGTCACCAGCGTCCTGCAAAACAGCGCCGGCCGTATGATCTTCGGGAAACTGTGGGACCACGACGAGCATTGACCACAGCGTGCGGCCTAACGGCGCATTGAAAAATGCATGCCACCAGCACGTGCTCCGCGCAAGAGTAACGGCGAAGCGTCTTCGCCTCGCCGTTGCATTTTGCTCGTGATTACTTAGCAGACACGCCGTTACTTAGCAGCCGCGCCGATCAATTGCGGACGATGTCCGGGTCAGGGACAGAAACCGACATGGTCATGGCACGGACCACCGGCAAACGGCAGAGAAGCATCGCCATTGCCCAACCGCCCATCACCCCCACAGCATTGGCCAATGCATCATGCGCGCCAAAATGGCGGTGGGGAATGAAATGTTGCAGGACTTCGCAGAGAACTCCGTGTGCCACTGCTGCCGTCAGCCAGCCACAGCGAAACCGGAATGACTTGCCCACCGCAGCCAGGGTGATCAGCCCCCCCAACACGGCATAGGCGAGAGCGTGCTGCGCATAGTCCGCCAGCGTGCTATCCACAGTCTCCTCAGCCGCTACGCCAGCCGTCCCCATGAACCACAACGGATGCGGCGTGAGCAGCAGATAGCTGAGCAGCAGAAAATATGCGACGACCGCGCCCCACCACAGCCGTACGGGCAAGTGGGCCGCTCTCTTCGCGACAACGGGCGATTTGCGATGGTGATCGTGGAACGTCATCAGACCGTGCCGGCGGCAGTTTTTTGAGAATCGACGGCTTGGATGCAAATCGCTTCGAATTGTCGGGCGACTGTTTCGGCGGAATAGTTTTCCTCGACCAGTTGACGCGCCGCAGCAGCCATCTTGTGGCGTTTGTCCGCATCTTGCAACAAATCGACGACGGCGTTGGCGAAATCGGGGCCGGCGTTGGCGAGTTGCACATTGTCGCCGGAGGTAACTTCTAATCCTTCGGCCCCCAAGGGCGTGCTAACGACTGCTTTTTGCATGGCCATCGCTTCAAATATCTTCAATCGCGTCCCACCGCCGACTAACAGCGGGACGACGGCCAACGCGGCTTCGGCTAAGAAGGGGCGAATGTCGGGAACGGTGCCCATGATCTCAACGCCGGGTGCGCGGCCCAATTGCTCAACCATCGGCGTGGGATTGCGACCGACGACGCGGAATTCGGCTTCGGGACATCGTTGGCGAATCGACGGCCAAACTTGCTCCACGAAATGCCGGACACCATCCTGATTGGGAAGCCAATCCATTGACCCCACAAACACAATCCGGTGCGGCTGTTCGGCAGCCGGGTCGGGTTGAAAGAAATCGAGATCGACCGCCGTATCGATCACCTGCACATGGTCCCAGTTGTAATCGCGGATATAAGTCTCTTTGTCTTGGTGGCTGACGGCGACGACAGCGTCGAATTGCTGCCCCGCTTCTCCTTCAAACTGTCGCATCTTGCGCCATTGCAGCCCCATGTATTTTCTGCGCAGCCAACCCTCGTCTTGCTGCGCATGCCGTTCGAAGATCTGCGCTTCGACGTTGTGTTCAAACAGAACCTTAGCCGCCGCCGGGAGGCCGATGGCGTTACGGGCCATCTGCACAAAATCACAGACGACCAAATCGTACTGTTCAGCAGCCAGCAACTCCTCAGCCCGCCGGCGCAACTGGGGATCGTAATCCTTATCGACGTTGTACGGATTCGGGGAGAAGAGGTTGGCCGCAAGTTCTCCATAGAATTTGAGCGTACTCCGCGGCGTCTCGACCCAGGGAACCGTCTCGACCCGCAGGCCAATCTCGCGCATCTCCTGCACCCCCGGTTCCTCACCCGCTTGCACGTTGCACAAGTAGGTGACCTCGTGCCAGGCGGCTAGGTAACGTAGAACGTTGAGAGTCCGGATCTTGCCCCCCATATCGGCGGGGAACAGCGGTCGCTTTTGTAAGAAGAGAATTTTCATAGGTTGATGCATTATCTGAGGGCTATGAGAGTGATATCGCCGCGTTCATAGACAGCGTCGCCAAGTTGGCGGACTTGCTCCATGAATTCGATGCTCACATCATTGTTTCGGCGATTGATTAATATGAAGCGCCCGGAATACTTTTTGAGAATTGTTTCTCGTTCAGTTTGTGGCGTATCGCCCCTGAAAAATCGGTCAAGATCCTGGCGACGAATTTCGTGGGAATCGACGAACGCCTGAGGATGGGGCACAGCAACGACCCTCCCAGCGAACGTCGGGGCAATCCAACTGCTCTTTAGGTCACTGAGGACGACATCGTATTGACCAACATAGTCGCCTAGAAATTCATACTCCGCGTTGGGATCGTGTTCCGGAATCCAATGGTGGAACCGAGACGAGACGTTCCACAGGTCGGCGCACATCAATAGGCTCGCACCGACGACAATATACATTGCCATGAGATTCCGCAATTTCACCGCACCGGAAAGAGCGCGCTGTTCGATATATGCGACCCGGTCAGCGAGGGTGATGTGCAATACAAGCACCAGGCTGGGCATCATACGACCGAATTGCCAAAGACCGAACATCGGGCCCACGGCATAGGCGGCAACAAGCACCACAAAAATCAGTGGCAACGGATCGCGTCGATTTGAACAGAAGCGTAGCGCAAGGAACGGCAATCCCAACAGCGCTGGAAATATTCGGGAAAGCACGTCTTGATAGAACAACAGAGCTGTTGCATGAAATTCCTTGATGTTGGTTGCATCGCTAGATGTGACAATCCCCCAAAAAGGGAAATAGGGCCACAGCGAAACCACGATGCCCGACCAGACACCCAAACCGGCCAATAGCATTAGAGACTGACGGACCGATTGCATTCCTTCTGCAAGACTGAGGCCACACAACACGAGGAACGCGGCCGCCGCTGTGGGTGGGTGACAGATCAGGATGACCGGAAAAGCGATGAGCAAAACGGCCAACAACCAGTAGCGACCGGTTTGCCGATAACGATAAAACGCGGCATAACACACAAACGCAAGCCCGGTGGCAAACGTCGATGGGTAGGGCAGCACATTGTCCAATATCCGGAGATGTAAAAATCCACTCCAGTCCCAAGGAAATGCGCCCCATAGAATCAGTGTGAACAACAGCGTCCAAAACGAGGTGCCCTTGCTAAGTGGCAGAGTGTGTATGAAGCATCGTAACCCAAACAAAACCAGGGCCAGATTGCAAATTCCCGCAATCGCAAGTGTCCGAATGGGTGAAAGACCGAGACCTCGCGATGCCAAGGCGACGATCATGGAATACGGCGAGTAAAATGCGTGCGGTGCATCGAGGGCAAATTGCGGATGTTGAGGCGACCATGGATTTTCCGCCAATTCGCGCACGACAGCGCTATGCTCCCAAAAATCCCCGCCCCAATCGCGTTCCAAGGTGGCGGACAGCATCAACCCGATGAGCAAGAGTGACAAGACCCCATAGCGCCAGTGAATAACTGACCCATATAGTTGTGCCCTCCCCCCAGCGCTCTGCACCTCATGACTGATGGACTCACTGCCCGCGAGAGATGAATTCTTGCTCATATCGGCAGGCTCCCCACGATCGGGACTGCCGGGGAATCAGATTCGGTAGCGAGCAAAATCATAACCATGTCGAGGCGAAATAGAACTTACGCAATTCGAGAACCGTTAAAGTGAAAGATCACTTCTGACAGCAGCCCGTAACGGTGTGGCGACCGGATGCCATACCGCAACCAGTAACGATGATACAACCTGCCCGAACATCATGGTTGTGGAAGAGGTCTATGCACCTGAGTAACGGCTACCGCAGACGCATCACCAAGCGGGCGATCATCGCCCCGTAGGTTAATCACACCCGTCGCCAAAGCCCGAATCAGAAATTACTCCGCCATTCGCAATACGGTTTTAAAGATCAATTGAAGATCAAATAGGATCGACGAGCGGCGGATGTATTCTTTGGCGAGGGCGATTTTGTCGGGAAGGATGACTTGGGTGTATGTGGTTTCCGGGTTGTCGGATTCCCCGAGCAGTTCGGACTCGTGCCGGTATTTGAGCGAAGCGATATCGGTAATTCCGGGACGGACTTTCAACAGTTCCGCATAGTCGTCTCGAAACATTTCCACATAACGGGGGACCTCTGGGCGCGGTCCGACGAAGCTCATTTCGCCTTTAAAGACGTTGATTAGCTGCGGCAGCTCGTCGATTTTTGTTTTGCGTAAAAAGTGACCAACCGAAGTAATGCGCGGGTCGCGGCCGGCGGTGATCTGTCCCCCCAATTTGTGAGCGTCGACAACCATCGTGCGGAACTTGAGGATGTCGAAGGGTTGGAAATTGAGCCCCATGCGTTGTTGCCGGTACAAGGCGGGTCCGGGCGAGGTCAATTTGACTAACACCGCTGAAACCAAAAGCACCGGCCACAACAACAACAGTCCGCAAAACGAAACCAATAAATCAAACATGCGTTTCATCATGCACGCGTCTCCGCCACGATCGCCTGTACTGTATCGGCGACGTATTTTAGCTCGTCGTCGCTGAGTCGCGGATAAATCGGCAGCGAAAGCATTCGTTCGAAAGCAGACTTGGCCACCGGCAGATCATCGACTTGGTAACCGTGCGTCTCATGATAATAGGGATGCATGTGTAGCGGCATGTAATGCACGCTCGTCCCCACACCGGCAGCGTTCAAGCGGTTGATAAATTCGCCGCGATCGATGGAGAGTTTGTCCAGGTGCAATTGGATCACATACAAATGCCAAGAGGTCTGATTTTGAGGATCGACCGTGAGCGTTTGAACTTCGGGAACGTCGGCGAATGCGCGGTTGTAAAACTCGGCGCAGCGGGTGCGGCCTTCCCAAAATTCGTCGCACCGCCGGAGTTGATGCAAACCGATCGACGCAGCCACATCGGTCATGTTGTGTTTGAATCCGGCAGCGGTGATTTCGTAATACCACGAGCCTTCGGCGCTAAAGCGTTTCCAGGCGTCCTTGCTGATGCCGTGCAGGGACATGATTCGCATCCGGGCAGCCAGGTCGTCCGAATCGGTTGTGACCATCCCTCCTTCGCCGGTGGTGATGGTTTTGTTCGCGTAGAATGAAAAGCAGGTGATGTCGCTGATCGTTCCGACGGCCCGCTCGCCATACCGCGCCGGGATTGCGTGAGCCGCATCTTCCACGACGGGCAATTTGTGCTCTTGGGCGACCGCGTGAATCGCGTCCATATCGCACGGTTGGCCGGCGTAATGCACCGGAATGATCGCTTTGGTTTTCGACGTAATTTTTGCGGCGATCGATGCGGGATCGATGTTGAGCGTATCGGGTCGGCAATCGGCCAAGACCGGTGTTGCCCCCAGATGCACAACCACTTCAGCCGTCGAGGCGAACGTCAGTGTTGGGACGATGACTTCGTCGCCGGGACCAATGCCGAGTGCTTCGAGCGCCAAGTGCAGCGCAGCTGTGCAGGAGTTCACGGCGATGGCATGTTTTGCCCCCACGCGGTCGGCGAATTCTTGCTCGAACTGCTTTGCTTTTTTCCCGGTGGTCAACCATCCCGAACGGAGCGTGTCGACGACCTCGTTGATTTCGTCTTCACCGATGGTCGGCAAGAAGAAGGGGATTTTATGCTGGGCCAGTGTCGTCGTTTTAGTCAATTTGCCAATCCTCTGGGATTAGGTAAGCCTGACAATCAAAGAAAAATCGGCAGTGCCGACCGGTAAATATACCTGACAATCCGCCCTTCGGCGCAGCGTGGGCCGACCAGGCGCTGTTTTTTTTGACGGTCGTATGAATCGCGACGGCGATCGTGCTGCTCAGAGAAGCATTTCTCGACGGTCTGAGGCGCTGCAGGTCGCGTGGACACAGATTTTCTTCGGCGGACGGTCGACGGCACAACGATGGGCCTCTCCACTCGATTGTGAGGAGGCCCATTGGATTGGTTTGGAATGCTGTTCGTGCCTAAACAGGGACTTGCGACGTGTCGCTTGTCTCGTTGAGCAGCTTCGACCAGTCGTCGTCGGCGCGGACCAATTCGATCACGCCGGAGCCGCTGAGGAATTTGACGTTGCTGTATTTGTCGTCGCGGTAGTCTTGGACTTCGCCGCTGGCGACAGCTTCGAGAACCTGGCTGATCCCGGATTCGATCGTCCATGCCGGAGTAAAGCCCAGCAGGTTGCGGATCTTTTGGAAGCTGACTCGGTAATTGCGGTTGTCTGTGTTCGATTCCTCGCAAATCAATTCGGCGGTAAAGACTTGGTCTTTGACCATTTGGCCGATTTCGCCAATCGTATGATTTTGCTCATCCGAGCCGACATTGAAGGTTTGATTTCCGACGACCGACAGCGGGGCTTCCAAGGCTGTGAATACGCCCAATGCAGCGTCGTCAACATGTACGAACGGCCGCCATTGGTCACCACCGTGGACAGTAATTTGCCCGTCGACTTTGGCCTTGGCAGACAGGACGTTGATCACCAAGTCAAACCGTGTGCGTCCCGAGAGACCGTAGATCGTGGCGAACCGGAGCAAGGTGGGTGCGAAATTCGCGTCCGCCATGTTCTTGAGGCCATTTTCTGCGGCAAGTTTCGTGTGTCCGTACAACGAAATCGGTTCGACTTCTGAGCGTTCGTCGAGAAGTTCGTCACAGGCTCCGTAGACCGAACAGGTGCTGGCGAAGATGAAGCGGCGAATTCCTGAGGCTTTGGCAACTTGCGCGATCATTTGCGTGGCCGACAGGTTGACGGCGACGGTCACACGTTCATCGAGATTGCAAGCCGGATCACCCACGATGGCTCCCAGATGCACGACGGCATCCATTCCACGCATGGCTTCCACCACTTTTTCGACGTGACGGAAGTCTCCCTTAACCAGCTCTAGATTTTTGTGATTAGCAATTTTGGCGATTGGCTCTTGGCCGAACAGAAACATGTCCAGCACGCGAACGCGGTAGCCTTTCTCCAACAGTTTCGGCAACAAGGCTGAGCCGATGTAACCGGCTCCACCAATGACGAGGACACTGCGGACTTTGGAATCGACATCTCGCAGCTTGGCGTCGCGTTCGGGGCGGACAACTTTTTCCCAAACCGAGGTCCATGTTCGCGAGGCCAGCGTAAGGCCGGTGTTCATCAGCCAGGCCATGACGAATGCGATCCGCGGGATTTCGACCATGTCGAGACGGTCGGCCAGAAAATAGACCGCGACGCCATAAATCAAATAGCTGTGGGCGACGGCTTGCGCCACGACCAGAGCTTTGTAGCGCCCCTGGTAGACGCGGCTGTAAGTGTAAAATCCGCTGAGTGAATAGACCACCAGCGAGACCAACGTCAGTGGAATCGCGTTTTGCCAATAGGCGGTGACCAGCGACCAGAACTCATTTTCGTAGTCGACCTGAGTTTGATGTCGCATGGCGACAAACAGGAAGAATCGCAGCGCCAAGGCAGCGATAAAAGCAACATTGATCAGAGCCGCGTCAGCGACTAAACGGACGGTCTGCGCTTTAGTGATTTTCATTTTTTTCATGTTAAACACGGGGCCGACTCCTGGTGGATCTCCACGGTTGTCTATCGATGGTGCGCGGTCTTTTATCGTCCCGGTGGCGATTCTTAACCAACGGCACCATGTCTAGGACTGCCCAAAAAAACTTGTTTTCCGTTACATGGCCCGATTTTGCGGCTTAGCTGCCTGAGCGGCGATAAGCCTCTAATTTCTTAGGTTGCCATACCTATGTAAATGTCATTGTGGCAATTCTGTGAATTTCTCGATAATTTTCCAATTAAGTCGTTTCAAAAGATCTCCATCGTGTCCCGCTGACACTGAATCTGCACGTTTTCAGAACATTCTGCAACTAGATTCTGAAACAGGTCCTACCGACTTAAGCAGGCACCGAGTCGTCCACATTTCTTAGGTCATTTTTTCTAATTTTTCCGCTAGGCGTCTTGGGGAGGCTGTCCACAAATCGCACGTCGCGGATCATTTTGTAACGCGGCAGATGTTTTCGACAATGTTCAAAAATCACCTCCGCGGTTGTTTCCACTTCATTGGCCGAATGCACGACAAAGGCCACGATGGATTCGCCTTGGATTTCGTCCGGCAGACCCACAACGGCGACTTCAGCAACGCCCGGCAATTTTAATATGACTTCTTCCAATTCCTTGGGATTAATTCGATAGGCGCCGCTTTTGATAATGTCCGATTTGCGGCCCACGATGAACAGATATCCGTCCTCATCCACCCTGGCGAGATCGCCTGTCCGCAAACCTTCTTCGCGAATGACGCGTTCGGTTCCCGTGCGGTCGTTCCAGTACCCCTGCATGAGGTTTTCGCCGCGCGCTACAATCTCTCCCACTTCGCCCGGTTGAACTGGAGTATTCGTATCGTCGAGCACTGACAATTCGACTCCGGGAATTCCCCGGCCAATTGATCCCAGTTTTGTGTCGACTTCATTGGGCATCAAAGTCGAAAGCCGCGCGGTTGCTTCGGTTTGTCCGTACATCAAGAACAATTCGACGTTCGGCACGACGTCACGCAGCCGATCGACGACCGCCGGCGCAAGTCCTCCGCCGGCACATGTGAGATATCTTAGCTCAGGAAACTCCCGCGTGCGAAAATCGGATTTGTGCAGCAACATCGCATAGGTCGAAGGGACTCCGGAAAATCCGGTTGTCCGTTCGCGTTGCATCATATCTAGCACGCGGTTCCAAAAGACCGTGTCGGATGCCAACACCAATCGGCCTCCGACGGCCAAATGTGTGAAGAGCAACGAGTTTCCGTACGAATAGAAAAAGGGCAAACTGACCAACACACTATCGTCGGCCGAGAGCCTCAGGTACTCGACGATCGAAGCGCAATTGGCGGCGACGTTGCCGTGGCTGAGCGTGACCCCCTTGGGCTTGCCGGTCGTGCCGGATGTGTAAATGATTTGTGCAATGTCTTCCAACTGTGGCAGCGCTGGCGATTGCGAGACGGGGTGTTGTGCGACATCGGCCCAGGCGGCGATTTTCCAGGACTGTGGAAAAACCGGAGCCGATTTTTCATCCACGCGAACCACGACGCGGACGCTCGGCAATTTTTCGGCAACCTGCGACAAGGGTGCTTCCGCGGCTGCTCCGGTGACAACGCCAAACGGTGCACAATCGCCCAGCGTGTTGGTGAGTTCGTGCGGAGTCGTATCCGGATTGAGAGCAACAACAACGCCTCCGGCAGCTTGGATTCCCAAGTAGGCGGCAACGAAGGCGGCACTATTGGGGATCAGCACCGCGACGCGATCGCCATGTTGTAGCCCTTGTGCTTGTAACCAAGCGGCGACCGCAGCGGAACTGCGGGCCAAGTCCGAATAGGTCGTATCGCAATTACGGTGATGGACCGCTACGCGATTCGGCGCTGCTGTTACGCGCTCTTGAAATTGTGCGAAGAGTGTTTTCATACCGCCACCCCCATCACCGCGCCGCGCGCGTCGCTGACCTGTTGCATGGGAGCACAAGGGAATACGCCGCAGCGGGTTGGCTGCGGAAACCGCTGATTCAAGGCGGCCGTCAATTCCTCAGGCCGTTGAAAAACGGGATAGCCCTCCCAATAGAGAGCGCGCGCATTTTGCGTGGTGACCGTCGGAGCATACAGCCATAGCTCGCGGTTTTTCAAAAAACGCTTAGGCTGCGGAGGACGATAGCTCAGGCCGCCCGGCTCGAACAGTCCATGCTGTCCCACCCCTTCTGACGCAGCGGTCGTCACAACAATCACGCCGTCATCGCCAACGGTCGGCGACTTCGCGGTCTTTAAGGCAATGAAAACGTTTTCGGCTTGTATGAGGTCATTGTCTTTCGGATAAGCATTGAGAATCAGGCAATCGTAGTCGCGTCGCAATTCCGTAGAGAAAACCCCCGGGGCGGCATGGCAGGCGGCGCGATGCGCAGCCACGATGTCGCCGGCGAATACATGACTCGGATCGCGCTGTTGATTGCTCACGACGCAGACAATAAATTCCATCCCGAGAGTCCGAGCCAGTTGTTCAGCTTCGCTGCGGAATTTGTTGCGATCAGGATCTGCTCCGCCTCGCAGACCGAGTTGCACAAATTTGTGACTGCGGGCGGTCGCCTGGACGTCGGTCAATCCCGGCAAAACGAGTTTTGCGCCGCCGCTGAATCCAGCAAAGGAGTGCGGCAGGATCGAGCTAATGCCCAACTTCAATTCCGCTTCGTAGAATGTACGGTTGACGCGCAGTTCACGGTCGCCGTAGGCAATGCCGGTTGGAGCCAAGTCGCCGCGGCAATCGTGGCATTCGACGCGATAGGTTGCCGCGATTTCCGGACCGACTTTTTTGGCGATGTCCTCAGCGGGAACGTTTCCATGCGAACCGGTGGCCATCACAATGGAGACGGCCGAATCGGCAATGCTGGCCTGCCGCAATTGATTCAACAACGGCGGCAGGATCATGGCTGTACGGGTGGGTCGGGACATGTCATCGATCACGATACACGCCGACGTTTTTCCAGCGGCCAACTCCGCCAGCGGTGGGCTATCAATCGGTGCGGTGATCGCTGCTTGAATGTCCTGCGGCGTGCATGCCTGTCCTCCGGCAGGTGCCAAGACGTCGACTTCCCAATGACCGGGCAACTGCAGACGATGTAATTCGTCGCGGTACCAAGCCCCCCAAGGAAGTTCGACGCTAATCTCAGACATTGTCATCCCGTACGGTTAATTAACTGCGAATCACTGAACCAGTGCTGCTACCCCTGTTTGCCGGTGACATAAGTCACGATCGCTTCGACCGAATCGAAGTTTTCGGGAACCATGTCATCTTCGTCGATGGTGATCGAATAGGTTTTTTCCAAGTGGGCAATCAAGTCGACCATTGCCATCGAGTCAATGACTCCTGCCTCAAGCAGTGACTCTTGATCATCGAATTGGCCTGCCTCGGACGAGGCGCGATTGTTCGTCAAGTACGTTCGAATTTCGTTTTTCATCTATTGCTAATCAACACGGAGAAGAAATAAGAAAGACCGGCTCAGCAACCGCTGCAAAATCTTGCCCCAACCCATCAATGAGAAATCTACGTGCTGACTCACGCGGATTGTACAAAACCCCTATGGTCATTTTCTCTTAGGGAAAGTACGTGATCGGCCAGAATTAGGCGTATCAACACGTCGAATATGGCAAACACGGAAAAAGAATAGCACAAAACCCGTCCACCTGCACATCAGTCCACCCGGTGGATTGTCGTTTCGGGTCGAAAATATTTTGTTTCTACGTTCACCGCATAATCACTCCATCCTGACACATGGACCGCAATCTGGCCAATTTACGGAGGCCGTTCCGATGCCGGAAGTCGATGCGCAAGATTGATTTGACGGATACACCGGTTAAACGTCGCGATCCCCGACCGTCAACCACCAAGCATTGACGTCCAACAGAGTCGCCCGGAGCTCGCTGGATTCCGGTGCATATCCGTACATTTGTGACAATCCGCTTCTTTGACGAAATCCGAACTCCACCAGCGAAGAGATCAAGGGGTTTGAACACAACATGGTAAACGACAGGCTGTTCAGCCCCTGTTTGCGTCCCTGTCGGATAGCAGTAGCGAGCAAGTCGCGCGCCACTTCGGGGCGATCCATCGGAAACAGATCCTTGATGACTCCCATATCCTGCTGGGTGGTCATCACCAGATAACCGCAAAGTTGTCCGTTTTCCTCAGCGATAATGACTTGTGCTGTTTCCAGCGGGTTTTCGGCGTATCGCCAACGCAAATATCTTGAATCGCGGACCCCGATCACGCCCCGCGCAGGGGCGGCATTGGCGAAGAGTTTGTCAAAACGTTCATCAATATTTGTGATGTCCATCAGCGATGTGTTGCATTTTGCACGATGGCGGGTCTCCGCTCCGGCAATTCGCAACAGTGGATCGAGCATGGCTCCCCCGACTGTTGCCAGTGCGTTGTTGCCCACCTTGCGCTGAATGTACGGTGCGGTTCTGAGCACTTTGGCGTAGCGGACCATCTCGCCGATCGGAGAATGTCCGACTTTTGCATGGATGACGGCCATTTTTTCGTTGGGATGGGCATACAGAAAATCGACGCGCTGGTCATCAACCCCGTTCTTGGCTGCACGGCGCAGCTTGAGAGCCAGTCCCAAAGTGCGAAATCGAGGTAAAATCGAAAAATCGGCCCCGTTCCAAGCATGTCGCAACTGGCCATCGACAAGCATCCGCCGCGGAAGGGCGACGGTAAAGCCTGCCATTTCGCCCGTTTCTGTTTTGCGAATGGCCCAGAGCACGGCGGGTCCGTCGGGATTGTCGCAATACAACCATTGAAACCGCGACCGATCGACCGCATGTTGCCGGGTGGCGTCCAATACGGCGATGGCATCATCGCGGGCGACGTCTAACGATTCCTCTACGATCTCAAATGGCATCGGGCGTTTCTGGTGGGGTGCGTGGTGGTCGACTGTAGGGATAGATCGATCAGGATCCCTGGGATGTTGACGATTTGTTTCCGAGTTTCTTTTGATTGCGAAACAAATCGACATTACCGGCTGTGTGTACGTTCAAATACCCTGCATTGGTTAACCGAGTCCGCAACTCGTCATCGTCCCCCATGACTAACACAAAGTCGTACACCTTTGAGATAGATTGGATGGATTCCTCAGGAGCTTTTTCGTCATAGTCGGGAAGCATTTTCGACACTGGGTATTCGCGATACCAAATCGGCACGAGCGTATTAAAGTAGGCGGCCCCCTCGTTATTGACGCCTCCTTTGGCGATGTTGTAATACTCGTGGGCGCGCGTCAGTGGTCGCACTTGCCCTCGAGCGGGGTTATCGAGATGAATCGGCAGCAGCGTAGAATTCGCGTCGAAATGTTCGATCCCGGAGGTGTAATTGGCGATTTTTTTCTCGGCTTCAACGACCTCCCAGGACATCAAGAGATCAATCCCAATACCTGCCGCACAGACCGTTGCAAGAAAACAGGCCTGAAAGCCGCGCTGCCGTTTTCCCCATTGAGGAATGGGACCGGCACATGCCAGCGCGAGGATGAAGATGAACGGCAGTAACCGTGAGTTGGCGTAGTGCCAGTTGATGACTTTGTACGGTACGAAGAAGTAACTCACGCAGAGTACAAGAAACAACGCGACCATCGGATGGGTGATCGTGCTGCGTATTTTTTGCCCCCAGGAACCAGGGGATTGCGAGACCCGCCGCCACAGCAAATAGGTGGGCCAAACGAGCATCGCCGCCCCCAAGATGTAGGCGGGAACGGACATGGAGTAGAAAAACTTGCGGAAGACATATTCGACCGCGGTGTGTGGACGCAAGAACTCCAATTCATCCGGGTCGGCCCACGAATTTTCTTGCGAGTTGAGATAGATAAAATCCAATAACAATAGCCACCCGGCCCAACTGGCCGTGACGGCGGAAATCGTGCCTTTGATGAAACTTTTCGTTTCGATCCAGCGGTACCAACCGATGGAGCACGCCAATAGCAAGAATCCAAACAGGTGCGCCACAAACAAAAACGATGTCATCACAGCCATGATGAGCGAATGTTTGAGTTTGAAATCGTCTTTGTGTTTGAGCCAATACCCCAGGTTGAAAAAATAGAGTGGAATGCTGAGGCAAAAGTTGTGGTAGCCGCGATAGAACGTGTAGTGATGGATCAATACAAAGGCAAAAAATCCCAAGAAGCGTTTATCGGGCGCAGCAATGGAAAGGAAATAAAAGATACTCAGCGGCAATGCGATGGCGTAAACCGTCAGCGCAAGCTTCATGGCAATCAACGGCGGCGCGACATAGGAAAACGCAAACATCAAATACGTATGCAGCGCGTGCGGGATCGGGTGCCAGTGCCGGATGTAATAGTCGGCATAGTTGAATTCCGGGTTCTCGTAGTTCCGCATGACGTGCGATGCCAGCAGATACCACGGCCCGTTCTGCGATGGAAAATGGTCGGTCGCCCAAATCGGGAGGACCGATGCCAATATCATCACCAGCAGTAGCGCACGATAGGATTTGGGAATTACAGAGTTGTCGTTCGTCGTCAGTGGTTTCATTGTGGTTTTTTCGCCATCACGGTGATCTGAGCCTGTCGTCCAGTCAGTTTTGCCATTCCATAAATCGAAGCCAGCGCTAAGCGTTCCAGCACGCTCAGTTTAATTTTTTCCAGCGGATATTCCATTTTGTCGATCACGACATCGTGAAATCCGACGCGTTCCACAAGAGCCCGGCACGTCTCATCGGTGAAAAACCCGTAGTTGCGATCAATAAAAACCCGCTCCAACGGATAGGTGCACCAACCGGCCGTCGCCTTGTAAAACAAACTCGCGATATCCGCCACAAGGCAGTCGAAGTTATCCGTCGTCAACAAGATCATGCCGCCCGGTTTGATGAGCCGGTATGCCGTTTCTAAATTTTCCTTGGGATAGGCGACATGCTCGACCGAGTCCCAAAAAGTGACCAAGTCGAACGATTCGTCTTCCCCGGGGAATTTTTGCAGGTCTCCATTAAAGACCTGCAGACCATGGGTTTCCCGAATGTGGTTGGCAGCGTATTCGCTGATTTCTACTGCTTCGGCATCCCAGCCGCGCGTCGAGGCCATCTTGACAAATGTCCCCAGTCCGGGTCCGACGTCCAACACACGGCCAACGCCAATTTGCGCCTCCACTTGCTTTAGTCGGTTTTCAAATACTTTGAGGCTGGGATCTTTGGAGTAGTCTTTTGCATGATTCGCAAATGCGGCACGGTGCGCTTCCATGTAATAGTCACGGTCAAAGGTCTGCCCGGTTTCACCGCCGCCTTGAAAATCTCCGTTGAAGTCGAAGTGACACGAGGTGCAACGGGCAACTCGATAACCGGTCAATTGGTAGATCGCTTTCGTCTCGGAGGCTCCACACAGCGGACAGGGAGGCAATCCGGACGAAGGCGACATCTCGACAACAGTGGGTGGTTGCGAACTCAAGGTAGGCTTCCTGAACACTTCGCAGCAGGGACTGCACAATCCTCAGTCGCAATATCCGCAAATCGCTGCAATTGAATGCCGTTTTGTTCAACGAATGACTTTATGCCCGGGTCGACGAGTGCCTCGAACTCCAACAGCCGATCCGGGGATTGGAGGAATTTCAAATCGTCAGCCGTGCAAGTGGCAGCTCCAGTATCGCGCACGCCGCCGGGATGTGTGACGATCTCGATCGTGCCCGCCGGTAGGTTGGACAGCAAACGCAATAGGGACTGCGACGTGACGGCACCGCTGTCGAGCACACCGTGAAAATGCTCCGTCCCTTCCGGCCGAGGCTGATGTGCTTGGGCGGCTCGCGTAAACCGCGAGAGGATGATTTGTTTGGGGACGTTCAATAGGCGTCGCTGGGCCTGACCTGGGCGAGTCCAAAGTCCCCACGGTCCGAGTCGTTCACGAGGATACCGCAATACTTGGCAATCATGTTTCAGTGCCAAGCGCGCGACAATTTCGAAGACACCGGGGATCACATGAAAATAACGGTGCCCATCGACATGATCGATGTGGACGCCGGCGTCACGCACACGCTGAAACTGCGCATCCAATTCTGCTTCGACCTGCTGCAGAAACTCCGGAGCCGCTGACCGCGCCGCCCGGGCGAGCGACACAAATCCGTGACGAAAATGCCCGTCGTCGCCCACCAGATCTTTGAGATGATCCTGAGCAAGCACGCTCACGCCGCTGGTGAGACAAAGATGCAAACCGATCCCCAACTCGGGATTGGGATCGACAACCGTCTCCACCGCATGGTCGAAGGCCGCTCCGTTGGCCATCAAACTGGCGCTGGTCAATACGCCTTCACGATGCGCCCGACTGATGGACACATTCGTTCCCTCGCAAATCCCGAGGTCGTCGGCGTTAATGATGACTCGTCTCATAGGTATCACAAACCTAATGCAGCAGTGCCGCAACCCAACAGGGCTGCTGTTTTCTTAGCCACAGATTGAACACGGATGAAACACAGATTTCCGAGCGTGACTCTCAATCATCCCAAACCGACGGCTTGCCGTCGCAGTGTGCGTTCCGTGCGGGCCTCGCGTCGCCGCATAAAAATTCGCGCACGGTGCGCCAGTTTGGACTGTTGGTAGTACAGAAGAAATTCCGAACCGCTACGACTGTGTGTGAGCCGCACCGGCAGCGATTTCTGCCGGCCGATTCGTGGGGGGCTCCACCACATGATCGTGATTGCTATCCGTGCTTGCTTGAGGGTGATCAAATCCCACGGTTTCGCTGGCAATGTACAACGGTCGGCCTTTGACCTCTTCATAAATCCTGCCGACGTATTCGCCAATCACTCCGAGCGTCATCAATTGCACGCCCCCCAGAAACAGGACAGCGACAACCATCGACGCCCAACCGGAGACGGACTGGTCGGTGAACAACTTAAGATAGATCGCCCACAACGCATACGGGAGTCCCGAAATCGCGGCGACAAAACCAATGGCCGCTGAAAATCGCAACGGCAACGTCGAAAACGAAGCGATCCCGTCAACGGCAAAGGCGAACATTTTTGTGAATGAATATTTCGTCACGCCGGAATGCCGTTTGGCGGCCGTATAGGGCATGGCGTATTGTTTAAAACCAATCCAACTCACCAACCCACGGATGAATCGATTCCGCTCGCGCAGACTGTTGAGGCAATTCAACGCTTTGCGATCCATCAAACGGAAGTCAGCGGCATTGGGGACGATGTGCGTATCGACCAAACGATTGATCAACCCATAGAAACCGGCGGCTGTGAAACGTTTCATGAAACCCGCGCCTTCGGTCTCTTCACGCACCGTATAGACGATGTCGTAGCCTTCCTTCCAACGGGCGATCATGTCGGGAATCAGCGCCGGTGGGTGTTGCAAGTCGCCGTCCATCATGACGACGGCCGCCCCCCGCGCGGCTTCCAACCCTGCAGTCAGCGCCACTTGATGGCCGAAGTTCCGTGACAGGCGCACCAATTTGACTCGCGCGTCCGTGTCATGCAGCTTTTTGACAGTTGCCACGGATTCGTCACTACTGCCGTCGTCGACGAAGATCAACTCGAACGTGCACCACAGTTCGTCGAATTCTTTGACGATCGCCTCGTACAACGGGCGGACGTTGCCTTCCTCGTTGTACATAGGAACCACGATGGAAATGAGTTCCGCTTCCTCCACGATATCACCCTCTCTACAGGTATCGCTGTTTCGATCCCAAACGAACCGAACCAGCAATATTGATTACGTCGTCGCCATACTGGGCGATTGTGTATACTGCTCGGCAAACCCACTCAACGTGGCGGGCACCATGCCGCGTTGCGTTAAACAATATTCGAACACTTCCGCCAAATCGGCGAAAAACTCCTCGAGACGCTCTGCCGTTTTCACATACGGCGATTGCCCTGCCACCAGCGAAGTGCTGTGAAACAACATCACCATCACCGGTGCCCCGCCAGCCAGATAGGCGTCGATGAGTTGTTTCATGTCCTGTGCCCGCGCCTGTTCGGGGCTAAATTTGATGCGACGCACGATGCCCAACCGATCGAGGATCCCGACGCTCCGCATCCGCCGCAACCAGGGCAGCATGGCAAAATTCCGAATCGACTGCGCTCGTTGGAAATCGGGACGATTGAATCCGACGGAGACGGGAACCTCGAGCAAGGAACCGGTTTCACATCGTTCGCACAAGCCACGATCGCCGACGAAATAGGGCGTGTGCGGCGCGTATTCGAAATTCGGCCCCCCTTCGGATGACCAGTTGCTGAAGGGAATCACGCTGGAATCGACGGTGTAGCCGAGTTCACGTAAAATTCGCGCACCCACAATATCGAGTCCGTACCGTCCCGCACGGAACGAGGTGGGACGGCGGCCGAACTGTTTTTCGATTTCATCGGTCAGCCAGACGATTTTCTCGCGTTGTAATTTTTCGGGCAGATTACACAGAAACGAAGTCTGCTTGTCCCAATAGGAATCCTGTGGCGGATTGCACCAGGGATGCACGTGCGTACCGATCTCTCCGCGTCCGTCGTCCTGGATCTTTCGCAACAGATCCACACAGTCGGCATCGGTCACGACAGGTGCATCGATCACGTAGGTTGGAGGAATCTGATACCGGTCGCACAGTTCTTGAAATCGACCGACACCAGCGCACACATTTTCCACGGTGTTCCCGGTAGTGCGGTACTGACCGCCCCACAGGCCCTCTTCTTCCGTATCGATGGTGATTAACAGGTTTGCAGTCATGTTGATCGTCGAGGTTTTAGAATTACGTGCGCGGAAAATCGCACGGGCTTAGGCTACTTTGCGAATGATTTGCGGACCGATGATGCGTGTGAGCCAGACCGGTAGTTTTTGCCAGATTTCGGCCGCCTTGCCGTACGATTCCTTGGGGGGTGACATATCGGGAACCAGCCCCGGTTTGGCCGGCAACAGATACCAGTACAGGTTGACCGGTTGAGCCCCCCATTGCTTTTTGAATTTGTAGGTCCCTGAATCGGGAGTACTGCGTCCGAAGCGAAACGATATCGCTCCAGCGGCGCAGGCTTGTTCCAACATGTGCCAATACATCACATGGTTAACGCACAGCTTGTTGTATGTTCTCAGGCTCGAAGCCCAGGGAATTTCCCACGCGGCGCCGTTGGACATGGTGAACCCACCGCCGATGGCTGTCCCTTCCAAGCGAGCGATATGCACGGTTGCTTCTTCGGGAAAGGCATCGAGTACTGCTTGGAAAAATCGGCGGCTGTGCGCCGGGCTGCCCAAATCGCGCATATTCACGGAATAGACGTTGAAAAAATCATCCAACAATTTGCAGTCACCGCTTTCGACCGTCACCCCCGCTTTTTGCCCTTTGCGGATTTGATTGCGAACCTTCGGTGAGAACCCGTCCCAAAGTTCCTCTCCCGTGGCTGGGAGTTCCAGTTGCATCAGCACTTTGTCGGTCCGCACATACTCCGAAATTTCCACCGGTTCGCGCTGCCGCAATTGCACTTCGTCGACGCCTCGCTGCGCAGCACGCTTGACCGCTTCAGCCATCAATGCGTCACGGCTTTCGGCATCGTCAGCCAGGAGTCCACACGTATCAAACCACGGTAACGAAACCATGTGCTTGCCAAACAGCAGGCTACGTTGATGGACCAAAGGCAAGACGCCGACAATGGTGCCGCCCCGAAAGGCGGCGAGTCGCTCCACCGTTAAGCGGTACGTTTGAAACGGCTTATCCCAATCGGCGCGAAAAAACAGCGCGTCGGAAACGTGACGGGCCACATAATCGTCCCAAGCGGATGTTTCGCTGGGGCCAATCGCCTTGACGTCGACTGCCATGATGTGGTCTGAGACCATTTGCACTGCCACTGCCCTCAATGTTGCCTAAATCAGAATCGTTTTCAGAAGACACACGATCGGTTATCCATCGGTGTTCCCCGGCAAACTCCGGTTTGCGATGCGTCTTGCCTAAAAACTCTACACTCAATATCGGTCAGGTGGGTCCACTCGGTCCAACAACAACCGCACTTGCCACTTAGCGATGTTGCGACACCGCCGCACTGGTTGACTCCGGCTTTTCAGTTGTTGGTGTACGCTCCGTACGCGTCCAGGTCACCGGCTGCCGGTTGAATAACCCCTTAACGATGCCCACCATCATGGCGACATGACTCATCACGAAATAAAACACAATTCCGCCCACGCGCGTCTCGCGAAAAGTTACCGCAAGCGTACCAGCTAGGCCAAGCAGGTAAAATATGATTTGCCCAATCAGTGCGATTCGATAGAAGATTCCACTGTTCCATAAGACCGCACATGATACGAATATCGCAACCAATAAAACCGGTTCAATCCAACGGAGAAGTTTGTGCGAGACGAATTGCCATAATTCCACCGGTCGGGCCAGTGGCGGCCATTGCCGCCGTTTGAGGATTTGCATCGCTCCGCTGGTCACGCGGGCGCGGCGTTTGAATTCCATACGAGCAGTCGGCGTGCCATTTTCATGGGCCACGGCATCCGGTTCGTAGGCTACGCTGCGACGTTGACGAATGACGTTCATCGTGGTGGTAAAATCATCCAGAATTGTGTCGGGTGCCAGCGGCTCAAACAATTCGCGGCGGATCACATACATCCCACCATCGACACCCATCATCGACCCAATCCGTGATTCTGACAGCTGCAAGGCCCGCTCGATGCGATAATAAAACGCCTCTCCTTCACCGAAATTCGAATCGCGACTCTTCAAACGGACATCACCACTGACTGCTCCAACCGTCGCGTCCTGCAGTCGCGTCACCATTTTCTTGAGCGCGTCCGCTTGAAACATGACATTGGCATCGCACAGACATAGCAGCTCGCCTTCCGCTGCGGCAGCAGCGTCGTTTAATAACGAGGCTTTACCCCGACGATCGGTAAAATCCAATAGCCGCACGCCACGATCCGCAAAGCTGCGGGCGATTTCCACGGTACCATCCGAACTGCCATCGCTGGCAACAATGATTTCCAAACAATCGTCGGGATAATCCATCGCCAGTGCATTTTCCAACTTGGCCTGCAACACACTTTCTTCGTTGTACGCCGGAATGACCAACGTCACATTGGGCCATTCACCGATCGCGGGTACATCGCGACGCCTGGAGAGTGCCGCAAAAATCGCCGAAATGGCCAGGTAGCCCAACTGGGTATAAACCAACAGTCCCAAGGACAACCAAAACAGGATGTGCCAGAACAGATCCATCAGATTCCAACTAATTTCAAACACGAGATGAGCGACAAGAAGAGTGCTTACTTTGCTGAGGTCACAACGCTTGGTTGCGTTTCCTCACGTTCCGGATTCCAGGTCGAGACGCTCTTGCCGAACATCACGTTCAACAGTCCCAGTCCCGCAGCTGCGTTGACCACACAAAAATAATTCGCAATATAAATCGGTTTCACATCCCGCAAGGCGGGCACCAGCCGCAATAACGCAAGCAGATAGAAACCGATATGCAATCCCAGGATCACCGAATAAAACAGACTCCCCTGCACTGCCAGCGCCACATTCGCGATGAACATGGTGACCATGAACAGCGGTACGAACCAGCGGATCAATTTGTGAACCACCAGTTGATAGGAGAATAGTCCTACGCGGAACGGATTGAGAACGCCGGGATTTCTGAGCACTGCGCGAAAGCTTCGATTGACGATGCGCGCCTTGCGACGAAATTCGCCGCCGAAATCAGCCGCCGTTCGTTCATAGCAGACCGCTTCGGTGTCAAACAGTCCGCGATAACCGCGGCAAACAATTTTCAGCGGAATCGTGAAATCATTGATGTCATCCTCACGAAGCGGCTCGAATAAATGCGTGCGGATGGCGTAAATCGCACCATCGCCGCACACGACCGAACCGATTTTGCTTTCCTGGATTTTTAGCCACGTTTCGTACCGCCAATACAGTGACTCCGAAACGCTCGCTGCTGAATCCTCTTCGATATACCGTTGATGCCCGACGACAAAGCCGACCCGTTCTTCGGCGAAGTGCCGCACGAGTTTTCGGACCGCTGAGGGTTCATAAATGGAGTTGGCGTCGCTGAAGACCACCAATTCTCCGGTTGCCCGCTCGAGAAACTGCGTGAGACCGAAGGATTTTCCGCGTCGCGGCACTTGCCGGTACAGGACCACTCCTTGATCCGCATATTCCTCAACGATTTCATCGGTCCCATCATCCGACTCGTCGGAAATCACCATGATTTCCAGCGATTCACGTGGGTAGTCTAAGGCGAGTGAGTTCTCAATTTTTTCGCGAATCACGGCAGCTTCGTTGTAGGCGCTTACGATCAGCGTCACCGTTGGCGTCGCATCGTCGATGGCGTGCGATTTGCGCAACGGTGCTAGTAACAACAACGTCACCGGATAGGCGAAGTAGGTCAGAAAGATGGTGCCAAAGCTGACCCAAAATAGGATTTGTAAGCTAAGAGTCATCATCATCAATCCAAATACACTTGATGCCAAATCTCAAACGTTAACAATGCCAAAATGTGCTCCGAATGATCGGCGCGCTGTTGCATGTGGTCATCCATCAGTGCCGTGACCGCGTCGGCATCGAAGTAACCGCGACTCTGTATTCGCTCGCGGGATAAGACATCTTGTAGCAACGGCTGCAGACTGGAACGGAACCAACGGCTGATCGGCGTGCCGAAGCCTTGCTTCTTTTGGGTAATGATATTGTCCGGCAATCGGCCGCGCATCGATTCCTTGAAGATATGTTTCATGCCCCGCATTCCGCGCAGTTTCATCGACGAAGGAATCCGCGCCGCCATTTCGACGAGACGATAATCCAATAGCGGCACACGCGCTTCCAGCGAGACCGCCATGCTCATCTTGTCAGTGAAAGCCAGTAAGCTATCCACCAAGCTTGTCTTGAGGTCCGCATACATCATTTGATTCAGCGGGTCGTGGCTGCCGGCGGCCGCATAATAATCGGCGACCTGTCGCGAACGGTGGTGCGTCTCCAACTCCGCCAACTCGGGAGACAAAATCCCGTGTCGTTGTCCGTTGTTATAGACGCTGACATAACCTTGATAACGGTCCGGCGGCGGCAATTCCGCCTGCGAGGCAAAACCACGTGCATAACGCAACATCGACTTGACCGCTGATCCGCGATCGACCGGCACACGATTGAGCAGCGGCATCACCATTCCGCGGCGGACTGCGCCCGGTACCATTTGATACATGCTTTGCAGTCGCGGCCCCAAGTACCGGCGATACCCGCCGAAAATTTCATCACCACCGACGCCGGACAGAATCACCGTTACCGATTCCCGCGCCATCTTGCTCACTAGATAGGTCACCAGAAACGACGTGTCAGTAATCGGTTCGTCCAGATGTTCAATCAACGGGTACATCAACTCCGTCACGTTCGGCTCGACGACGATTTCGTGGTGGTCCGTTTCGAATTTCTTGGCCACGATGGCCGCTTTACTCAACTCGTTATGAAACGCGTCTTCGCCGCCAAAGCCAATCGCATAAGTAGAAATATTCCCCACACCGAGTTCGTGCATCATCGCCACGATCGACGAGGAATCGAGTCCGCCCGATAAAAATGCCCCCAACGGCACATCGCTCATCAACTGCAATCGGACCGCGTCTTCCAGCAATTCCCGCAATTGCTCGCACCAATCGCCGAGGCTGTGTTGCTCGGTCGTGTAATCCAACTCCCAATATTTCCAACTCTTGGTTTGGCCGTTTTCGATGACCATACAAGTGGCCGGTTCCAGTTTGCTGATTCCCGCGAACATCGTTCGTGGAGCGGGGACATAGCCGAATTGCAGAAAATCGAACATCGCTGCCCGGTCCAGTTCGGCCGTGATGCCGGGCACCTTGAGCAGCGCTTTGATCTCCGAAGCCCAGGCGATTTGCCCGCCATTTTCGTAGAGATACAGCGGCTTGATTCCAATATGGTCACGTGCAATCAGGACCCGATGACGCCGGCGATCCAAAATACTAAACGCGAACATCCCGTTGAGGCGTTTGGGGAGATCGTCCCCCCATTGTTCGTAGCCGCGGACCAGGACTTCGGTATCACTATGCGAGCGAAACCGGTGTCCGTGCGATTCCAACTCTTTGCGCAGTTCAACACAGTTGAAGATTTCGCCGTTGAAGACGATGGCGATGGACTGATCGTCGTTGAACATCGGTTGATGCCCACCGGCCAGATCGATGATCGACAGCCGCCGCATGCCGATGCCGACGTTAGCGTCGACAAATTGGCCTTGATCATCCGGCCCACGATGCACGATCGCGTCGCACATCGCGCGGACAACCGCTTCTTCCGCGGGACGGTCCTTGTCTCGATAGTAAATGCCGGTAATGCCGCACATAGGTTGCCTTATCTTTAGTTGTCCGCGTTGGTCAAAGGGACCGCCGCGCGCTAGCTCAATCGACGATGCCGGTAGCCTGATCAAAAACATCCGCGACTTGCAGTGCCGTGGAACTCCAATCGTGGGTCTCTAAAATCTTCCGGATCTCCTTGCGGTCCCACTCCCGTGCAAAAGCGGCGGTCAATCCGTCGGCCGCAGCAGCCACGGACCGCTCTGGCAAAACCGATCCCAACCGGTCGTCGGCTAGGGTCTCGGGAATGCCGCCCACCGGCGTGCCGATGGCCGGAACGCCACAGGCGAGGGCTTCCATCAGCACGTTGGGTGACCCCTCGCGTGCGGAAAGAATGGCATACAAATCGGCAGCGCTGTACCACGTCGACAATTCTTCATGAGGCCGCCGCCCCGGCAAATGCACGCGGTCCTCTAAACCATGCTCGGCGATTTTCTCTTTGATGACGCTCGTGTAATCATTCCCGTAACGCGGCGAGCCGCCGACAATCACCGCGTGCAGTTGCGGGTGTGAGGTCTTGAGGCGACCTAACGCGTCGACCAGTAAATGAAAGCCTTTGTTCTCAAAGCAATCGCCAACGCTGATCACGATTTGCGCATCGGCGGGCAAATCTAACTTGCGGCGCGCTTCGTCGCGGGGCAGCGGTTGGAATTTTTGGCAATCGACACCATTGCCGATCACGCGAGTCTGAGCAGGATCGGCGCCCAGCGAAATCATCTTGGCTGCGATCTCTTCGCTGACTCCCACAAATTGGTCGGCATTACGCATCGCCCAACGAATGCGATCCCCCACCACGGGGCTTTCGGGAAAACGGTGAATATCCTCGCCGCGTCCGGTGATGACGACCGGCTTTCCAAATCGTTTTCCCAATTTCGTTCCCACCACACCGGCCGGATAGGCGAAGTGAGCGTCGATGATGTCAAAATCGAATTCACGGCGAATCCGCTTGGCTGCCTGCAAGACACCGGGGTACATCAGGTTTGCTTGAATGTATCCTCCCACTTTGGGCAGCATCGGATAACGCGGCCGCACGATCTCCAAACCGTCGATTGTTTCTCGTAAGGGAACTTGAGACCAGTCGTACCAGCGGGAGAGTTTTTTGATCGGCGGAAAATAGGGAATCGGAGCAATCACCCGAACGGAATACCCAGGTAGCTTGGCAATCGCACGCACACGCTCCTTCACGAAGACGCCAAAGGTGGGCATCACCGAGGAAGGAAATGACGCACTCACCACAAGAATGCGCCGCTGCTGATTCGCTGGCGGTTGTGCATCAATGGCGGTTGCTTGCATGGTTTCAGTCATGGGCACCGAGGTTTGCATAGTCACTGTTGATATTACGGCGGAAGTCACTCTCCGCACGCCTGAGCCAGCCCGATTTATGAGACAGAGCTCAATTGCTCCACCGTTTTTGTCACGCACCAATCGCCGACGCCCGCGAGGTCCGTCTGACCTGCGGCCGAACCGCCGGCTGCATACGTCACCTGCTGCCCGTCGATCTCCAATCGCCACACGACTTCGGCGTCATTCTCATCCGCGGTCAAACCGGTTGTCCCAGCGCCGTCGAGCGGACAGGAGATGGCAAGGTCACCGACTCGAACATCCAACGGCAAAGGATTGTCCCCGTAAAACGTGACGACCAGCGCCTTGTCGGTCGCGGGTGATTGACATTGGATTCGCCGCCCTTGCCTATGAACTCCGTATCCCGGAGCGAACCAGCCCGCGGGTGAATCCTCGACGGCCGGTTGTTCGGACGTTGTGATATCCAGTCCGTTGGTCCACACCTGTGGCAATGATCGCTCTTCGCCCATTTGCCAATTCCAGGTGATGCTGCGCGGCTGGTCGGTCGTGATGCGATCCGCCACCCACATTCCCTGCCCAGGAATTGCCAGGATGTTGCGTTCGACAGTCGTTCCGGTCCCCCATTCAGCACGCCCACGCATTAACCACGCATCGTCAGCGAGTCGTGCATCCAGGTGAGGTCGGGGTGCTACGTGTGACCACGCCAAACGTCCAGCCCGTTTGGCCATTTCGATGCCGTCGACGTCGATCGTATTGTGAGCCTCGGCTGAGCGAAAATGCCCGACCCAAGCGTCGTCGCCAAAATAAAACGGCATGCCGGGATCAATGAGAATATCGCGACCTTGATGGCGATACAGAATCTGCAAGGCATCAGCATGACCATGCGCCGTCGACGGCGTGGCATCGGCATGTAAACCGTCGCCCAATGGTCCGGCATCGAAACAAATCCAGTCCTGGCCCGAAGCGGCGATTGTATAACCCGACTCGGGTAAGACTGTCGCGGTGAACGGCAATTCATTTGCGTCTGCCGCCGTGAACTTTTGCGCGTCACAACCCAATAACCAATATGCTTCTTCCGAAAACGTGTTTTCCGGCGGCAATAATTGCGGGTCCTCGAAGAGGACGGCGCCCAGCACGCAGAGGGAATCGAATTCCCAAAAATCATTATGGTGCACCGGAATGGCTCGCGCAGAATCGACATCGCCGATTGCCGGCCAACGCCCCCCCGGTTGCCGAAAGGCCAACCCTGCCCGATAGGCATTCTGCACGACCGGTTCCAAACTCTTGATTGGCTGCCCCTGATCGCGAGCAGCGACGAGTGCTAGGGACATGAATCCTAACGTGTAATAGTGGTAACCGGTCGCCTGTTCGACGCAAAATCCGTCGTCGTAGAATTGCCGTGGCCCCTGTTCGTTCAAAACGCGGTGCCCTAACTGCTGCCAGCGTTCCGCGCCCGGCGTGCCGGACAACGCGCAGCCGATTAAATACAACCCGGCCGCTTCACCCACCAAATGGTTGTACGGGCTGGAATAATACGACAAATGGTGTTCGATATATTCGGCTTGTTCGCGCAGGCTGCGCGAAATCAATTCGAAGTCGCCCGGCTGCCAGCCCTTCCAATCGGCCAGCATGGCGATCGTCCAGATCCAAGAGATGCCCCGCATGGCCAACTCCAGTGCGCTGGTCCAATGCACTCCTTCGTACTGGCGATTGTTTTCAATCCAGTCCAGCAACAATTCACGAGCCCGCACCGCAGAATGTTGTTGTCCACCAAACCGCCACCCACGGGCTAGTTCCACCAGAAACTGATGCCGGCCCAATTCCCAGACATACTTTACATCGACGCCGTTGCCGATTTCGTACAGCGACATATCCGCGTAGAACTGTCTGGGAAAGAGATAATCGGTACGCGGGTCGGCCATCCAATCGACGGGGTTGTTCAAGTCGAGCGGGAAGCCCAATATCTCCGACTGCCCCGCCAGCACCGCTTCGGCACGCGTCGTTGCAGCGGTCGCCAGTTGCTCGTGCGTTTCGGGATGCTCCGTTTTGAGTCGTTGCAGTTGGTCCGCTTTTGCACCGGGAACCAGTTCGAGGCAATTACCAATCAGATCGGCAGCGTGCTGCGCGGCGACGTCGGCCGGATTGACATACCATTTCCGTTCGCGTCGCACGCGCACTTTCTCCGCCAGCCGCGTACGAATTTCGTGCGGCGGCATTTTTCGGAGTTTGTGGAACAAGCGTAATCGACTCATGGTGCTTATTGCTTCAAGGATCAGAATCAAAGAGCGACAGATTAGTACTGAGGCGATGCAACAGGCTGCTGCATTCCGGGCACAACCGGCACGTTCTGGTTTTGTGGGATTTGCTGTAGTTGCTGCGGCCGACCAAACTGCTGAAATGTTGGTCCGTAAATTCGGCTATAAGCAACAATCAAAGCCATCATCCAAAATCCCCATTCCGCATCGAGTCGGTCACCGAACATACATGTGCCGAGAAACGCCGTCATGCAAGCGGCAATTCCACACCCATACAAGGCCTCGTTCGTACGGCCTTGGCGAGTGCAATGGTTGATCGTCTGTCTTAATACAAACAACCCCGTTGTGACGAACAGCATTTTCAACAGAAAGCCTTGTATGCCCCATTCACAGGTCTCGTTAATGTATCCATTGTGGACCGACCTCCCGTCGAAATCTTGATCATTCACCTCTTTGATGTACTTGGGCCCATGAACACGTTTGAAACCAAATCCACCCGCACCGAGCGGATAGTCGGAAATCATGCGGATTCCGGCCTTCCAATATTGCAATCGGGAGGATGCGGACGAATCGAGTTCTTCTGAAGAAGTGAATGAAGTCATGAAGCGTTGGACAATCTCGGGATCTCCCAGCAGTAGCCAAACAGCAACCCCCCCCAAACAGAGTAATTTGAAGGCGCGCCAACGAATCGCTTTGGGCGCAAACGCCGCAAACGCAACACCGCTGGCAATCATCGAAAGAAATGCACCACGACTATTGCAGAGCAAAATTACGTTCAAGATAAAGGGCGCGGCCAAGAATGCTGTGAATTTCTGGTATCTACTACCAGCCATAAAAAACGCGCCGGCCAGTGGAATGATCGTAACCGCCAACGAAGCAAGTTCGTTGGCTTGTGTAGCCCCCGGAGCCCCCACGCCTTCCAATCGTCCGGCAACCATCTTACCCCGATCGTTGATCGTGGCCTCCCAGCCAATGTACCCCATCCCAATGATCAAGGTCATGATGACCAGCTTGAAATCTCTTTCCGTACGGATCGCCGCGATCATCATGAAAAACAACAAGACGAATTTCGCGACGAGTTCGTAACTCCCAAAACTCACGCCCCAATTCCTAGACAATAGAAAATGCACGGCCGTAGCATTGATGAGCAATAGGGTCGCCAACGTGATCAGCCGCCGGGTCTTGGCAGTCACAGGTTGATTTGAGTTGGGATTGACCGACCTGGATATGAGTACAGCGATCAGTAGTCCAACACCGCCGTAGAGATTCCAGCGATACGTGGCAATATCGCGGCCCCACCACCAATACGGAGGGGATGCGAAGAAGGTCAGCATGTATAGACAAACACCCCACGCCGGCCGCGTAAAAGCAAGCAAGCCAAATAGGACGAATAGTGCTAGGAATGCGACGAGTGAAATACTCACGTCACGGGCTCCGTAGTTTGAATGCTGTCGCCCACGCAAGACTGCGCACCCGACAAAGTCTCATAAAGTGCTTCATACCGTGCGATCATACCGTCTAAGCTATAACACTCCTGGTGACGCAAGATCGAACGCTGCCCCAATTCGCGACGCAGTTGATTATCCGTGATCATTTCATCGAGCGCTGTCGCGAATGCCTCGACGTCGCCGCTCGGTACGACGCGGCCCACGGCTTCTTCACCACCCACCAACAAGCCGCTGTCACCCACATCGGTCACAACTAACGGCAACCCAGTCGACATCGCCTCCAAGACGGATTGGCTCATGCCTTCATTCAAACTGCAATTCACATAGACGTCCATAGCAGCTAGCCAATTCGCCACATCTTCGCGATGGCCGACGAGGTGAATGTTGTCTGCAACACCGGATGCTGCCGCATGGGCCGTTAACCGCGGCAACTCCGATCCATCTCCGACAAGCATCAAATGCACGTTGCGACCGTTACCGGCTAGGTGAGCGACAGCATCGATGGCGAGCCCAAAATCCTTGACCGGCACCAAGCGCCCCACGCTGCCAACAACGACCGCATCGCTTGGAATCGAATATTGTTGACGGATCTCTTCTGCCGTCGGTCCCTGAGGATCTATCTCCGGGCGACTCACTCCGTTGGGAATGACCAGAATCTCTTGATGCAACCGACCGCACCGCTGAAGCACTTGTCGGCGAACCGCCTCCGCAACGGCAACCACGCAATCGGACCGCTCCAAGGCCCATCGTGTCGCCCGTCCTCGCAACTTGCGTTTCCAGGAGGATGAGTTCAAAGCATCGAGCTCCATGCCTCGTTCCGCATGAAGGTGCGTCGCTGTTCCGGACAATTTGCGAGCCAACGTTGTTTCCACCAAAGTGCCCCAATTGTGCGAATGCACGATATCGACAGACATCTCGCGTAGCGTTTTCGCCAAACGACGCACCACACCCAAATCGTTGCCCGGTTTTTTGTGCAATTCAATCACTAAAATATCGTCGCGCTCAAGCCACTGTGCCGCTGTTCCGTTTTTATCTAAACAGATAATCACCGGCCGGAATCGTTGCCGGTCCAATGCGTTCGCCAACCGTGCGATGCACCGCTCCAGGCCGCCCACACTAAAATTGTGCACGACAAACGCGACCGTCAATCGACGGCCGGTGAACTCGCTTTGCTCCAGGTTGTGTTCCACAGTATCAATGACCATTTCATCCCAACAACACGACTGCGCCCGATGATTTCAGCCGATCCCTTGTCCGCAATACGGCACTCGATCAGATTGCTCGAAAAACGACTATTGCTGCTATGCCAAATCCCTGTGCAATATCTCCGCAATGCGCGTCGACGTTTTCCCGTCCCATTTTTCTGGAATTTGGCTCGAACGATCCGGGCTGGACTTGATGCGGCCCACCGCTGCCAGAATATCATCCGTTCGCCAGCCGACCAATTGATTGCTGCCGCTCTCGATGGTCGAAGGCCGCTCCGTGTTTTCACGCAATGTGAGACAGGGAACCCCCAAAGCGGTTGTTTCTTCTTGCATGCCCCCCGAATCGGTCAGCACAAATCGCGCGCCGTCCATCAAGCTGAGCATTGAGTGATACCCCTGTGGCTCGACCATGCGGTACCCGTTCAAATCGTGCCGTTCAGCGAAGCCAAATTTTTGCAACTGTCCCCGAGTCCGTGGATGGATGGGAAACAGTACGGGAAAATCCTCGGAAATGTCATGCACAGCCTTGAGGATTGATTCCAGACGCTCCGGGTCATCGACATTCGAGGGCCGATGCAAGGTGAGCACGACATAATCTTTATCGCCGCACCCCAATTCACGACTGGAATGCAATGCTTGCGCCTGTTTGCGATGCGACAGCAGGGTATCGATCATCACGTTGCCGACAAAATGAATTCGCTCCGCCGGCACACCTTCGCGTTCCAAGTTGGTTTGAGCCGAAGGTTCAGAGGTAAACAGCCAATCCGAAATCGCATCGGTCATGATGCGGTTGATCTCTTCAGGCATTGCCCGGTCGAAACTGCGCAGCCCCGATTCGACGTGCGCCACGGGGATCCCCAATTTGACAGCCGTCAGCGCTGCAGCGAGCGTGGAATTGACATCCCCCACCACCACAACCGCCGCCGGAGGATTCTCGGTGAACTCCGTTTCCAGCCGCCGCATCACCTCAGAGATCTGCCAAATGTGCGAACCGGATCCCACACCGAGATTCAGGTCGGGGTGCGGAATGTTCAACTCGTCAAAAAACGTCTGCGACATTTTCTGGTCGTAGTGTTGTCCGGAATGGATGATCTTCGTCGCAAATCCGACGTCTTTCAACGGACGGATCAACGGCGCGATCTTCATAAAATTCGGCCGAGCGCCGGCGATAATGGAGAGTTGCATTTTCTAAGCTCTCAGTTCGGATGTTTTTCGTGTTGCCAATGCAACAGAGGCTCAACGGGCAAGGCACACTCTATTTTGAAATACTGCACAGCATGATGCCAATGTCATAATGGTCGGGCCATTGCGATTTGGCATACATTTCCCTGCAGTTCCAGCGAATCGCACGGCCAAGGTGCAGTGGATTGAAGTGCCGCCAAGGATTCTTGGGTGGCGGTGATTTTTTGCGTTGGAGTTTCTCAGCAGACCGAATTCGTTCGACCCGCTCGGTTTTTACCTCTCGATATCCCTGATTCAAGGCAAGTCGTTCAATGGTTGCAGGATGGAAATAATGATAGTGGTCAAAATCCCAGCACCACCAATCCTCTCCAGAGTGAATTCGATCTTTGCTTTGGTAATTCCCTGTCGTTAACAACAATTTTCCGCTCGGAGACAGTCGCTCCAGAACGTTCGCAATGACTTGGTCAGGGCGAGGGCAATGTTCAATCACGTCCCACATGACCACAACATCGAAAGGCTCGGTCTCTTCGAGTTCTTCGACGGGGCCGCAAAACAGATCAATCCCAAAAGCTTCCTTGGCCTTAAGGACACCAGCTTCAGAAATCTCTGTCCCCACAACCTCTAAACCATGGTTTTGCGCGACATGCATAAAAGCGCCCATGCCTGAGCCGATCTCTAACACAGTTTTGGCATTCGGGCATTGCTTCGTTAGCGTGGCCAACAAAACCTCGGCATGACGCAATTTGTTCTCAGGTTTCCAATAGGCGTTGTCTTCACACTCACCATGATAAACGGCATCGTAGTACTCACTGCCATATGACTTGTCTATTTGCGGGCATTGATACACATGGCCACACTTCGAACATTGAGCAATTTGCAACGGAATATCTAAGCGCACGTCAGCTCGTACCGGAGGTTTCTTTTTCCATTTGGTCGAGTTGTTTGTTCCGCAGACAATACACGGTAACGACGACGGCGGATTCAAAAGTTTCACTCCCAGTACTAACGGCAATGCAAATAGCTTAAAAATAACGAGACCGTCAACGAACGAATCATCGCACAGCAGCCAGGATCAAGAGACTGCTGCCGGGGAGTTTACGGCTTGTGTTTGTGGTCTATTATCTGCACCAAATGCGGTAACTGTTTCTTCGAAAACGTTCAACAAATTATTAATCATCTGTTGATAACCAAATTGCTCAATCGCACGTTCACGGCCAGCGCGGCCCATTTGTTCTGCGAGTTCGGGATGCTGCAGCATATATTTTAGTTTCTCGGCGAGTTGTTCTGCGTTCTGCGACTCAAACAACAAGCCGGTTACGTTGTCATCAATGTAATCTGGAATTCCGCCTGCGATCGATCCAACGGCCGGCAAGCCACATGCAGCTGCCTCGACGAGGACATTGGGCCCGCCTTCGCTTAAACTGGGCAACACGAACACATCTGCTGCACGAAAATAATCAGGAATACTTTCGCGAGAGACACGGCCGGGAAGAATGACCCGCCGCACATCGGGCCGTTCGTTTCGAAAGCGTTCGATACGTTCCAATTCAGAGCCGGTTCCGCACATCACAAGTTGTACTTGGGGCATATCGGCAATCAAGTGGTCGAAGGCTGCCAGCAGTGTCGCAATGCCTTTGACAGGTACAAAATTCCCTACGAATAGAACTGTCGGACGATCATTCAAATTGAGTTTGCGTCGACTGTCTGCACGATTGCCAGGAGAGAAATTCTCCAGGTGAACTCCTTGCCAAACGACCGAAACGCGATCGGCCGGTGCGCCCATTGAGATTGCTGAATCGGCCAATCCACGGCATACGCCGATAACGTGGTCTGCCTGCTGGAGTGTCGCCGCCATTTGCGGTCGTCTTTCCAACAATCCGTAATTGATCTCGGGCACACTAAACCCATCTGCTCCACGAAGACTCGCTACGACAGGCACTCCAACATGGTGGGCGGCATTGACACCAGCGGTGCTTTGCGGCCAAGCAAAAGGGCTGTAGACAATGTCGATATCTTGCTCGCGCAGCACCGATGCAATAGCACAGTCGTAACGTGCAATTTTGAGCTGCGATAAGAGGCGATCCGAAAGGCTTTTGTGTGGAATCAAACTACGGCGAAAAAAAGTCAACGAATTGAGCGTATGCCCAAGGTCACGAATTCGAGGAATGGGATGCAACGTGACATCATTAATTCGCACGCGCTTGTCCGTATGCTCGCTGATCGTGTGGATCTCAACCCCGGCAGCGGAAAACGCATCCAACTCTTCCCGAAAGAAGGTGAATCGCGAAACCGTCCGTCCAGTCTTGTCTGGAGGAACCAGCGCAAGTACGCGCAATTTGCGATCCTGGCACGTTTGACGTGTGTGAAGGGTCATTGGCATGACAAAACGGCTTCGACGATATCAGGATATTGAAACTTTAGGCGGGCTTAACGGGACTGCGAAAAGTAAGCGAGACCAATATGTCTGAACGGCGGTTGCGGGGTACGCATATAAAAAACGCACTAATCCCCGCCGTCACTAAAATTAAGCCGCAAACAACTGCCAGCTCCAACAATCGACCTGGAGCCCAGAAATAGTCAAGCAAAAATGCTACGCACAATGGAGGCAGGAGAGCAGCCAGACTGGGTGGCCAGACATCCAAATAAAAGCGGCGAATTGGCAGGTCAAGTGCCTTGCAAGTTGCCGCAGGGACGAACAGTAGCCCCACCAGAAATTGGGCAATGAGAATTGCGTAGGCCATGCCAATCGGCCCCCAATACCAGACGCCAGTCAGACCGAATACTAACGTGATACAGATCTCCAGCATTGCTGCAATCGCAATCACCCGCAACTTGGCCATGCTTCGCAAGACAGCCTGCAATCCCCCAGTCGACATCTTCAATGCCCGAGCAACCGCCAACACACATAGGACCGGCGTCATCTGCTCGACGTATTGTGGCCCCATCCATTGTCGAATAACCGAGCCACCAAAAAACGCAAAGAAAATCGCCAGCGACAACGAGGACACGGTCAGTAACCGCGGCGGTAAAACCATCAACTCCAACATCGCTGATTTGTTTTTTTGGGCATTGAGCCTACTAGCCAACGGATCGATCACCTGTGTAATGGCAGAACCCAATTGAGACGTTTTTTGGGTGATCGACTCGGGAATTGTGTAGAACAAAACCATTGCCGGCCCCCACATGTATCCGACAATCAGGCCGCCTCCATAGACAAGGAGCCGTGCAGCTGTGTTGGCCATCACGTTCACTCCACTGAACCTGAAGACCTGCTTGAGCATCTGCTTGTCGAAATACTGGGTCGAAATAGAGAGTTCCGGCAACAGCCAATAGGAGAATGCCGTCCGCAACAATTGACCCGTGAGTGTGACAGTAAAGGTGGCCACTGCCATGCCCCACAGTCCATATCCACCCAACAACGCAGCCACGACGGCAACGGCTTGAAACAACTGCATCGCCACAGCGACGATGTTGGTAATATCGTGGCGCTGCATGGCAGACAGCGCAGCCCCGTAAACCTGTGAGAGCATTCGGGTGGCCATTGTGGCGCCGGTCAAGAAGATGACCCACTGCATTTCGCGGATCGAATGATTGCCCAAATCAATCGTGTAGGGAAGGATCACAGAGGCAATCCCCACGATAACCAGGATCACAGCCCCAATTAACGCATAGACAGCCAACGACGTCACAAACACTTTGTTGACCGATTCGTAATCCTTCACAGCGAGATACTGAGCGATGTACTTCACGCCCGCGCCGCGCAGGCCCATGTCGGCCATGGCGTAGTAGCTGGTGAATGCCATCACCATTGACCACAGCCCGTACGACTCGTCGCCCAGTTTGGAAACGAGGTAAGGCGTGAGGAAAAAGGTGATGATAATCGCGCAGCCGCGGCCTAGCCAATTGAAGACTACGCCTCGAACTGCTAATGCTTTATCAGACATTTCACATCTTTAACTTGGTGAGGGAATGTATACTAGTCAGCGATTGCCGAATGATCTCAGGATGTCATCGTGACTTGCGGTGGGGTTTCGACGTCCGCTGTGGTCGTAGATTCGTTGCTGCCAGAAGTAACCGCGTTTAATGTGGCGGCCAGTTCGGCTGTTAATGTTCGACCGTCAAAATCATGAATGGCCTTGTCCCAGCGTAAGTCGGCGTCGGACCGCTGTCGATGCTGAATCAGGTTCTCCAGGACCGTAGCCATCGCTTGAGGTGTGTGGTCGGTCGCCACCGCTCCCAATTGATACTGGTTGATCACATCGGCCGTCGCACCCGCATGTGCCACGGCCAGGATTGGTTTGCGAAACGGCAGCATCTCGAAGAGTTTTCCCGGGATTTGCAGGTCCGTGCCGGGTTGAATTAACAACAGCAAATCGGCTGCCGCCATGCGGCGCAATGCTTCATCGCGCGGGACGGGCGGAGTGAGTGAGACGTACTCGCCGCAATCATGATCCCGCAAAAACGTGGGAATATTGAAATCGCCGCTGCAATTTCCGATCTGTTCAAAACGAATGGCAATGCCGCGTTGGTTGAGTAGTGCAATGGCTTCGATCAGTGGGCGTGGATCGCGCTCACGATACAAGGATCCGGCGTGCGTTAGTGTTAATGGCTCTGCAGCGCTGCGGGCGGGAATTTCACCGAGGAGCTGTTCGATTCGCTCTACCAAATGGCCATCACAGCCGTTGGGGATGGCGAGAAATTTTGATTCCCATTGCGGATAAAATCGACGGAAGTCGTCGGCCATCGCTTCGGTATTCAGGATGACTCGATCCGCCGTCTCGACGCAGCGGCGCTCGAACCAAGGGTACAAATTTTGTCCCCACGGATTTTGTTTTTTATGCCCCCAAGGCCGCCGTGCCCAGGGATCTCGAAAATCGGCGACCCAGGGTAAACCGGTCGCGAGTTTCAACCGTCGGCCAATGAGGTGAATACTGTGTGGCGGCCCCGATGTCATGATCGCTTGCGGATTGTGTTCGCGAATCATCCGTTTCCCAGTGGCGACCGCTGGGGACACCCAACCGATGGCCTTGTCGGGTGTGATGATCAGCAGATCCTTGAGGTTGACGCACCACTGCCGCAGCGGCCGCAACCGAGACGGCCGGGCCGGCGTTTCAGATTGCGCAGGTTGTTTTCCCTCAGGGGGTGCGCTTGCGGTTGTTTGAGTTTTATTCGTCGTTGCAGCAGCAGGTTGGGAGCGATACCACTTCTTCATCCGGCAACGTTCGACGATGATCGAGTTCAGTGATGGATCATCAAGCTTCGTCGCTGCTTGTGAATCGGCAGCCTCTTGTTCCATCGCGAGTATCAAGGGTTGCCATCCGGACTCCGGCAGATTTCGAGCGAAGCGTTCAATCCGCGGAACGCCAGGCGAGAAATCCGGTGGGAAATCGCGTGCGATCAACAATAATTTTTGGGCAACCGTCGTCACAAATAGGCTCCAGTGGGGCCGAACCAAACAGTTAGAACGTTCATCAACCCACCGCATGTGGGCAGTAGGGCGGGACCACTCTCACGAGCCCGCTGATATTTTTGTGGAGGACGCCGTGCATGCCGATTGTTCGAGCGAGGGTTGCAAAGCGTCCGTCATTGTTCCAAAGGAAACTTCGCCCAACAAACGATCCAACTTCCGATGGGTGGAACCGAGGTTTTGATAGTGCCGAAACCGCGAACGCCAGCCGCACGGTAGCCGCGGTTGTTCGGGATCGACTTCCCACGGATGAATGTAAAACATAAACGGCTGCCCGCTGCGATTGATGCGGTGGATGCATTCGATGGTCAGCCGCGCCGGATAGAGTCGAAAATACCCGCCGCCGGCAACCGGAAGATTCATCCGATTGGCCACGCGATAGACCGAAGGGGGAAACTCCCACAGTCCGCCCTGCTCATTCTCGATGCGATACGGGAATGGTTCTGCGTCGGGAATTCCATACCGGTCATGGTGCACGGGAAAAATGCTCGAATCAAACTCAATACCGTTTTCCGCCAAAATGTCCAGTGCCCACAACGATTGCCCGGTGACTGAAAAACTGGGAGCACGAAACATCTTCACCGGTTCACTGGTGATGTCTTCTATGATGCGGCAACTTAATTTCAGATCGTCGGCGAACTCTTCCGGTGTCATTTCGTAGATCAGCTGATGCCAATGACTATGGCTACCGATTTCATGCCCGCCGCGCTGGATGTCGCGAACCAATTCAGGATAGTGCTGCGCCGTCCAACCCAGGATAAAAAAGGTGCCGCGCACCTGATGTTTTTCAAGCAGGTCCAACACAGACCGCGTGTTGGGGACAACGCGTCCTTCGAAATCATCCCAGCTCGATGTGGGAATTCGATCTGCGAACGCGCCGACTTGAAAATAATCTTCAACATCGACAGTAAAGGCGTTCAACATAGGATCTGCGGTCGGAATTCGGGGTGGGCTCAACGGTCGGCAGCAGCCGACCGTCAAATCGATTGGGGGAGGTCGTTGCGAATCATCAATGCCCGAACAGGATGACTGCTCACAGTGAGTGTCCCAGTCAGAGAGGATCGCTGATCGCGTCGAGACTTCTTATTTGGCAGCCACGGGTGCTGCTTTGGTTTCTCCCGACGGTAAATCAAACAGTGCTTTGTTCAGCACCGGAATCAACTGTTCGGCGAATTGCAACGACGGATCAAGCTCGCCCTCTTTCAACTCCTCAAGCGGCGAAACGCTGCGCACAATGTAAAGCTTGTACAAAGTGTTGTTCCAGATGAATTCCACACGAGGATTGCTCGGTGCGACCCAAGTTCCATCAGTCGACCAGGTCCAATAGACCCGCTGTTGCTCACGGTTAGCGGCATCGGGACGATGAAAGTCGGCCGTTTGGAATTCTTCGACGAGCGGCTTGCCGGACTCTTCACCCAAATCGACCGTGACGGTCTCGGGGACAGCGCTCATCATGATACGTCCTTGCCCCTGAAAACAAATGTCGGGGGTATGCACGCTGACTGTTCCAGGACGACCGCAGACGATCAAGACCGACATGGCCATACGTGTTTTTTCGTTGACATATTCGCGGGCGAAAATCCGCTCAGCCTGTGCCCGCTTCGTATCCTCGGGATCGATCTTGCGATCGCGTCCCTTCCAATCTCCGAAATCCATCGGGATATTATCGATTTTTTTGGCCGCCAGAATCAATGCGTCCGCCGCGCCCCAGCGGCCTGCATAGTTACCGTGAACTATGCCGGTTCCAATGATAATGACCAAGGCGATGACCAGTGAAATTATGCGTACCATCTCGGATCTTTCAACGACAAACGAATTGTTTGGAAACTAACGCCGTCCTCACCATTTCCGTCGACATCAGCCGCCGACTGTAAATTTCGCGTTACGATTGCGAAGGTGTTGGTTCGGGCGAACGATTGTATTGGTAGCCGTAGCCATAGCGCGAACCGTACCCGTAACCGCCGTATCCGGAACGGTATCCGCTCGTCTCACCATCCAGACCGATCACAACCGCGCCTAATACCGGAACGCCCAACATGGCCAACCGGTCGCGTGTGGCGGCCACTTTGGGACGACGACTCACGTCGCGGCGAATCGAAAGGATCACCGCATCCACGTGCTGGGCGACCATCAACGAATCGGTGACCGGCAACACTGGGGAGGAATCGACGACAACGAATTCGTATTTCTTCTTGAGTTCTTCGAAGATCTTGCCCAAACCATCTTGAGCCAGTGCCGCCAATAGCTGCGAATTGAATTGACCGGCGGGAAGGACATCCGGGCCGTCGTCGCTCGGCGATTTAATCGCCTCTTCCAGCGACGCTGTCCCCAACAAAACTTCACTCAAGCCGGGTTGTTCTTCGACACCGAAGACTCGGTGCACATTGGATTTTCGGAAATCGCAGTCGACAAGCAACGTGTTTCGGCCGACACGGGCCAAACTGGCTGCCAGATGGCAGGACAACGTTGTTTTGCCTTCACCGGAAATTGCGCTGCCAACCATCACCAGCCGGGTCGATTCCACATTCGCATCGCGAATCAACACCGTCCGAGCCGCGTCGATCGATTCGGTCAGCACGCTGTGCCAAAACGCACTCTTGGCTGTCTTCTTCGCCTTGGAGGATTTTTGGCTGGCCCACCGCGGCATTTGCGGCAAGGCTCCCATGATTCGCAAGTTCAAACCGCCGGTCACGTCGCCCAAGGTATCAATCCGTTTTGCTTGGAATTCAAACCAAACAATGGCGGCGACAAACAGTCCAAACACGCCCAAGCCGGCCATCGCCGATTTTTTGTACAGCGATTCCCAATCCTTGATCCGCGGAACTTCAGCCCATTGCGCGACTTTAATTCGATCCGGTGCACCCAATTCAATCTTCAGCACATCGATTTTGTTATTGATCTCATCAGTTCGAGCCTCTAACTTGGCTGCTTCTTTTTGCAGTTGTTGCAATTCAAACGAGTCCGTTACGATCTGTGTTTTTTGTATTTTCCGATTGTCGAGCTCTTCTTTTAATTGCTCGAGGATAACATCCATCCTCGCAATCCGTTCCTCAGCGGGTAAATCGTCTGGGTTTTGAGCGTTGCCACTTTCACGGATTTTTTGCTCGATGATCGGCCGGAGTTCTTCACGGTATTTTGCGATCGCTTCTTGAGTTGTTTCTTGCTCACGGCGTGCAGACTTCAGCACCGAGTTGTTTTCCGTGTCTTTCAATGTTTCTTCATATCGACGGATATTCGCCTCAATCGCATCGGCTTTGACTAATAGGTCAGCCATTTTCGGATCACGATCGATGAGTGTCTCGATCATTTCGGCTTGAATATCAGGATTTTCCTCGACGGTATCCCCAATTTTTTCCGTAATCCGGGTCTCTAATTTCAAATTGTACCGCATGATCGTGAGGTCAAAGTATTGTTGCTGCAGCTCTCTGGAGAATGCGTTGTCGGCGGCAATGTCCAGGCTAAGTTCCTCTTCACTGGTAATGCCCAGGCGCCGCCCTAGTTTTGCTATCTCGTCAAGCTTCTTTTTGGTCTCTTGCTCGTAGTCGTCGGACAACTCGATCAACATAGCAATCCGCTTTTTGTCAAGGAGCTTCGATTCGTTCGCAATGTCGCGATAATAGACCTGCGTGATGGCGTTGACGATCTCCGCCAACTCCTCCGGTTTTTCGCTATACTCCATCTTGATCGCAAAGAATTCCTCTTGGCGTCCCGACGCGGAGAGTCTCGCTTCCAACCAATCGATCGGAAACGCTTGCGCCTTGATTAGCGGTAGGTCGCCGATTGTTTTGAACCCATATCGCTTCAGTTCACTGTTGCGAACCGGTTCGCTTAAAGCGGTATCCAACACGACGCGCTGCAACGCGCGGAACATTTGCGTTCGCTTGAAGGTATCAAAATCGCTGCTAAACGAACTGCTATCCTGCAACACCGTCCCTGGTGTGGCGTCGATGTAAACGATGGATGACGCGACGTAATTCGGCGGCACCAACAAGTACACCGCAGCTGCTGCGCTCCCTCCACAAAACAAACCGACCGTCACCGCCAAAAACCACCGGCGACGAAATGCATTCAACAATGCCTTGGGATCAACCTGACCGGCTCCCTCATTGCCCCCCATCGAGGCCGGCGATGGTTCCATGCCATTACCAACCGGTACGAGCGCTCCACCACCACCACCGCCACCACCATTGGTGTACGCTGGAACGCCGGCATTTCCGTTTCGGTAGTGGTTTGGTTCTTGATTTGATTGCATCATGATGTCTCGGCTCAGGGGTAAAGTCAGTCGGTCTATTACCGGCTGCCCATGTCCAGCTGAAAAATTTCTACGCAAATATGTTTCAACTCAAACCTCGTCGCCACCACGGGTGACGAGGTTTCTATTCTTTCCGCCCTTAAGGTAGTGGCAAATGAATTTTGCCCGACCCTTTCGCATCCGAATCGGCCCCACCATCCTTGGGATTTGCCGCTGTCGCCGTCCTGGAGAAACCCATGGCCAACGAGTCGTAGTCGTCGTCGGATTCCTCAATGAACAGGTGCGAAAGCAGCCACAATTCTCCCCAAAGTAGCAACAGTCCAAACGGCATCATCAGCCAACCCGCCCAATCATGGAACAAGCTTTCCGCCAATTCAGGGCTGGCCAACTGATACGCCATGCCGGTGACGGTGATCCGTGCAATATTGGAGATCAACGCAATCGGAATCGCGCTGGCTAGAATCAATAACCGGACCCAAATGTTGCGATCAATGATCAAGGCCACAGCCGCCGACAGGGCAAAAAAGATCACCAACATCCGCAATCCACTACACGCTTCGGCCACACCAATCGTATGTTCGCCCAGGTGAATGATGTTTCCTTCGGCGATGGCGGGAAGACCGAGCGTCTGCATCACGTACGAACTGGTCACGGTGCCCAGATTTCGCAGCGGCCCCATCATCATCCGTTCCACTTGGAACGGAAGCGGAACCATAAAGACCAAAAAGGCAAATGCCGGCCAGGCCCATTTCATGGCGGCCATACCGCCGAACAGCATGCACAGGCCTGCTAGTGTCGGAATGATGGACATCCCGTCAAACCAGTCGAAGTTGATCCAACCAGCCCCCAGCCGCATCGCAGCCCCCAGCACCAACAGGCCGACGCCCCACCAACTGGTTTTGAGGTTTTCCGGTTCCAGCTTATCCCAGCGGAGCCACAACAAGGCAATTGCGAATAACGGCACCAGCCAACCGTGCGAGTATTGGGGATCGTTCTCCCATTTTCCCGCCATGGTCGTGACCGTCGGCCAATAGGCCCACATAACGGCTGCCAGCAGGACGGCTAATCCAACCCAAACCTGGACGCCGAATACTGGTTTTGAATTCTTTTCGCTGGTTCCCACCGGCTATACTCCTCGAATCACTTCGTGCTTCTGACGATCACTATCCCTGCGTTCAGCGCGGACTCCGTCCCCATCGGTTGCAATCACCGTTCTCATTGGATTCCAATTCCATGCGTCCTTGCCCCGTGAAACATGCACGGCTCAATTCCCCGACCGGCAGTCACTGACCACCGTACTGTCGTAAAATCAAACGCTAGCCGCAGGCAGAATGCGGCACGTTGCCGAATTTCTTGCGACTGGCGCGGCATCTTGCCGCAGCTTCCTTTGAGCAGTCTAACACGTCGATATCCGTCGTGGATCAATTCCCAGACTGCATCAGGCGGTCTAGCCGGTTCTGTTCTTAGAATAACAAACGTAACGGTATTTCGTTTCGTATCGCTATCAAGACCGACCGGCCGATTTCCCGGTTGTCAACATTCGTGCCTAACTCCCTAGCACGTTTCATACCGAAGTCGAACAGGAAGGGTCAGACTCTCGCGCCAAGCGGCTATTCCCGCTGTATTGAGCTCGAATTCCTTTTCCACCTTCCCCTGCCGATGATGCCCCCTAACAGCATTTCCCGATTCGGCGCCCCAATTGTTGTTTGAACGCAACATCACTTTTCATCGACAACACGCTCGTCGAACAGTACGTTACGACGGAATGCGCCGATCAAACCGGACCGCCCCCTTATTTTGGACGATTCGAACAGGCTGTCAATAAAAAACGGGCTGGAAACGGGCTTTGGGTCAATTAAAAAAACGGCCTTCCCAGTAGGCAAACCAGGGCCTACCGAACGATGATTCTGATTCGCCCGGTAACGCTTTGCAATTCTGATTTACCCCAAAATCCGGAATTGCGGAAAATCGCAAACAGACCGGTGGCACGGAATCGCCCAATGCAGCGACTCAAAGCACACGCCCTTTCCACAACGGCCGCTACCGTTTTACCCGCCGTAGCTGTTTCAACAACGCCGCCACCTGCTCGTGCCCCTGTTCGGTTTGGCGGACGATGAGCAGATTGTTTACGCGAAAGGGGTCAATTTGATTTTCCGGCCTCAATATCGAACCACTGAAAGGAGCTATCGCACCACCACCTTTGGCCCCTTTCCAACTGCCAGGCGCAACGGTGGATTGAATCGTGGCGGCCAATACTTTGGGATCCTGGCCAAACGGCACGTCGCTCACGTCATAAATCCGCACAATTTGCAGTTCCTTGGCCCTGGATGCAGTCGTAATCAGCAAGACTTCCCCATAAGGGACTGCCTGTAGTTTTATGGGCCCCAGCATGAGTCGCAGGACCTTCTGTAGCGGTATACCGGCCAGGGTCAGACTAATCGGCGTATCCGTCGAAATCCCCTCGTCGTTCAACGCCACGTCATCGACGATGGTTTGGATGTTGTGCAAATCCTCAAGATACAAGACGACATCAGTCAACGGTTGATCCTGAAAGTCCACCTCTGTGGGTGAGGCCAATGCTTTGCGGATTGCCTGTTCGTTTTTCTCCCGCGTCGTCAGCTCTGCTGTTTTCTCGCCGGGTGGATTTAAAACCGACCGCAGATCGGCCAGCAATTCCAGAATCTGCTGATGCACGTTTGTTGTCTGGCGGATGACTAGAATCCCGGCTGCGGAGGTGTCGATTTGCTCCTCGTCTGTAGCAGGACCTTGAGCGATCACCCCCGCCCCCCCCGCCTCGGTCCACGTAGTCGGAGTATCGCACTTGATGATCGCTTGACGCAACAAGTCGACCTGCTGGGGTCCCCAAGCCGATCCCAAGATGTTCTTCAAATCATAAACGCGCGTTTCCAAAATCCCCGCCGCCACGGATTTAGTGGTGATCTTCAGCACATCATCATCGACCACCGCTTCCAACCCCAATGGTTCCAGTATTAACCGCAGCGCGAATTCAGCCGTGTTCCCCGCCAGCGTCATATTCACCGGCGAGTCAGGATCAATCCCCGCGTCATTGAGCGCCGCATCGTCGATGACGATTTGGATGTTGTGCAAATCCTTAAGATACAAGACGACGTCGGTTAAGGGTTGATCCTGGAAGTCGACTTCCGTTGTGTTTTGCAATTCCCGCTCGATCCGTTCTCGGTTGGTCAACGGGTCTCTTGTGATCTGTAATACATCCCCGTTTGCGACGGCGACTAGCTGCCATGGTCCGAGCAACTCCGTTAATGCAGAATGGGCGGAGATACTTTTTCGTTTTATGGTCATGGGTGTATCAACGCGCAGTCCCTGCTGGTTGATCGCAGCTTCATCTATCCACACATTCACATCCAATTGACGACCAAAGTATTTCGCCACCTCCTGAAGCGGCATGTCCTCAATTTCCACATCCAGTTTACTCTGCAACGCCCGTTCGATCCGCTTTTTCGCCTCAGTCAGTTTGTCATCAGCGGTCGCGGGCTTCGATGCGGAAGTTGGTTTTGCTGCTAATGCTTCGTCCTCAGCCACCGTCACTGAGACCACTCCAATAAATGCCACTGCGCAAATCGCAACGACCGTCATCAGCACCGCCGCACGTCGCCCCAAACCGCGGCGATTACGGCGAGGGTCGAGTAATACGCCAATCCGCTGCGACAATTGCCCGCGCCGCGCCATCGCCGGTGCCGGGTGCAGCCACTCGGTTGAAATCTGTTGGGCGATCACCAGCAGTTGTTCCGCATACGTCGTTGCCGGCATCCCGGCGGTCAGTACCACGTCGTCAGCGGCACGATCGCTCTCTTTGCGCACTTGACGGTTTGCGAACCACACCAACGGGTGAAACCAATACACCACACACGCCGTTTGAGCTAACATCTGCGACAACCAGTCGTGCCGTTGAATATGCGCCAGTTCATGCAGCAACACCGCCCGACGACACTCATCCGTCCAGCTCGCACAATCCCGCGGCAACAAAATCACCGGCCGCCACAGCCCCCACGTCATCGGTGAAATCGGCCGATCGCAGCTACGCAGTTGCACCATCCGCGAAATCCCGAGTTGTTCCCGCAACGACAACAACAAACCCTGCCAAGCATCATCCGTCAACACCGCTGACTTGCGCACTAATAGCTGAGCGGAGGCGATGCTGATCAAACTCAGCAGCCCCACGATCACCACCCCGGCAGCCCAGGCGACGAGTAGCACGTCACCGGTGTGCCACGCAGGAGCATCAACGACCACGCTCATCTTACTTGCTGTCTCTAACGTTTCAGGGCTAGCAGGCGTTGCTGGCTGCGCACTGTTTGGCTTGCTGCTTGGAATTGTTTCCGTGAACAGCCATTGCGAAGTGATCGACGTCGCTTCCGAGAAACGCGCCGGTTTATCACCACCGGGCAACGCGAATTTCAGTTGCGGCGCCGCCAGATACAAAATGGGAATCAACAACACCCCCACCACCGACAACAACCACAGCCGATGCCGAGCCGCTGCCGAAGCGCGGCGGCAAATGGCCAATGCAATAAGCGCCACTAGCAGCAGAACCGTTGAACGCACCGCCATATCGAACGCAAATGCTGACGCATTGTTACCGGTAAACGACGAACTAAAGGACTCGAAGAGTGTGTTCATTTCTTTTCCCCTTGTTTGGCATGTTCGATCAATTGGGCGAGTTGGTTGAGATCTTGTTGGGAAAGCTTGGCCGAGGACATGTCGATGAGTGTGGCCATTGCTTTTTCGGCGGAGCCGTCGAAGAAGGTGGTGAGGACTTGTTTCAGCGCCGAGCGGCGGGCCTTTTCGGCCGAGAGTGTGGGCGAATAGACATACCGCGGGCCGTCTTGTTTGTGTTTCAAGTGCCCTTTTTCCAAGAGCACCCGCAGCAACGTGCGGACGGTGGAATAGCTGGGCGGGTCGGCGAGTTCTGCGCGGATCTCGGCAGCCGTCGCGGAGCCGCGACGATAAACGATATCCATGATTTGACGTTCCCGCCGACTGAGCTGTGCCTGTGGTGGTCGTGGCATGTCAATCCCTTTAGGCCGCTGAGTGTGTGTATTTTTTAACACCTAATCGGCCACGATACCGCCGCGCTGCCAAGCTGTCAATAGGGATGCGTATTTTTACGCACAACAGCCTCCGGTTCCTCAAACCAATCCCCTTGGGCCGCACCGCCGACTGAACGGGCGATTTCCTTTGCTTTTTTCAGCCTGCGGAATTCCACTTGACGACATTCTACTGCGGTAGTAGCATGTCTCTTACCTTGGTAGTAGACAGGAGCCGAACCACCCCATGACCGAACCCAATCATCAACTCGCCGCTTTGCAACTTGCCATTATGCGAGTCCTCTGGAAGCGGGGCGAAGCGACCGTGGCTGATGTCCGCGAGGACCTGCACGACGAACGTCCGCTGGCCTACACCACCATCGCCACCATGTTGGCCAAGATGGAACGCAAAGGCTACGTCGCTCATCGGATCGAGGGCCGAGCACACATTTATCGGCCGGCGATCGATCAAGAAAAAGTCAGCCGCTCGATGGTCACCGACCTTGCCGACCGGCTTTTTGCCGGCGACGTCACGCAGATGGTCGCGCACTTGCTCGATGGCTGCGATGTCGATGCCGATGAATTGGCCCGCCTCAAAGCGCTGATTCGCGCCCGCGAAAAGGAGGACCGTGATGCCCACTAACCTGGCTCATTACGCAGCTCCCGTTTTGGCATTTCTGGCGACCTACCTGTTGCACTCTACCTGTTTGTTGGCGGGCGTGTGGTTGTACTTCTGTTGGCATCGCACCGCTCGCCCGGCATTGCGCAGCGCACTCTGGAAAGCCGGCGCGACAGCCGCGTTTGTGACCGCCCCGTTGGCTTTATGGTTACCCGACATGCTGCCGGATTCAGAAGTCAGCACCCCCACGGTGGATTATCACAGCAGCACCAATACGCCAACAATCTCCATGATCGAGATTGCTCCGCACATCCCGGTCGTAACTGACGACATTGCCACTCTAGACGAAGCTCCGCACGACGCTTTCGTACCGGAGTTAGAAACTGACATCCCCCCAGCCGATGACTTCGATGAATTGAAACTCGCGCCGCCGGAAATCGTCGCGACAATTCCCACCCCGACCCACATCGCACCGCCAATCAATACGACCGAAGTCGTGACACCTCCCGCTCCTTGGGATCCGCGCATCGTGATTGCTGTTTCGGTCGCGGCGGTGGGGTGTTTTCTGTTAGGACTCACGCGGTTGTGGGGGCAAACGATTTGGCTGCGGCGACGCTTCGCCGATTGCCGGTTGCTGACCGAGGGACCCGCAGCGGACGAATTGGCGGGCCTCTTAGCCCAACAACGCCGCAGCAAAAATGTCCGCCTGTTGTCGTCCGGCCAGTACGCCGAACCGGCGGCGTTTGGTTTGTGGCGTTGGCACATTGTACTTCCTACTCGAGCGGAGGCGGAATTGACTCGCGAGGAATTGCGGTCGTTGCTCGCCCATGAACTGGCGCATCTCGTCCGCCGTGATATCTGGTGGTTGTGCATGGGACGGCTGCTCTGCACTGCTTTTGCCTATCAACCGCTCAACTTCTGGGCGCGACGGCAGTGGCAGCGGGCGGCGGAGTTTTTGTGTGACGAATGGGCCATCGACCGCACCGGCGACCGCTTCGCCTTAGCAAATTGCCTAACAACCGTCGCCCAATGGCGAATCGGCGGCGAAACCCTCACCGGTTCACTGGCAGCAACGGGACATCGCTCAACGCTGTCGGAGCGTGTGGAAAGCCTCGTCGAGAACGACAAGCCCCGGCACCCACCATCAAAAATCCGTTCGCTCTGTCTGGCTGGAATCGTCCTCGTCAGCATGATCACCTTGATCCTCCACGGCCCAACAGCAACGTTCGCACTACCGACACTCTCGGTATCCACTGCGGACGAAGTAGTGGAGGCACCCGCGGACGCGACAGCATTCGATCCATCGCCAAGCGTTGACGAGATAGTAATCGACGAACCGATTGAAGCGCCGCTATTCGAGGAACTTGCCGAGGACATCACACTGCAAGCCGAACTCGCCGGACTGCGCGAAGAACTCCACAACCTGGAAGCTCTCATGGCACGGACCAACGTGGATCCCCGCCTCAAATCCTGGCCCGCCCGCATCCGCAACCGGATCACTGACATCGAACGCCAACTCGACACCCTACAACATATACCGCCCAACGAATCCACTTCAACATTTCCAACCGACTCGCCCATTTTTCAAATCGAGGAGACTAACCCATGAGCCGTCTTTTCATCTTAACCCTGACCCTGATCGTGGTGATCGCACTGGCCTCTGCTGGCTGGTTGACCCTCGGCGCGATTGCCGGTGATTACGACCCCGTACCTCAACACCCTTGGGCTTCTAAATCAATGAGCGGCAGGCGTGTCTATCATAGGGACACTAGCAAAGCAGAAAGCAACGACCTTTTCACAACCGCGTCAGAAGATTATCAAGAGCAGGCCGCATTCGATGCTTTCGCCCCATCGGCCGAATACGAAAGCAACGAATTTGCAGAAGCCGTTCCGTTTACTCCCAACGAGCAAGCAGAGAATCCGTTTGGTGCCGAGCCCACGGCTGAGCAAGAAGCATTACGCGCAGAACCCTTTGAAGCTCCACGAGATAGCAAACGGAAGCCGTCATCCACCGGTTTGCTGCGCATCCGATCGGACGAAGCCCCAGACTTAGACCAACCCACCCGCAATGAAGCCGAAGAGTTAGTAAGAAAATTGAATGTCGAAGCCCAATTGATCGGCACCCTGATCGAACGCGATCCGAAGATTGTGGAACTTCTTCTTGAGGCCGAGAAGCTAGATAACATGATCAGCAATTACGAGGAGAAGTTGAAAGACCCCACTAACAATTCGGTGTTTAAGGCAGTCCAGCACGAGCGTGAGGAGATTGAAAAAGCAATTCAAAATCGACGCCAAGAACTGCGGCCTCTGCTTGAAGGACGGATTCACTCTATTGCATTGGCTGATAACTTAAGGTCAAAATACTTCGACCTTCGGTCCGAAATTAATAAGATATTACCCAAAATTGAACCTCTCCGCCGTGCTGCTGACAACCTCCGGGAAGGGGGATTAAACGAACAGGCCAACGAATTGTCGCAACAAGCCGACAAACTCCATGCCGAAGTTAACGAACTCCTCAAGGAACGCAATGCACTGCTGAGACGGTGGCGAAAAGAACATTCGAAAGCGGAGCTAGCAAAGAATCGCCAGGAAAGAAAACACGCGGACCACGCCCCGCGCGACGACGTCCACGGAGCCCTCAACGATCTCCGCCACGAAATCCGCAACCTCCGCAACGAGGTCCGTGAAATGCACGAGTTGCTCGAACAACACGTTAAACATGGCGGCAAAATTGAAGTTGAACTCAATCCTCGCAACATCGAAATCGAGGTTGAAGAGGAACTCAGGCCGTTCGACAAGAGGGACATAAAAAAGAGAGACAGCGAACGGATTGAAATTGAGGAAATCGACATCCAGGCTCTTAGGGAGGAGGAAATTGAAGAGGAACACGAGGAGCGGCCCCTCCCTACGCCAGACTACGATCTTCCACCAATCAACCAGCCTGAGCAAATCGAAGAGGAAGCCGAAGTCTTGCCCAGCGAGGAGAATAATGTGGAAGCCTATTGATCGTCCCCCCGCGCCGCCAATCACAAAGCGGACGCGCATGATTTCATCCCGCGCGGTATAACAGACGGTGCCCGGTCACGGATCGGGTGCCGTTTTTTTGTCATGATTTTCCGGTTAACCCAAACGAACAGTGCCCCATGACCCGCTGGCTCATTCTCAGCATGACTGCTGCACTTTTGTTCGCGTCCACAACACCGACGCGGGCCGAACCACCCACGCCCGAACAACGTCGCGTTGATGCTGCCATCAACCGCGCTCTCGAATACCTCGCCAAAACGCAAAAACCATCGGGCTGTTGGGAGTCGGATGCCTATGGCGAATCGACGGCGACCACGTCGCTGGGCGTGATGGCGTTTCTCGCCGCCGGGCATGTTCCCGGTGAAGGTCCCTATGCTGACAACATTGACCGCGGCATCCAATGGGTCATCGACCACCAACGTAGCGGGCAATACGACGCTGGACTGATCGCCTTTCGCACCAGTCACGGTCCGATGTACAGCCACGGCGTGAGTACGTTGATGCTGGCCGAAGTGGCCGGCATGGTTTCCAAAGAACGGGCCAAACCGGTGCGGACGGCGCTGGAAAAAGCAATCCGCGTGATCCTCAATGCGCAGAACGTCCCCAAGTCGGAGCGGAACAATGGCGGCTGGCGGTATCAAGTCCGCAGCAGCGACAGCGACCTCAGCGTGAGCGGCTGGCAACTGTTGGCGTTGCGCGCGGCGAAGAATCTGGGCTGCGATGTCCCCGCTGAAAACATCGACCGCGCCGTCGCCTACATCAAACGTTGCAGCAGCGCCGCCGACGGGGGCTTCGCCTACCAACCGGGCGGCAGCGTCACGTCCGTCCGCACCGGCACCGGTATTTTGGCTCTGGAAATCTGTGGCGAACACCACAGCCAAGAGGCCCTCCGCGGCGCCGATTATCTGCTGGAAAACCCGCTCAGCTACGACGAGACGTATTACTTTTATGGCGTCTATTATTGCGGCGTGGGCATGTTTCAAATGGGCGGCAAATACTGGACAGCAATGCAGGACCAAATCCGCGACGTGCTGCTGGAAAAACAATCGGCCGACGGCAGTTGGACCGCCGGCAACGGCAGCGAAAAGCGCATCGGCCGCGTGTACACCACAACCATGGCGGTACTGTCACTGGCGGTGGAGTATCAGTACCTGCCGATTTACCAACGTTGAGTCGGATCAGCACAATCACCAGTTGTCGTAGGTCAGGCTCCCGCCTGACGGAACGACCTTGCACGTCCAATGGCACATGAGTCAGGCGGCTGCCTGACCTACGGCAGGCTTCGGTAAATCGATCCCGAATGGGAAATAAGCATGACCATCGATTCTCACTATGAACTCACTTTTGACGATGCGTTTCTTGCTCGTTGGCGAGACGATCGAATCGAGGCTCATGTTGCTCTGAGCAAGTATCGAATTGCGCGCATGCGGCGAAAAATGATGGGGACCACGTGGATCCTAACGCTGGGCAAGGTGACGGGGGTCTGCTTTTTGATCTTTGCCATAATGTATGCACTCCCCCCAATGGGTGACGCAAGGTCTGTTGCCTTGATGTTGATACTCAGCCTGATCGCTTTTGCGATGTCCACCTCGCGGTTGATCAACTGGCTTGACAGCTTACCCCCTGCTATTGTCCGAACAAGAGTGTCACGGCAGATTAGCCGCCAAGCCGAAGAACTCGCCATGAAGGCGCCCTATACGGTACGCCTGAACTTTCGGGACAACGAATTGACGATTGGCAGCGAGGCGTTTGACGAGGAACTTACCACGCGATTTACACCGAATCGAATGGTCGCCATCCGAACAAAACAACTTTATGTCGTTTTTGGAAAGCTCATGGAAACGGCTCGCATTTCATTCGTGAACAGCGAGCAGGAACAGATCGCGATCGATTTTCTGCGAAGCAACGGCGTCGAAATCGTCGCTATTGATGACAAGGCAAACAACAACGACGAGGAACGGAACCGTCACTAGAAGGACGATCCTGATTGGCGGTCTCACCAGTTGTCGTAGGTCAGGCTCCCGCCTGACGGAACGACCTTGCACGTCCAACGAGTACCGAGTCAGGCGGGAGCCTGACCTACGACTCAGTCCTGCAGAATTTCAACTTCACCAGTCTCCATAGCGTAGATCCCGCCCACAATCTTGATCTCACCATCTGCTTCCATTTGTTTCAGAATGGGACTGTATGTTCGGATATTTTCGACCGTTTCGCGAACGTTTTGCTTGGCGACCATTTGGACAAACTCTTTGTTGCTGCTGGTTTTGTCCCCCTCGTAATCGGTGAAGTGATCGACTGCCGGGCGGATGTTGGCTAGCATCTCTGTGATATTGCCCAGTTCGACGCCGTCGATTGCTCCCCGTACCGCGCCGCACGATTCGTGCCCCAAGACAAACACGAGTTTTGCGCCGGAAACCTTGCAGGCAAACTCCATGCTGCCGAGGATGTCGGTGTTCTCGAAATTGCCGGCGACCCGCGCTACAAAAATATCGCCGATTCCACGATCAAACACATCTTCCACCGGAATCCGCGAGTCGACGCACGACAAAATCACAGCTTTAGGAAACTGCCCCAGCGCTGCCTCGCGCACTTGTTTCGAATGATCTCTGGATGTCAGCGTCCCCGACGTGAACCGCTGATTGCCATCCCGCAGCGTCTCTAGCACCTGATCGGGCGTCAGCTGGTCCTGTTCTGCTTGTGTCAGTACCCGCTCAACTCGCGGCTTGACGTCACCGGCGACTTCCTTCGATTCGCCATCCGTTTGAGCAACAGGCGTTTCGCCCGGCCCACAACCGCACACCATTAAGGACAACACACAGCAACCCAGAATCGTGCCGGGGAGAATTCTGATCATCTTAAGAGACCTCGTTATTGATTCGTCCATGAAACAGCGACAAGTAGGACGCAAAGGCTAGCGTTCCGCACGATTCCTGTCCAGGTGCGTGTGAGAAATCACTGACGTGGTCCCGAGCGTGCTAGTTTTTTATTGTTGGTGGGTGTGGTAATCTCCCATCTCTCTCCGATTTTGTGACGCGAATTGCGGGCGACGCGCAGCAGTAAACAGCATCGCCTGCGGCTTGCCGCCAATTGAGTCATTACCAAGGGTTCATCGTAATGCGACTACTCATCGCCTTCGTCATCTGTTTTTCAACATTGGTCGGCACTTCCACGGCCAAGGAATTCAACATTACCGACTATGGAGCGACGGCCGGTGATGAAACGGACGATTCGACGGCGATTGAAAATGCATTGGCCGCTTGCGGCGAGGCTGGAGGCGGAACGGTCTTCATTCCGGCAGGGACCTTTTTCCTTTCGCGTCGCAACAACGAGACGCCGATTCTCGAAGTCCCTCCAAACACCACGCTGCGCGGCGAGGGGGCGGCGTCGATTTTGAAATTCAATCCCGATGTCAACCAGTCCAACTTCTGGCGGATGATCGGCGCTCCGGTCGTCGGCGGGACAAAGAACGTGGTGATTCGCGACTTGCATCTAGACGGCTCGAACACGCATCCGAAATATATCAAAGGCGAAACGCCGGAGCACAATGCGGGACTGTGGTTTTACAATAAAAATCACCTGATCGAAAACGTCACGGTCTTGAACGTTTTTGCCGAGAACTTTTCAGGCGACTGCATGGCATTTTCCTACAACTGCCAAGGCATCACCGTTCGCGATTGCACGCTTCGCAATTTCATCCGGCAAGGAATTCAAATGGGTGGCAGCCCAGGCTCCCGGGACTACACCGTGACAGGTTGCCGAGACTTGGAAGCTTCTGTGCAGTCGAGCGGATCGACGATTCATGTCGAACATGCCCGCGGACTGAAGAATGTGATCATCGAGAACAACCAGTGCCGCAAATCAATTCTGGCCGGCGGCGTCGATGGCATGGTCATTCGCGGAAACACGGTCACTGGCCGGATTGTTGGAAATGGGAATACGAACTTGGTGATCCACAGCAACATCGTCACTGCCGTGAGCAAAAAGCATGCTGTCGTTCAATTGGGTTACACCAAAGGATTGAACTTTCGAGGCAACATCATTCACGGTGCAAACGACACCACCGTGGGACTCTATCTCTGGGGCAACTCGCGCTACAACAAACAGCCGGGAGAAGACCTCATCATCTCCGACAACCAAATCAGCGGAACCGAGACGGCAATTTCGCTCAACGGAACAAAGGATGTCCGCATTCACGGAAACACCCTCAAAGCCGCAAATTTGTTACGCCAAAAACGGACCGAAGGTCTAGACTCGGATATTGAGCAAGCAACTGCGATAAAACAGGAGTAAGGCTGCCGCAAACGTGATGTTGCTGGCCTTGAAGTCAAAGTATTTGGGCGGCCGCCTAGTTACGGCTGTCGTTAGCTGTTCGTTGGGATCGCCTTATTGAGGAACGCCACGTGGCACTTCGCATGAATCTATATGGCTGCCAGATATCTGCCATTCACGAAGCAGTCGGCAGCAAATCGGATACTCTACTTGAAGCCGCATCTGCGCAAGTTGCGGATACGTTGAATGAAGAATCAGCTCGCGCGAAGGCAATCGCGTGGCTCGAGACGCTGATTCAAACCGGCCACCCACTGAACAGCGCACGGCCGCAGCCATCCGTTCCCGAAGATGGAAGCCTGCTCGTTTCGCACGTCGAAACTGAAATTCATGTGTTCGCATTGCATTGTCTGATTCAGGGCATTCAGCGCGATGACTGGCTTGATCTTTCAGGTCAATCGTCTCATTGGCACCACTCTGCGATTTCCGCGCTCTACAATGACTTAGCAGCGTGTGGATTCACAAAATCGACTGAGTGTCCTATGGAACTATTTCGCTGTCTGGAATCGCTGAACCACGGTACGCCGCTATTCGGTGACGACTTCCGCACCGACTGGTCGTACTATTCGCTTCTGCCAACAAACGAAGTAGTTGGTTTTATCCAAGCCCTTAAAGTTGCTGTCGAATTCAAACGATCTATTCCCGACTTCATCCCCGAACATCTCCGCGAAACGATGGTCATAAGTCTAACTGATGAGGCTCGCGAATTTGTCACCGAACTTTCCGGTTGGCTCCGACAGATTGCCGACTCAGGTCAAGATGCCTATATCCTTTGGTGGTAAACGAAAAGAGCAGCGACCCATCGCTTGCACCGGAGCGGCCGTCGGTGCGTCTTCTGGAATCCACGTCCACACGAGTGCCACCGGCTCCGCCAGTGTACTACAAAATCAGCCCGAGACTCCCTCCCCGCGGAGCGGCGTAAACGTGGGAAACCGCTATGGAAAATCGGGTCTTCGCTGTGACGCTCTCTTGCCGACTTCGTCGTCTCAGGAAGCAGAATCTTACTGGGCCACTATCGATATCGCGCCACATAATTCCGCAATGTGCTATAGCTACGTCACTCGAAAGTCATGTATGGGTCAACATCATCGAAAGGAGTGGTCGGAGTAGGGAGTGGCGATTTGATATGCTTGGCAATCTTTTTCGCTCCATTCCTACGCTCTTCATTGTCATCAAAACAAGCAACGCCATCCAAAGCACCTTGCACTACGAGCAATATTGATGTCTTTTTGTCAAAATCCACTTCACTACCAGGCATACTCTCGGATTGCGTGATCTCGACAAGAGCGTTTTTGAACTTTGGATACGCTGCTGCCAAAATTAGATTTGAGACCCTCCCAATGTCTGGGAGCGTGTCAAAGTTGTCATGGGTAATCGCGTTTTCAAAATCCGCTATCAACTCCTGAAGCACTTCCGCTCCCACGTCCTCAATACCACCAGCCCGCGCCGTGGCGTCTAATAACGTAATGGAAATCTGTCGGTAATCTGATTCATCTAAATTCATTGGGTGAACTCTCTAATCGCTGATTCAGTGACTCCATCAAAGAAACTGGGAAGCTTTTCTCCAGATTGTATGAGGTTTTTGAGCTCCATCTGATGAAACCGGATATTTTCCAATTTCGTGAGTCCTCGTGTTCCTACCCGGTGCAATTTGATTTCCACAAATTGGTGCATAGGAACTTCGGCGCACGGGTGCCACTGGCTCCGCCAGTGTACTACATAATCAGCCCGAGACTCCCTCCATCCAGCCTGTCGAAAGCCATCATTGCTTGCACAATGTAGCATCACAGAACCGCAAGCGATGACCGAATCGGGGTTTGCTGCCATCGTTCCCCAAAATACACCAACAAATCTAGCCGCTGCGACAATGCTGAAATCGGGGCAAATCAAGCAAAACACGGCCTGAAATCGAAATAATTGCCAACGTTGCCGTGCGATCCGCAGGCGTAGAGCGGGTCTCGGGACACGCGCATTGACCCTACCACGGACCAAGGGCTAGAATTGATGCGGGTCGCAGACGGGGTTGTTGGATCTGCGACGGAATCACTGGGTTCACCAGCATGGTATCTGGGGTGGGGAGGCGATTGCGGTGGGGGTACTCAAAATGCTTGAGGGGGATGTCCCCGGACGCATTGTCGTGCTCAATCATGAAAAGATGGTGCTCGGGCGCCATCCCAACTGCGAAATTGTCCTGGACAATGCCGCGGTTAGCCGTCGCCATGCGCAGTTCCTGGAGAACCACGGGACCTATTTCGTCGAAGACCTGCAAAGCCGCAACGGCACCATCGTCAACGGCGAACGGATCGAGGGCCGTACGCAACTACAGGACACGGATCTCGTCAAAATTTGCAACGTGGTGCTGCGATTCCATGCGGTGATGCCGCCGGCCGTTGATCCAGCGACGGTCACTGTCCCCGGCGACACACACCAAATCAGCCCTGACACCGCGCACGTCAAACCGGTAGTGGGCCAGACGACGGCATCTTTGCCGCCGGTGCCGATGGACGATTCCAATGCCGCCGTGATTTCGTCGATGGATGCCTCGTCGGTCACGCACATCAGCCTCAAAGTCCAACCCGAGGCCAAGCTGGCAGCTGTGTTGGCCATTAGCCGCGATCTGGGGGGAGCACTCGAAGTGGACGAGGTGCTGCCGCGGATCCTCGACAGCCTGTTTCAGATTTTCCCTCAGGCGGATCGCGGCGTCGTCTTGCTGCACGACAACGATGCCGACAAATTGGTCGTCAAAGCCTCCAAAACCCGGCATCACCACGAAGACAACATTGTCGAAATCAGCCAAACGATCATCCAAAAGGCGGTCGACACGGGACAGGCGTTTCTCAGCGCCGACGCGGGGACCGATCAACGGTTCGACAGCAGCGAAAGCATCTCCAAGTTTCGCATTCGCTCACTGATGTGCGCGCCACTCGTCGGCCAAGACGGAACACGTTTGGGTGTGATCCAAATCGATTCCAAAACCTCCGCCCCGGGATTCATTGCCGACGACCTGGAACTGCTCATCGCCGTCGCCTGCCAAGCCGCAGTCGTCGTCGAAAAAGCGGTACTCTACCATCGGGCCGAAACACTCCGCGACCTCGAACGGGAACTGAACTTCGCCACCCAGATTCAGTTGGGATTTCTGCCCACCGAACGGCCGCACATTGAAGGCTACGAGTTTTTCCATTACTACGAAGCTGCGCAAAGTGTGGGCGGCGACTTCTTTGACTATGTGACTTTGCGAAACGGCAAAATCGCCATCACACTCGGCGACGTGGCCGGCAAGGGAGTCCCTGCGGCATTAATGATGGCGCGGTTATATGCCGATGCCCGCTACCATCTGTTGATGGAACAAACCGCCGGCGGGGCGCTCACCAAACTCAACGACGATGTGGTCCGCGGCGGACATGGACACCGCTTCGTGACCTACGCCGCGGCAATACTCGATCCGCAGACGCATCAACTCACGATTGCCAACGCGGGCCATTTGCCGCCGCTGCTCAAAAAAGCCGATCAAACGGTCGAACGCATGGGCGTCGATCACGCCAACTTGCCGCTGGGCGTCGATGCGAATCTGGAATTCGAAGAAGCGGTCTTCGACTTGGCCCCCGGCGATGCGATTGTGCTCTACACCGATGGCGTCACCGAAGCCACCAACGCCGCCAATGATTTGTACGGCATGCAACGGTTGATAAAATGCATTGCCGAAGCGCCCACAGGCATTGGTGAACTGGGGGAACGACTCATCGCCGACGTTGAGGAGTTCTGCGGAGGCCGCGCCCAACGCGACGACATTTGCCTGCTGGGGCTCCGACGCCTGCAAGTCTAGTACCCTGTGCTCATCATTCTCATTCTGACATTCTCGAAACATCCACTTTCGACGAACGATGCCGACACTCATAATCCCAGAATTTATACCACATCCCGTGCTCAAGGGCGGGCACGCTCAAACGCTGGCTGGTACCTACTTGCCGGGCAGCAAATTTGTCTATAGCGCGACACAACATCGGCTCGATTTGCCCGATGGAGACGCGCTGATTCTGCACGACGATCAGCCGGAAACCTGGAACAACGGTGACCGGGTGGTGTTGATGATGCATGGGCTGGCCGGTTGCTACGAAAGCCCGTACATGATTCGCATCGCCGGAAAACTCAATTCCGCCGGCGCGCGGGTGTTTCGCATGGACCATCGCGACTGCGGCGCCGGTGCGGGACTGGCTGTACAACCCTACAACGCAGGACGGTCCGACGACGCGCTGGCGGCGCTCAAAGAAGTGATCCGCCTCTGCCCCAATTCCCCCGTGGCGATCGTCGGTTTTTCACTCAGCGCGAATATCGTGCTCAAATTGCTGGGAGAAGACCCATCGATTTTGCCGCCCGAACTGGACCGCGGAATGGCCGTCAATCCTCCGATTGATTTGCTCCACAGCGTCAAAGCACTCGACCTGCCGCTCGGCCGTCTGTACGACCGACACTTTATGGGTTTGCTGATCGCTCAAGTCATGCAACGCAATTTGCGGCTTGATGGGAAACATTTTGAATTTCCCCGCAAACCACGGCGGTTGATGGAATTCGACGACTGGTACACAGCCCCGCTGTCGGGCTACGGCAATGCGACCAACTATTACGCCCGTTGCAGTGCCTCGCAGTTCATCCCCAACATCGGCCTGAAAACATTGGTGATCACATCCGGCGACGACCCACTCGTCCCCGCCGATCAATTCGAAAACGTAAAGCTCCCCCCCTCGGTGCAATTGCACATTGCCCGTTCGGGGGGGCACATGGGCTACATGTCCAAAAACGGCAACGACCCCGACCGCCGCTGGCTCGACTGGCGGGTGGTCGATTGGGTGATGCACTGACCGAGTGACTGCATCACTCGTCCGTCACGCACCCCTCGGATGCGGACTTGACGTTTTTGATGTACTTGTACAACGTCCCCCGTGTTGCTTTAAACGGCGGGGCGACCCACGCTGCTTTCCGCGCAGCCATTTCGTCATCACTAACGTCGACGCTGATTTCGTTTTTCTCAGCATCGATCGTAATCACGTCGCCGGTTTGAATCAGACCGATCGGTCCGCCCACCTGTGCTTCGGGGGTGACGTGCCCCACAATGAATCCGTGCGACCCGCCCGAAAAACGGCCGTCGGTCATCAACGCCACGTGCTGTCCTAGACCGGCTCCAACAATGGCCGATGTCGGTGTGAGCATCTCCGGCATACCGGGTCCCCCTTTGGGTCCTTCGTAACGGATGACGACAACGTCCCCTTTTTCGATACCCTTTTGCTCCAGCGCCTCCAGCATGTCTTCTTCGGAATCATAAACCTTGGCCGGTCCCTGAAAACGTTGTCCCTCTTTGCCGGTAATCTTGGCGACCGCACCTTCGGGGGCCAAATTCCCTTTGAGGATCTGCAAGTGACCCGTCGCTTGAATCGGATTGCTCAACGGCCGGTACAAATCTTGTCCGTCCGTAAAGCCCGGCAAGTCCTCCAGGTTTTCGGCAATCGTTTTCCCGGTGACGGTCAGCAAATCGCCGTTGATCAACCCTTCGGCCAACAGATACTTCATCACCGCCGGCGTCCCGCCGATATCATGCAGGTCTTCTTCGACATATTTTCCGCTGGGTTTCAAATCAGCCAGATAGGGGACGCGATCACTGACGGCTTGGAAATCGTCGATTGTCAACGGCACATCGACCGATCGGGCGATAGCAATTAAGTGCAGCACCGCATTCGTCGAGCCACCCAACGTCATGATCACGACCATCGCGTTTTCAAAGGCTTCGCGGGTCATGATGTCGCGGGGTTTGATGTCCCGCTCCAAACAAAGCCGTATCGCCTCTCCGGCGGCGAAGCATTCCTCAAGCTTTTTCGGATCAACGGCTGGAGTCGACGAGCTATACGGCAGGGACATCCCCATCGCCTCGATGGCCGACGCCATCGTGTTCGCCGTATACATGCCGCCACAGGCGCCGGCACCGGGACAGGAGTTACGGACAATATCGCGGCGCTGTTCCTCATCGATCGAGCCGCCCAGATATTCGCCATAACTTTGAAACGCCGAGACAATATCTAACTTGCAACCGCCGGCGGTTCCCGGCTTGATCGTTCCGCCGTACACCATCAACGATGGACGGTTGAAGCGGCCCATGGCGATCAAACAACCAGGCATGTTTTTGTCGCAACCGGGCAGCGAAATATTGGCATCGTACCATTGGGCTTCGGTGACCGTTTCGATGGAATCGGCGATCAAGTCTCGCGATTGCAGCGAGTAACTCATCCCCGAGGTCCCCATCGAGATGCCGTCGCTGACACCGATCGTATTGAACCGCATCCCCACCATCCCGGCAGCGGTGACTCCCTCCTTGACCTTGGCGGCGAGGTCCAACAGGTGCATATTGCAGGTGTTGCCCTCATACCACATGCTGGAAATCCCAACTTGCGGCTTATTCATGTCGTCTTCGGTCATGCCCGTGCCATACAGCATCGCTTGCGAGGCGCCTTGCGACTTGGGTTGTGTGATGCGCGAGCTGTATTTGTTCAAACCGTCGGAGGTAGTCGTGTCTGTCATGTCAAATTCCTGAAATTCAATGTCTGCAATTACGCAAATGTCTGTGATTTTTGACCGAAAGCCGTAAGTCCGGCTGTGCCGGACGAATTCAACGTCATATTCTGCTTGAGGCAATCGCCGGTAGAACCAGCTCTATGTGATGACAAATTTGCTGCCGCGCGCCCAGCCGAAGGCCCCTCGATTTCATGAGACCAATCCGAGAGAAAGGTTCGCGCCGCTAACGAAATGCTCGCCGAACCAGACGTTCTCCCGTCAGTCAACGTCTCCCGACCGCCTGCACAGGAAGGTTCTAAGCTTCCCAGCATGGCAGATTTCCCTTTGAACTCAAGCGTCCCATCCTAGATTTGGCGGATTGTCGCTTGAAATCTTCTTGAAAAACTAGTGCGATAGAAAAATAACCGAAAGTAAGCCCCCCTTCCCTTCGTCCGACCAGTCGGTTTAAGCGTCCTCCCGTATGACGACCATCCACCGCCTTTACGAGAAACCCGATGCACTTAGTCATTAGCTGCAACCTGAAGCCGCACAGCCGGACACGCATCTTGGCGCGGCAAACGTTCGATGTCTTGTGCGAATGGAACGAACCGGTGGATTTGGTTGATCTGCAAGATTATGCATCCGCCTTGGAACGGGACGACGCGGAAGATCCTGAAATCCAAGAACTGTCGGCCAAGATCGCTGCGGCGGACAGCGTCTTATTGGCGACGCCGATTTATCATTTCGACGTGGGATCCACCACCAAACATCTGATTGAATTGACCACGAAAGCCTGGAAGCACAAAGTGGTCGGAATCCTGGGAACAGCGGCCGGGCGGCGGAATTACATGGCGCTGACCGGGTTGGCCAATAGTCTAATGTTGGAATTCCACTGCCTGATCGTGCCGTACTTTGTTGTCGCCACCCCCGAATCATTCGATGGCGACGTCTTAACCGGCTCACGCGCGCTGAGGCGCATGGACGATCTCACCCGCACGGCCTCCCAATGGGCGGCCGCCGCAGCGGCGATGCGTGGCTCACGGCAGATTCGACGATCCCATTAAGTAGCGATCACATTCGCGGGCCACAGCCCGGCCTTCGTTGATCGCCCAGACCACAAGGCTTTGCCCGCGACGACAATCGCCGGCAGCGAAAACCCCGTCCACATTCGTGGTGAAGGTCCCGTGCTCGGCTTGATAATTCGAACGGCCATCGCAGGTCACGCCCAGTTGCTCGGCAACCGGTGATTCCGGCCCCAAGAACCCCAAAGCCAACAACACGAGGTCCGCCTCAAAGATTTTTTCTGAACCTTCCACCCGGCTAAACGGAGGGCCATTGGGCACCGGCTTGGACCAATCGACTTCGGTCGTTTTCAAGGCTTTGACATGCCCGTTCTCGTCGCCGATGAATTCCACCGTTTCGATTTCAAAAACGCGGGGATCGGCACCATAGCGATCCGCAGCTTCCTCGTGGCCGTAATCGACGCGGAAAATCTTGGGCCATTGCGGCCACGGATTATTCGCTGCGCGTTCGGCCGGCGGTTCGGGGACGATTTCAAAATTGGTCAAGGTCTTGCAACCATGTCGCAGCGAGGTCCCGATACAGTCCGTGCCCGTATCACCACCGCCGATCACAATCACATGCTTGTCCTTGGCGGAGATGTACTTGCCATCCTCGTGTTTTGAGTCCAGCAGGCTCCGCGTATTGGGCCGCAGAAAATCCATGGCGAGATGGATTCCTTCCAACTCGCGGCCGGGAATCGGCAAATCCCGTGGACGGGTCGCTCCGGTACACAGAACAACCGCATCAAAATCATTCTTGAGTTTGTCGGCCGGCAGATCTTTGCCGATCGCACAATTGACAACGAATTGCACTCCCTCGGCTTTGAGCAAATCGACCCGTCGCTGGACGATCTCCTTGTCGAGTTTCATGTTGGGAATGCCATACATCAACAGGCCGCCGATGCGGTCGTCGCGTTCATAGACTGTCACCGTATGCCCCGCTTTATTGAGCTGCGCCGCTGCAGACAATCCGGCGGGGCCCGATCCGACGACAGCAATCGTTTTACCGGTCCGCTCCTGTGGCGGTTGCGGGACAATCCAGCCTTCCTCAAAACCACGATCAACAATCGCGCACTCGATACTCTTGATGGTCACCGCCGGTTCGATGATGCCCAACACGCATGAACCTTCGCACGGCGCGGGGCAGACCCGGCCGGTGAATTCAGGGAAGTTGTTCGTTTTGTGCAAACGATCCAACGCTTCGTGCCAATGGCCGCGGTAAACCAAATCATTCCACTCGGGGATCAGATTGTGGATCGGACATCCCGCCGCCATGCCGCCGATCATTTCACCCGTATGGCAAAACGGCACACCGCAATCCATACAACGCGCCCCTTGCTCCTGCAGGGCGTCGACCGGCATGTGCTCGTGGAACTCATTCCAATCCAAAACCCGTAATTCCGGCGCGCGATCCGTGGCGACTTGCCGTTCATACTCCATAAAACCGGTCGGCTTACCCATAACGTTACCTTACTCTGCATGAAATACCGGGTGCGCGTGTGCAGCGTTCCCGTGTCTATAGTTCGTACCTGAAATGTGCGGGGGAGGGAGAGGCTTTCGACTTTAGTCCGTAGACTTTAGGTGCTGCGCGGAAACGCTTTCCCTACAGCCTAAAGCCTACAGTCTACAGTCTACAGTCTACAGTCTACAGTCTACCGCCTAATTCTGCCCCGCGGCCGTGACCGCCTCAGCTTGCTGCTGGTCTTCCTCACGGGCGAGTTCCAAAGCCCGTTTGTAGTCCACCGGCATCACCTTGCGGAATTGGGAAACAGACGTCTCCCAGTCTTCAAGGATTCGTGCCGCCACCGGCGATCCCGTGTAATTCTGGTGTTTCTGGATCAACTCTCGCAGTTCGGAAATATCCGCTTCCTCTTCGAGTCGTTCCAGTTCCACCATTTCTAGATTGCAGTTTTGCAAAAACTCGTCGCGCGGGTCGTAAATATACGCCACCCCGCCCGACATTCCCGCCGCGAAGTTGCGGCCGGTCGGACCGAGAACGACCACCCGCCCGCCGGTCATATATTCACAACCGTGGTCACCGACCCCTTCCACAACAGCGCGGGCTCCGGAGTTACGAATACAGAATCGTTCCGCCGCCATGCCCCGGAAAAAGGCCTCGCCATGCACCGCTCCGTAGAGCGCCACATTGCCGATGATGAAGTTCTCCTCGGCGACAAATGTCGAATCCTCCGGCGGAGCAATCACAATTCGTCCGCCTGAGAGACCCTTACCCACAAAGTCATTCGCGTCGCCCGACAATTCGATCGTCACACCGTGCGCCATCCAGGCACCGACGCTTTGACCGGCCGAACCGCGCGCCCGGATATGGATCGTGTCCTCAGGCAAACCTTCGGGGCCCCATTTTTTAGAAATCTCGTGGCTGAGCATCGTCCCCAAAGCGCGGTCGATGTTTTGCACGTCAATCTCCAAGGCGACCTTGGTGCCGTCTTGGATCGCCGGCTGGCAATCTTTGATCAATTTTTGGTCCAAGACTTTGTCCAAACCATGATCCTGTTTAATCGTGCAGTACACCTCAACACCCGGGTGCGGTTTCTTCGCCGGCGCGAGGATCGGCGACAAGTCGATACCATCCGCCTTCCAGTGCTTGATCGCAGCATCAGTCTCCAGACAATCGGCCCGGCCGACCATTTCGTTGATCGTGCGGAAGCCCAATTCCGCCATGATTTCGCGGCATTCTTCGGCCACCATGAACAGATAGTTCACGACATGTTCCGGCTTGCCGGCAAACTTCTTGCGGAGCTCTTCATCTTGAGTCGCAATGCCGACCGGGCAGGTATTCAAGTGACACTTCCGCATCATGATGCACCCCAAGGTGATCAGCGGAGCGGTCGCAAATCCGAATTCTTCCGCTCCCAACAGGCAGGCAATCGCCACGTCGCGACCGGTCTTGAGTTGACCGTCGGTCTGCAACACCACGCGGCTGCGTAGGTCGTTGAGCACCAACGTTTGATGCGTCTCGGCGATACCCAATTCCCAAGGCAAACCGGCGTGCTTGATGCTCGTCAAAGGCGAGGCACCCGTTCCGCCGTCGTGGCCGGAAATCAGGATGTGATCGGCGTGTCCCTTAGCCACCCCGGCGGCAATCGTACCGACCCCGACCTCGGACACCAACTTCACGCTCACTCGTGCTGAAGGGTTCGAGTTTTTCAGGTCAAAGATCAACTGCGCGAGATCTTCGATCGAGTAAATATCGTGATGCGGCGGCGGGCTGATGAGTCCCACGCCGGGAGTCGAATGCCGCGTGTCGGCGATGATCTTATTGACTTTATGTCCCGGCAGTTCGCCACCTTCGCCCGGCTTGGCACCTTGCGCGATTTTGATTTGCAGTTCGTCTGCGTTGGTCAGGTACCAACTGGTCACGCCAAAACGGCCCGACGCAATTTGCTTGATCGCCGATCGCTTGGAGTCGCCGTTGGGCATGGGTTTGAAACGTTCGTAATCCTCGCCCCCTTCGCCGGTATTGCTTTTTCCGCCCATGCGATTCATGGCAATCGCTAACGATTCGTGCGACTCGGCCGAAATCGAGCCGTAGCTCATCGCCCCGGTGCAGAACCGCTTGACGATTTCCGCAGCCGGTTCCACTTCATCAAGCGGAATCGATTTGCCCGGTTTAATTTTGAGCAGTCCCCGCAAATAGCAATCGCGGCGATTCTGTTCGTTGATCATCTCCTTAAATTGATCGTAGGCCGTACGGTCGCCGGTTCGGGCGGCCGCTTGCAGGCGGGAAATCGACTGCGGATTCCAGGCATGTTTTTCTCCCTCAGCCCGCCATTGGAATTGCCCTTCGTTGGACAAGATCGGCAACTGCGATTCGTCGTGACGAAGCGGATATCCCAAATTGTGCCGACGAATCGCTTCTTCGGCCAGAATATCCAAGCCGACCCCTTTGATGCGGCTGGCGGTTCCGACAAAACTGCGGTTGATGACTTCTTCGTTCAGGCCGACCGCTTCGAAGATTTGTGCGCCCTTGTAACTTTGCAGCGTGGAAATGCCCATTTTGGCCATCACCTTCAGCATGCCGTTTTTCACAGCCAAGCGATAGGCGGAGACAACCTTCTCGTCACACCATTCTTCACCCAGCGCGCCGTCAGCACGGCATTGCCACAAGGCTTCGAAGGCGCAATACGGGTTGATTGCATCGGCACCGTAACCAATCAGCAAGCAGTGATGATGCACTTCCCGAGCTTCGGCCGACTCGATCACGATCCCCAATTGCGTGCGTTGCTCGTTGCGGACAAGGTGATGATGCACCGCTCCACAGGCCAAGAGCGCGGAGACCGGAACGCGGTCCGGACCGGCAGCGCGATCGGAAAGCACGACCAAGCTATGGCCATCGGTGATCGCTTGGCTGGCTTCTTCGCAAATTCGATCTAATGTCGACCGCAACCCGGCGGGTCCCTCGGACCGGGCAAACGTAATATCGATCGTCTTTGAGGTCCAGCCGCGATGATCCATGGCTTTGATCGCAGCCATCTCTCCGTCGGTCAAAATCGGATGTTGAATCGAGAGGCGATGGCAATCCTTTTCCTCGGTGGCCAACAGATTGCCCTCGGAACCGATAAAACATTCCAAGGACATCACGATCTCTTCGCGGATTGAATCAATCGGCGGATTCGTCACCTGCGCGAAAAGCTGCTTGAAATAGTCGTAGACCAACCGCGGTTTGTCGCTCAGACAAGCCAGCGCCGCATCGTTCCCCATCGAGCCGATCGGGTCCTTCTTGACGCGGAGCATCGGCAACAACATGTACTGAATCGTCTCGGTCGTATAACCGAACGACTGCATCTTGGCCAACAAGTCTTTGCCGGTGGAAGGCTCGGGAGTCTCTGCAGCGGCCAGATCGGTCAGCTGAATCCGCTGGTCTTGCAGCCATTGTCCGTAGGGACGTTTGGTAGCAATTTCGCGCTTCACCTCTTCATCATCAATGATCCGTCCCTGCTCGAAGTCGACCAAGAACATCTTGCCCGGCTGCAGGCGACCCTTGATTTTCACGTTGGCCGAATCGACATCCAACACGCCGACTTCACTGGCCATCACGACCTTGTCGTCGTGCGTGACATAGTAACGACTGGGGCGCAGACCGTTGCGGTCCAAGACCGCACCGATGTAGTGCCCGTCCGTAAACGCGATCGAGGCGGGACCGTCCCATGGTTCCTGCTTCGAAGAATAAAATTCATAAAACGCCCGCTTGGCTTCGGACATCGACTCGTGATTCTGCCAAGCTTCGGGAACCATCATCATCACGGCTTCGGGCAGGCTGCGGCCGGCGTGAAGCAACAATTCCAGCGCGTTGTCAAATGTTCCGGAGTCGGAGCAATGTGGCTCAATGATCGGACACAGTTTTTTGAGGTCGTCCCCGAACAGTTCGCTTTCCATCACACCTTGTCGGGCGAACAGCCAGTTGGCATTGCCTCGCAACGTGTTGATCTCACCGTTGTGGCTCATGAAACGCAGCGGTTGTGCCCGGTCCCAACTGGGGAACGTATTGGTCGAAAATCGCGAGTGCACCATCGCCAAATGACTGGTGAAATCCTCGTCCTGCAAATCCGGGAAGTACGGCAACAATTGATCGGGCGTCAATTGTCCCTTGTAGATGATCACTTTTGTCGACAAGGAGCAGACATAGAACATCAAGGCCTGCTTCATTTCGCTGGTCCGCAAAACGCGGCTGGCCTGTTTTCGGATGATGTACAGTTGCCGTTCAAATGCTTCGGAGTCAAGACCTTCGGCGGCAGCAATGAATAACTGTTCCATCACCGGCTCGGTCGCCCGCGCCGAGGGACCAATGTCGGCCTGCACCGGTTCTTGCGGGACCGTCCGCCAGCCCAGCGTGGTTTGGCCTTGCGATTGGACCAAATCCTCCATCTGTTTTTTGCACTGCTGACGTTCTTCATCGTCCTGCGGCAGATAGATGATACCCGCGCCATACTTGCCCGGCTCAGGCAATTCGCAACCCAAATCTGCTTTCGCAACCTTGGCAAAGAATTCGTGCGGCAACGCGGTCATCATTCCCGCACCGTCCCCGGTATTGGGTTCGCAACCACACGCACCACGATGATTCATGTGCCGCAAAATGCGGTCGGCATCCAAGATCATTTGGTGCGATTGACGGCCTTTAATATCGGCAACAAATCCGACACCGCAATTGTCCTTTTCGTTGGCCGGGTCGTACAACCCCTGCTTAACGGGCTGGCCAAGTACAAATGGGGCAGCGTCGTGTTGATTTGAATTCTGTTCCATGTCAGTTCTGTCCGAAAGTATGTTGTCGATTGTTCCGTAGACTCAGCGACGACGATTCGGAACGCTTCATCCGCACGATGCGGGCCGCTGCCGAAACGGAGGTGTCGTCGTTTTATTTTTATCGCTCCCGGAGAATCGGAAGCGTCGATATTCTGGAGATGATCACGAAAATCGCAGCTGATTCGCTATCGAGAGATCCGGCGAATCAGGATGGAATGCCGATCTCTGCCACCGGTTTTTGATCACCCGATTCGCCCACTGCGAATGACCCAGGATCCTCATGCAGCAATTCGATGAATTTCGCCACCGCATTGCTGAATACTTTGTGCCGCTTATGAACAATTCCCAATGGCCGCGTCCACTCCACGTTGCTCAAACGTACGGCGGCCAACGAACCGATGTCGACCTCTCGTTGGACAGACGGAATCGGCAGAATGCTGACACCCGTACCAATTTCGATGTCCCGTTTGATGTTCTCCATGTTGTCGAACGCGTGGGCGACATTCACTGAAATTTTATGTTCCTTCAACCACCGATCGATCATCTTGCGAATCGTAAGTTCCGGCGTAAAGGCAATATAAGCTTCACCATTCAGTTCAGCGATCTGCATTTTGTCATGCGTTGCCAAACGGTGATCCGGTGCGGTCACCAGGGCCAGCTCTTGCTCCTGCCAGGGAACGCTCACCAATTCGGTGTTCGTCTGAGGAAAGGAAACCAGCCCTAAATCGGCTTCGTCTTTCAGCACCGCCTCATAGATTTCATCCGGATGGCCGAAATCGATCCGTAAGGCCGCTTCGGGATACAACTCCTCGAAATGCCGCACGTAGCAATCCATTTGCACCAGACCGACTGAATAAATCGCCGCCACGCGGACCGGACCCACCACCTTATCCTGCAGTCGATGCACCTGATCTTCCATCGCGTGGAACGATTCCAACAGCTTCCGGCAGCCGGCGAAATAGACCGTTCCTGCCGGAGTTAACTCGAAGGGACGCTTCGAGCGGTCCAGCAACAACGCCCCCAAACGATCTTCCAGCGACTGCACCGCTTGGCTCACCGAGGACTGCGAAACATTGAACACTTCCGCAGCTTTGGAAAAGCTCCGTTGATGAACAACTTCACAGAATATTTCGACGGAACGGAGGTGCATGCGACACGAAGTATAAGGGTGAGTGATATGACGCCTTCGAGAATATCGATAAACGAGATGATAGTCTACGAAGAGATTTGCACAGCGTCAAGCAATCGAGCAGTCATTGCTCAACCCAAAAACGACTTCGGGGAGCACCTCAATCCACATAAATACAGCCGGTTGACGTAACCTGTTCATCTTCCGGCAATTACAATGGGACCTCCCCCGCAGTACCAATAAAAAAACGCGACCCGGTCTACGGATCGCGATTGGAAAGAATTGCTCATGGTAGCGGTTACGTAGACCGCTATTCGCCAAAGCATGTCAACATGCCCGGCTGTTATTTCGTCGCTGCGTTGAGCATTTCGATGAATTTCTTGAGCAACTGTGTGTTGTTCATCCAGATGCCCGCTGTCACCAGATTCCCGTCGGTCACGACCGCTTCATCCACATAGGTCGCTCCCCCCTGCTCCGCATCGAGAGCACATTTGGGGACCGTTGTCACAGTCTTGCCCTGAATGCAATCAGCAGCCGTCAGGATTTCGATACCGTGGCAAACTGAGGCGACCGGCTTGCCCGTTTCGAAGAAATGCCGCGTTGTCTTGAGCAGGTCTTGATCGTACCGCAGATATTCGGGCGCACGACCGCCTGAAATAAACAGGCCGGCATATTCTGTCGGATCCACGTCGCGAAAAGCGATCTCTGCCTGAATGTGGTAGCCGGGACGCTCCTGCGTGATATCCCACGGCACGTCCGAATTGGGCGGAATTTCGTGCGTCACCATGTGGTACAGGCGTGCCTCGGGGCCGGCAACGACGACTTCGTACCCATCTTCCGGCAAACGAAAGTAGGGATACATCGTATCAAGAACTTCGGTCGCATCACCGATGGGCATTAAAATCTTCGGCATTACTGTGGGCTCCAGTTGTTTTTGATATTCATTTCTAAGACTGGTTCAAATTCCATCCCAAGGCATGTGGCAATCGCTAAGGAGTGCCGTTCGCTACGGGCAGAATCCCCAAGTCCTGTAATTTCGTACGGCATTCATCGCGTTCGCGGCAACGCTTCAAATCTTGCCAGGTCTCGTCCTGAACGGCGAGAAAATCTTCTTCGGTCAATCCCCCCGGTTTTTGCAATTGCATCAACCGTTGAATGACCCCAGCATCCAGACGGGTGAGGAATTTCCCCCCCAGCCGATAGTCCTCAAACGCCTCCCACACAACGGGAAACAGCGGCTTGATAATGTTTTCCCCGATCGTTGTGGAATAGTGGCGGATCTCCTCCTGAGCGTGGGAGTCCATCCGTAGCGCTAAAAAGTGCAACAAATTGTGCAAATCGACCTTCCAATAGGCCTCGGTATAGGTCGCCAACGGCAGGTCTTTACGAGCCTGCTCCCGCGCCACCCCCGCTTCGAGCCGTTCATCGTAGAGTTGGCGGGCGTCGGCTTGGAACTTCGCCTCCGCAGCTGAGAGCTTTTCACCAATTTCGACCGGCAACGCTCCGCTGCTTCCTTGCCGATTGAGATTGGCCTGCTGCCGCCATTGGTCCGGAGCGGTTGTCTGAGCGGCATCAATCGCCACAGAATACCGCGTGCTGTATTCGTTGACATTGGCCGTCCGGTGCCGGATCCATTGACGCCAACAATCCATCGGCACCCGCACCAGCAATTTGATCTCGGCCATTTCGAACGGCGTCGTATGACGATGCCGCAACAAGTACCGGATGAGCGTGCGATCGTCGGAGACTTTTTTTGTCCCTTCGCCATAACTGACGCGGGCCGCCTGCACGACGCTGCTATCGTCCCCCATCACATCGACCAGGCAGACGAAACCGTCATTCAACACGGGGAACTTTGTCCACCGTAGTTCTTCCACTTTTTCAGATCGTGTAGTCATCGTACCGTTACACAAATGTCTGGTAGGGATAGCCCCGGTGCTCCCCTCCCGAGGCAAAGACAAAAAATGGGGAGCCCCCTAAATAGCAGCCTAGCCGTCAACTTTCCAGTCGTCGACGGAGGTCCAGTGTTTCCTGCAGGCCTAACACGGACTTCACTTCCTCAAATGTCATGAGCGCGTCGGTGGTTGGGTCAACCTGTCCATTTTGCAGCACCGTTTCCGTCAAACGGCGAATCACAGCTCCTGTCGCCAGCAATCCGGCAATGGGACAAACGGCAATTTTGTAGCCCATTTGTTCCAACTCGGCGAACGGGACCACCGGTGTCACGCCACCGGTCAGCATGTTGGCTAACAGCGGCACATCGAGTTTTTGTGGAATTTGCCTGAGCTGCTCCCCATCGGTGGGACCCTCCACAAAACAAACATCGGCCCCTTCCTCGGCATAACCGCGGGCACGTTCAATCGCTGAATCAAACCCCTCGACCGCCAGGGCATCAGTCCGGGCGAAAATCACAAATTCCGGATCGCGACGCGCATCCAAAGCGGCGCGCAATTTCAACCGCATCTCCGCTGCCGGAATCACCGCTTTACCCGCCAGGTGCCCGCACCGTTTGGGATGCACCTGGTCCTCCAACAATATGCCAGCTGCCCCAGCTGTCTCCATGTCTCGCACCGTACGAGCGACATTGTGCAGATCACCATGCCCAGTATCACCATCGGCAACGACCGGAATCGTCAACCGATCGGCCATCCGCCGCACGACTTCGGCCATTTCGGTCAGCGTCATCAAACCGACATCAGGCATCCCCAAAGCCGACGCAGCCACGCCAAACCCACCGGCAAAGAGCATGTCGATCCCTGCCTGTTCCATCACCAACGCCGAGAAGACATCGTGCGCCCCCAGGCTACGCACGATCCCCGGACGTTGTAAGAGCTGTCGTAAAGCGGTTGTGGTTTTCACAGGACTGCAGACTGTGGAGGTTGTGGAATTGCCGCAAAGGATTTGCGTGAATCAGAAATCGTAGAGAAACGCAAACGGTTTCGGTAGGGCAATTCCTACACGACGTAGAGCAGCCGGTTGGTTGCTCTCTGGATTGGCGGCCCGTCAATCATCATTCGATTCTGCGCAGCGCGTAATACATCGACTAACAAGAAATGCCAGGCTAGGAGGTGGCTGGGGACGAGCACTTGCTCGCCCCCAGGTCGTTTGACATCCCTACGCCTCACGCACTGGGGTCGGACTCTGTCCGTCCCCAGCCACCCATCGTCCCTCTTACATATGATTTTTTATACAAAAAACCAGTCGGTCCGGGTCCGGAGTCAATTCAAACGGCCCCCACTTCCCAGAGCATCGGTCGGCCAACAACGGCCGTTACAACCTGCCCTACGGGAGTTGCTCACCACCACGCGGATGAGTGAAAAAATCTCTACTCTTGCACGGCTGCGGATAGGTTGTCACTATTTCGGGACACTATCGTTGGTATGCTGCCTCGGTCAGGATAATACAGAGATGTCAGATGAGTTAATCGTCAAGCAAGAGGATTTTGCTGAACTCTGCGACCATATTCGCCAATCGGGCCTCGTGGCGTTTGATACAGAATTCGTCTCGGAATACACGTTCCGGCCACAACTCTGCTTGCTGCAATTCGCCACGGCGGATCGTCAGGTCGCGGTCGATCCGTTTAAGCTCGAAGACCTCACCCCCTGGTGGGATTTGATGACCGATGAGGAAACGACCATCGTTGTCCACGGCGGTCGCGAAGAGGTCCGTTTCTGCGTCAATCTGGCCGGCAAGCGACCCCAAAAGCTAATTGATGTGCAAATCGCGCAGGGATTGATCGGACTGAGCTTTCCGCTGGGCCATACCGCTTTACTCAACCGCGTCTTAGGTGTCGAAGTTTATGGCAAGGAGACACGCACCGATTGGCGCCGTCGTCCGCTATCCGATAAACAAGTGCACTACGCCATTGAGGACGTGCGGCACTTGCTGGATGTCTGGCGAACACAACAAGCCACACTCGAAAAACGGGGACGGAGTAGCTGGGCGGTTGACGAGTTTGAACGCATGATCGATGAAATCGACGCCGAGCGGACTCGGGAAAACTGGCGGCGATTGTCGGGCGTCAATTCGCTCCGTTCCCGCGATTTGGCCGTCGCCCGCGAATTGTACGAATGGCGCAGCAACGAGGCTGAGAAACGGGACCGTCCGGCTCGGAAAATCCTTCGTGACGACCTATTGATCGATGTCGCCAAACGGCAACCACAAACGGTCAATGACCTGCTGGCGACGCGGGACATGAACCGCGGCCCGTTTTACCGGGACATGGCGCCGGCCATCCTCGAAGCGATCGCACGCGGACGCGATCTTCCCAAAGCCCAGTGGCCCAAACAAATCCGCAAGGAAAAGGAACGGGACGAACAGATCTTGGGCAAACTGCTGTCCATCGCGTTGGCCAATCGCTGCGCGGAACAAGACGTCTCCATGCAACTGGTCGGCACGACCTCAGATCTCAAGCAATTGGTCCGCTGGCATGTTTACGACAAGGAAAACGGCACCGTCCCCCGCATCGCCCAAGGCTGGCGCGCCGAAGTCTGCGGCGACCTGCTAACCGACCTCCTAGACGGCAAGATCACCATGCGCGTCGGCGACCTGCAATCCAACCACCCAATCGTATTCGACGAACCCGATTGAGCCCCCGCTGCCACTACCCGGAGGGGGCGTCGCGACGCACCTTTCTATGTAGGACAAAAGTCCTCAACTCCCCCATACGCATAATTGCACGGTTGACCTGCCCGCAATAAATGTGGGAGTCCAATGCACTGGGGGCGGACTGCGTCCGTCCCCAGCCACCCGGTTGTCTTTGCCACAGGCACATTATCCAGTCGTAAACAAACTAAGACTACGCGCGCCAGGCATCGAGCGCGGCGCGATCAATCCGCCCGCTATGTAGCGCCGAGGCCAGCAACAATCCATGCACTCCGGTCGCTTGAACCACCGGTAAATCACCCGGACCACGGATCCCGCCGCCGGTGATCACCTGCAGTTGGGTGAACCGCTCCAACAACCGTCGACACAACTCCTCCGTCGCCAAGCCCTCCCCCGTTCCGACCCATGCCAAATCGAGCACGATCATTTGCTCGACCCCCAAACTGACAGCTTCGACAGCCAAGTCAAATGGCGCTGGGTTTTGCCATTGATCCAACGTTCCCAGCGGACGCCCCTGTTTGAGGTCCAGGCTGAAAATCACCCGCGGCGGACCGTATTGCGTGCAAAGTTCAGCCAGCAATTCGCGCGAGGGCGATGTCTCCAACGCCACAATCGCAGCCGTCGCTCCACTGGCATACACCTGTTGCGCATCGGCGATCGTTTTCACCCCCGCATCCACCAGGATTTCAAATCCATCATCCACCAATTTTTTCCAGAGTTTGCGATTAGGACGTCCGTGCATGATGGCGTCCAGGTCAGCCAGATACAGTCGCTTTAACCCCAACGCGTCGCGGTACCCGCGTGCGATATCCAGAGGATTTGCGCCGGCAGCCAACACACTCTCCACCGGTTGATACTCATCACGCCGCCCCGCCACACCGCGAACCACGTTGCCATCTAATATGTCGAGCACTGGAATGATTTGCATAGTCGTCGCCATGGGAAGAAATGGGAGGTCTCCCAAGTATGGCGGTCAGCGACAACGATCACAACGTCGGCAAGATTCCAAACGCTTTGGTTCACTTTCGCCGCAAAAATACCGTATCATGAAAACATCGCTAAGCGTTCCTACTCCCCTCATTGAGCCTTTGGGGTCATGTGGCTGAAATACCTAATCATCCCGATCGTTTTATATGTGATTTGGCTGACGGTCCGGCCCCGCTATGAGTTTCAAATCCGTACCAGCGCCGGAGGAACACAGGTCACCGGACGGATCGCCAAACACCAACAGCACGAGATTGTCGGTTATTTTCGAGACATCCATCTCTCTGCCGAATCGGTGACCATCTCAGGTTGGCGCGACGATCAGAAACGTCTCAAACTCCGCTTTCGCGGCCGACTCAGTCCCGGTGAACGGCAAATGATTCGCAATTATCTCCTGACTGTACTTTGACGGAAGACCCCGCCGCTTAACAACAAGAGCTGTTTGCGATCGTCGATAGCACACAGGCAGTATTGTGCTGGGTGGATAACAAAACCGTTCTTCCCCAGCGGGAGAAATGCATGTCGCTCGAACACCTCAAAACAAAAGTCCAAGACTCTGGCATTAATATACGACCCCCGCTCTCGATAGAAGAAGTCCGTGAGTTCGAAGCTCAAGCGGGGATTTCGTTGCCGGTGGATTATGTCGAATTTATTACGACGATTGCAAATGGCGGTTTTAGCCCATGTCGACTCAGCCCGTTGGCTGATTGGCACTATCGTTACGACATTAAACGGCCGCAACCGGAGATCTGTTTGACTCAACCCTGCATCATCACCCCTGATGCCGTGCAACATGGTGATAAATGGATCGACGTACAAAATGTCGATCGTTACGAAGAGCGATGGGACAACCATGAATGGGACCCACTGGTCGGCACAATCTGCGTCGCCGAACTCGGCTGCGGCTGGGTCTATTCGCTCATTATCAACGGCCCATTTGTCGGTCGCATTTTTGCATACGGTGGCGGTGCGTTTCTTCCCCCACAATTCGTTGAAGAACGGACCTTCACTGACTGGATCGAATCCAGTGTGGATAAGATTGTTGACGGTAAACACCTTTCCTTTCTTGATGGCAAGGTGTGAACCCCGCCTTATAGACATCGGCGAACATTCCGCCAATTGCATAAATGCCCGTAAAAGAGCGCGAATTCCCCCTCAAAAAACCCGTTTAACCCCTTGGAGACATTTCGTACAACACCTCGGAGCACGACGTAGCGATGGCAAGATTCACGGCATTAATTTTGGCGGCTTTCACGGTCGCCATCGCCGCCCAAGCGGCGGATGACTCAGCGACCGCGCTCCCGGTTCCGCACCTACCGGCCAAAACGTACGAATATGCCGACGTGACTTTGCCGCCGCACCTGCTTATCCCCGATCGCCGTTACGGCAATGCCATCGGCACCGACAATACGCCGGCCGATAACCCGATCACCAATGCCGGAGCAGCACTCGGCCGCGTCTTATTCTATGACAAACGACTCTCGGCCAACGACACCACCTCCTGCTCCTCCTGCCACCAACAAAAACACGGATTTTCCGATCCGGAAAAACTGAGCAAGGGACTGCACGGTAAACGGACCAAGCGCCGCTCAATGGGACTGACCAATGCCCGCTTCTACGCCCCCGGCCGTTTCTTCTGGGACGAACGGGCGGCCACGCTCGAAGACCAGGTGCTGATGCCCATCCAAGATGAAATCGAAATGGGCATGAATCTAGACGACCTCGAAATCAAACTCCGCAGCGTCGATTTCTATCCCCCCCTGTTCGAAGCCGCTTTCGGCACACCGGAAATCAACCGCAACCGCATCTCCCGCGCACTGGCTCAATTCGTCCGTTCGTTGGTTTCTTTCCAATCGAAATATGACCAAGCCTTCGCCGGTGGTGGCGGTGTGTATCCGACGTTTCAAAAAACATTCAACCAGCAAGAACTGTTGGGACTGCAACTTTTTTCCGGAGGATTCGGCGTCGGACGCTCGGCGCGCTGTGACCGTTGCCACGGCACGACCAGCCATATCAGCCGCAATGCCACCAACAATGGTTTGGATCTGAACACCGACAAAGACAACGGAGCCGGCGGCGGACGCTTCAAAGCGCCGTCACTACGGAACATCGCCGTCCGCGCTCCCTACATGCACGACGGCCGCTTCAAAAATCTGCACGAGGTGATCGAGCACTATAATTCCGGCGTGCAAAATCATCCCCAATTGGACCGTTCACTCTCCGGCCGGCGCGGTCGGGGACGCGGGGGGCGACGTGGACGACGAGGCGGCGGCCCCCAAAACGAGACGCCGGAACGACTCAATCTCAGCAACACCGAGATCAACGCGCTGGTCGCCTTCCTCCACACGCTGACCGATAATTCTTTTTTGAACGATCCACGATTTTCCGACCCGTTCGCCGATCCCAAGCAGCGACTGACCTCCACCAAGCGCCGTACCCCTAAACCCAAATCCAAACCCGATCCGGCAGACGACGCCGAACGTGCCGCTAATCGTGAAAAGCTAGCCAGCAAAGCGCTCAAAAAAGCCCGCGCCGCCACCGAACCCCGCATCAAGACCGCCAAACTGATGCTGATCGTCAAACGCTTCGCCGAAACCAAAGCCGCGGATGAAGCACAAACGCTCCTGGACGCCGCAAAAAATAACGTGCTACCCTAAGACCATCTGAAATCGGGAAACAATCGTGGGGAAGGTTCCTTAGGAAGAAACGTAAAAAGCCTAGCCTGCCTCACTGCAACGTCACGGTGACTGGAATTTGAATTCCATCGTTACTTGGCGTCGGGAATCGCACTCTTGGCATCTTTCCCGAAATCGGACAACTTGAATTTAGTGCTCATCGTTCCGAGAGCCTGGCCTTCTCGCGACACTTCAGTCTCAGCTTGCCATGTGACCACACCAAACGGGGCACTTTTGTGCAAACGTATGGTGTACTGTGAGTTCATTAAAATCGTCCCCATTTCGACCTCTCCTGAGGCCGAATACCCGTCGCAATCGACCTTGCCGAGTTTGCTATCGACTGGTGCTTTTTCGAGCTTTTGCACCATTTCAAAGGGTCCATGTAGTAACGGACGAAACTTTCGAAGATAGCGTGCATTTTGCCCGGCAAGGTCTTCGATTTGCTTGGCGCCGCCGGGGACCTGTGAATGCTTATGCCAGATCTTTAAGACATGCTTCAGCGGATCCTTTCCTTGCGCAAGCTGCGATTCGGGTATGAGCAACTTAACGATGTCCGTAAATGCTTGGTCGTCTCTTTTGCCCTCCGTAGCGACCTCAATCCAGCGACATTGTTCTCCATCGACCTCAGCCGTGCCGACAGAACTCATAGTGATTGTTCCAGAAAGTGTAACCGTGCTGCCATCAGCATCCGTTCCCTTGCCCTGAATATCAAATTGGGCCCAAGCACCGTCCTCGGGCAACTGATGGATCAATCCCTCCGCCTGAGCAGTGGTCGTCACCAACGTCAACAACACCATAAAGGTCAATGTGCAGAGTGCATGCATGATTTCTACCCTCTAGATTTTTACAAGTGGTTTTAAAACCCTCTGACGCGTCTCACTGACACTGATCTGAACGTTTCGAGAACAATCGCAACCGAGTTTTGAAACTAGTTCTAAGTCACGTAACCCGCCAACCGTTAAGCAAACACCTGTAACCCATTCGCCACTGGTTCGCGATGAGATCGCGGAAATCCTCCGAAACAATCACTGGCTTCCTCTCAAGCCATCTCGCCGAGCAACTGAGAGAATTCATACGTTCGCATTATTGACTGTCAGAGAGTTGGCTTTTTGCATTCTTTCCGTAGTCCACTAATTTCAACACCGAGTCTCTTTTTCCGTTGGATTGTCCGTTGCGGATTCTTTCCTTTTCATAGCGAAAACTGACCACACCAAATGGTGCTTTTTCGTGGAGGCGCGTTTGAGTCTTGAAAACGGTCTCATTTTTGGTTTCACGGCCTTGCCAACCTTCACACTTCAGTTTTCCCAGTTTGGTCTCGACAACTTCGGCTTCTAGTTTTTTGAGTTGCTTCAACGGAGAATGGAAAAATTCGTCCATCCCTTGAAAGCTACGCCCCGACGAGTCTTTGGGGTCAAGTTGCTGAATCGTGCCCTGCGAATTCTTCTTGTACGCTTTCAAGACTTGGTCAATCGGGTTCTGATTTTTTGTCAGGAATTTTTCCGGAATGAGGAGCTTCAAAACCTCGCTCTGTTTGCCTTCACGTCCCCCATTTGTTTTGAAGTCGATTTGGGTATCGAGTTCGATCCAGCGGCATTTTTCGTTATCGACCGTTGTTTCGCCGACTGAACTGATCGTGAGCGTCCCCTTGAGAGTCGCCTTGACAGCCCCATCGGGTCCCTTGGCTTCGCCGCTAACATCGTATCGAACCCAAGCGCCGTCTTTGGGTAGCTGATGGATCAATCCCTCCGCCTGAGCGGTGCTCGTCACCAACGTCAACAACACCATAAAGGTCAATGTGCAGAGTGCATGCATGATTTCTACCCCCTAGTTTTCTAAGTAATGTAACTCACCCGCTGCTAAGCAAACACCTCCAACCCATTCACCGCCGGCCCCTCGAATTCCTCGCGCGTCACCCCCACCAACTCGGGCGGCGGCCACTCCCGATGCCACCGCCACGCCAAATACCCCGCCGGCCCAAACAGAAACACAAACACCGTCCAAGTCTTCGTCCACCGAGCCTGATACCGCCGCTGACGACTGTAGCAAAAATAGGCGGCGATAGCGCCAAAAAATGCCGACATGGGAAACGCCCAGGGGCTCTGAGCGTGAATCCGCTGCCAATTCTCTGCAAATTTGACATGGCGACTTTCGTACTGCGAGGCAAGGTAGGCCCCCGTCGACTCAATACAGAACAACACGCCGGGCCCGGGAAACATGATCCCTAACCCCGTTTGACCGATGAAACAATCAACCGCGCGCATTCCTGCCGTCTCTGCAAGCGGCGCAGAGCGAGGTGTTTGGCGCGTGTATTGTTCTAACTCACTTTTTTGGCCGTCGTTCTGCAGTTCAAACAGTGATTCCGTCCAAATATTAACGCGACCTTCAGTTGTCGATTCTGCTACCGGTTTCGAGTACATTTTGACTAACAAATGATCGTCTTCGGTGACGAATAACTCGACGTCACGACGACCCTCGACCGCATAGGAGTTCACTTCGTTGCCGGAAAAGTCGATCGTCTGAATTTTATTCTTGGACACCAAAATGACCTCGCGGCGGTAATCGCCTTCGCCATACCCCTTACGAAAGCCCCACCTTAAGGCCGTGTCGTCACTGATTTGTGTGACCGATTGATTCTTAAAGTCAATCGCCACGATCTCTGGTCCCGATTGGAACACGATTACACCGTCCGACTCGATCACCCCCAACGGCTCGCTAAAACTGGACTCGGCGCCCGGTTCGTCATCGCGGATGCCGTTGCGGTCGAAATAACGCTCGATCTGCTGAAAATCACGATCGATATTGACCAAATAATACTTGCCTGCATTCTGGTCCGACTCGCGAAACAGCCACACATGACCGGGGCGGTTGGGATCGTAAAAATGGGGCGGCGGATTGGGCCTCAGAGCTTCGGTTGGAGTAAACAACCGCTCTTGAAGTCGAAGCCGTCTGGACTGTGCATCGAGATCATCTTGCAGGTAGATTCCCCGCAAACGCTCCGCATCGCGCGGGAGCTCAACACCCTCCAACGTCATCATTTTTTGCTGGTAACGGTTCTCATGACGGATCTGTTCTTCAATGGCCGGGGTCCCGTCGCGGAGAACGACCAATCGCGTATAGACCGACCAGCCCTGCGGCTCCACGCTGCGGCGATACCGTTTGTATTCCTTCCACGATTCACCGGTGAAGCCAACCAATGCCGCGATTCCAATAAAAAGCGGCAACGTCATTAAGAGCGTCAACACCAAACTACGGAACAACGAATACTTGCGTTTCATGACTGCCTCTCATGTGTAATCGCGGACGTCGCCGACATACAGAATCACCCCCACTAGTAACCCGCAGAACACGAGCAGCGGTGCAAACCCGTAGACCCACCACTGCGGCACACCAATCAGGACCCACACCAGCAGACCACATCCCGCCAACGGCAGCAGCCGCGAACCGTACCACCGCGCCGGCCGCAGCCCGGTGAGAAATGTTGCC